>NZ_RPSG01000019.1:0-2325 GCF_003946835.1 Bacillus sp. 2B09
CACCAGTAACTCCGGTGGCACCGGTAGGACCAGTAGCACCAGTAACTCCAGTGGCTCCCGTAGGGCCAGTATCACCAGTTACACCAGTCGCACCGGTAGGTCCGGTATTACCAGTTGGACCAGTATCACCTGTTGGACCAGTAGGTCCGGTATCTCCAGTTACTCCAGTTACTCCAGTATCTCCAGTTGATCCTGCTGCAGCCAGTAATGTGTAGTCTGGAGAAGTATCTGGTGTACCTGTCGGTGGTGCAGTATTTACTACATACGTACTGCCATTAAAGGTCACTACTTGCCCTACCGGGTAAGTAGGACTTACTACCGGATCAAACGCTTCAATTCCTGTTAATCCTACACCGGTAGGCCCAGTATCTCCAGTTACTCCAGTGGCACCGGTAGGGCCAGTATCACCAGTTACACCAGTCGCACCAGTAGGCCCGGTATCACCAGTTACACCAGTGGCACCAGTAGGCCCGGTATCACCAGTTACACCAGTCGCACCGGTAGGTCCGGTATTACCAGTTGCACCAGTATCACCGGTTGGACCAGTAGGTCCGGTATCTCCAGTTACACCAGTGGTTCCAGTAGGCCCGGTATCTCCAGTAGCTCCAGTAACTCCGGTGGCACCAGTAGGCCCGGTATCTCCAGTAGCTCCAGTAACTCCGGTGGCACCAGTAGGCCCGGTATCTCCAGTAGCTCCAGTAACTCCGGTGGCACCAGTAGGCCCGGTATCTCCAGTTACACCAGTCGCACCGGTAGGTCCAGTATCACCAGTTACACCAGTCGCACCAGTAGGTCCGGTATCACCAGTTACACCAGTGGCACCGGTAGGTCCAGTATCTCCAGTTACACCAGTGGCACCAGTGGCACCAGTAGGTCCGGTATTACCAGTTGCACCAGTATCACCGGTTGGACCAGTAGGTCCGGTATCACCAGTTGCACCAGTATCACCGGTAGGCCCGGTATCACCAGTTACACCAGTAGGCCCAGTATCTCCAGTTACACCGGTAGGTCCGGTATCACCAGTTACACCAGTGGCACCAGTAGGTCCAGTATCACCAGTTACACCAGTGGCACCGGTAGGTCCGGTATTACCAGTTGCACCAGTATCACCGGTTGGACCAGTAGGTCCGGTATCTCCAGTGGATCCAGTAACTCCGGTGGCACCAGTAGGCCCGGTATCTCCAGTTACACCAGTCGCACCGGTAGGGCCAGTATCACCAGTTACACCAGTCGCACCAGTAGGTCCGGTATCACCAGTTACACCAGTCGCACCGGTAGGCCCGGTATCACCAGTCGCACCGGTTGGACCAGTAGGTCCGGTATCTCCAGTGGATCCAGTAACTCCGGTGGCACCAGTAGGTCCGGTATCACCAGTTACACCAGTCGCACCGGTAGGGCCAGTATCACCAGTTACACCAGTCGCACCGGTAGGGCCAGTATCACCAGTTACACCAGTGGCACCAGTAGGCCCGGTATCACCAGTAGCTCCAGTAACTCCGGTGGCACCAGTAGGCCCGGTATCACCAGTTACACCAGTCGCACCGGTAGGCCCGGTATCACCAGTTACACCAGTCGCACCAGTAGGACCGGTATCACCAGTAGCTCCAGTAACTCCGGTAGGCCCGGTATCTCCAGTTACACCAGTCGCACCGGTAGGCCCGGTATCTCCAGTTACACCAGTGGCACCAGTAGGCCCGGTATCTCCAGTGGATCCAGTAACTCCGGTGGCACCGGTAGGACCAGTAGCACCAGTAACTCCAGTGGCTCCCGTAGGGCCAGTATCACCAGTTACACCAGTCGCACCGGTAGGGCCAGTATCACCAGTTACACCAGTCGCACCGGTAGGGCCAGTATCACCAGTTACACCAGTGGCACCAGTAGGCCCGGTATCACCAGTAGCTCCAGTAACTCCGGTGGCACCAGTAGGCCCGGTATCACCAGTTACACCAGTCGCACCGGTAGGCCCGGTATCACCAGTTACACCAGTCGCACCAGTAGGCCCGGTATCACCAGTAGCTCCAGTAACTCCGGTAGGACCGGTATCACCAGTTACACCAGTCGCACCGGTAGGCCCGGTATCTCCAGTTACACCAGTGGCACCAGTAGGCCCGGTATCTCCAGTGGATCCAGTAACTCCGGTGGCACCGGTTGGACCAGTATCTCCAGTTACACCAGTGGCACCAGTAGGCCCGGTATCTCCAGTAGGTCCGGTATCTCCAGTTACTCCAGTATCTCCAGTTGATCCTGCTGCAGCCAGTAATGTGTAGTCTGGGGAAGTATCTGGTGTACCTGTCGGTGGTGCAGTATTTACTACATACGTACTGC
>NZ_RPSG01000020.1:0-1232 GCF_003946835.1 Bacillus sp. 2B09
GGCAGACAGACGATTTTGCCTGATCTTTTCTTTATGTTCCTCCCACACATGTCTTGAGATGACCTTTTGATGATTTTTAGATCTTGTGCAGTTTTCAAGGAAAGGACACGATGTGCATTTTTTAGGATCTGATTTGTAGAACCTATAACCTTTTCGATCAGTCGTGGTATATAAAAGCTTTTCACCATTCGGGCATATGTATTGATCGTGTTCAGAATCATACTGGAATTTCCACTTCTCGAATAATCCTCTTGTTGGATGGAAACGTCTATGTGCGATGACACCAAAAATACGGCGATCAGATAAACCTTTACAGATTGGGGTTGTCAAATAACCAGAATCAAGGGCAACTGCGTTTACTTGAAAACCAAATCGTGCGATTTGGTGATCCAATCGTTCAAGATACGGAACGGAATCATGGACATTGCCAGGCGTGACATGAGCATCTGTGATGATATTGTACTTCATATCCGTTGTACGATGGTCTAGGTAGAAAAAGCCTTCTGGTTTGTTTTCACGATAAAGATAGCCACTTTCAGGATCAGTCGTACTTTGACGAATGTCTTTTTCCGTTTTCACCTCCTCTTTTACCTTTAAGGGCTTTTTTCCGTGTGCCACCCGATCTTCTTGGATCGCTTCTTCTAATTCATTTATATAGTTCTGGGTATCTTGTTCAATCGTTTTTCTTGTATATTTATGTTTATTGGCATTGGCTTTAAGATGAGTGGAGTCAGTAAAAAGAACGCGCCCTCCAACCATATCGTGATTGATGGCTTGAAGAACAATTTCATCGAAAATGTCTTGAAAAATGGTTGTATCCTTAAATCGAGTACGACGATTCCAGCTAATGGTCGAGTGATGGGGAACGGGGTCATTGATGTTTAAACCTAAAAACCATCTATACGCCATGTTATAGTAAATTTCTTTTTCAAGTTGTCTTTCAGAACGGATACCGTACAGGTATCCGATAAACATCATTTTAAACAAAATAAGTGGATCAAGTGAGGGACGACCTTTATTCTCACTATAATATGGTTTTACTTTGTCTATGATAAATGAAAAATCAATGTACTGATCAATTTTACGAAGCAGGTGATCCTCTTCGACCAATTGATCTAGCAAAACAAATTCGGCTTCGTGCTGAGAAGAATTTCTAGTGTGGAACATGAGAAAAACACCTTCCTTTAGTATGCTTTTCTCTATTATAAAATGGGATAGTGGAAAATTTAAGG
>NZ_RPSG01000021.1:0-1033 GCF_003946835.1 Bacillus sp. 2B09
AGTTGAGCTACACCGGCTTTATCTATCCTAACATTATGTAAGAATAAATATGGTGGAGGATGACGGGCTCGAACCGCCGACCCTCTGCTTGTAAGGCAGATGCTCTCCCAGCTGAGCTAATCCTCCATATTATGTCGTTTCGAATGTCTCTCGATCTGACAAATAGTATTATATAACGATAAGATATTGTTTGTAAAGACTTTTTTAAAATAATTTTTGAATTTATTTTAAAGCTATTTTTTCACATCTTTTCGTTAAGGCACCTAAAGAAGTTTACCACTTGTCTCTTCATTTTAAAAGTCTTTTTTTCATTTTTTTATGTTTTTTTGTTAAAAAGGGGATTAATAGCGCTTTTTCAATGTAAAAACAGCTCTTTTAAAGCTGAAAAATGTTTGTTTTATTCCTTAAATCCTCAGATAACGTGCATATAGAAACGAATTTTTTTATTATTTTATTTTTCCGAGAAACCATTTTGTAAATTTGCTTTATATTAAATTGATCCTGGTCATTTTCCAAAAATTCGTCTCAATGTTCCCTTGCCTCATCAAACATTGTGGTGCTTAACTCAAATCTTCCTCCCCTCTCTCATTAGCAAACCAAGATGCCCTTTGCTCTCTTATGTAGGTTTCAATGATCTAGCAGCAAGCGCAGTTCGCTACATATGGTTGCCAGAGGAGAAGATCCTTCTTAGACATGTTTACTCGTTCGATGTTGACTCTTAGCAAGATGAGCGAGCGACGAGATTAGATGATAAGAATATTATAGAATGTCTAGAATTCCAGTGAAGGGGATGAAATGAATGAGTTATTGAGAATGTAGTGAAAGACCACTATTTTCAATATAAATAGATATATCATTTATTGAAACACAAAAAAGACCAGTTCCGACTGGAACTGATCCTTTGAAAAGCTTGGCGGCGTCCTACTCTCACAGGGGGAAACCCCCAACTACCATCGGCGCTGAAGAGCTTAACTTCCGTGTTCGGTATGGGAACGGGTGTGACCTCTTCGCTATCGCCACCAAACCTGATGGA
>NZ_RPSG01000024.1:0-468 GCF_003946835.1 Bacillus sp. 2B09
GGCATCCACCGTGCGCCCTTTCTAACTTAACCATTTCTTACTTTAGAAAGAATCACTATGTGTGATGAACTTTGCATTGCATTCAATGTGAATGTATTACTTATTGTTATCTAGTTTTCAAAGAACACGTTGGTGGAGCCTAGCGGGATCGAACCGCTGACCTCCTGCGTGCAAGGCAGGCGCTCTCCCAGCTGAGCTAAGGCCCCGTTTTAATAGAAGATGGTGGGCCTGAGTGGACTCGAACCACCGACCTCACGCTTATCAGGCGTGCGCTCTAACCAGCTGAGCTACAGGCCCATCTTTCATATCGAAGATATGATGTTGTAGGATCTTTTGCAAGTTCCTTCAAAACTAAACAAGACGAAAAACGTACGCTGCTCCATATATCCTTAGAAAGGAGGTGATCCAGCCGCACCTTCCGATACGGCTACCTTGTTACGACTTCACCCCAATCATCTGCCCCACCTT
>NZ_RPSG01000003.1:0-374619 GCF_003946835.1 Bacillus sp. 2B09
ACCAATTGATCTAGCAAAACAAATTCGGCTTCGTGCTGAGAAGAATTTCTAGTGTGGAACATGAGAAAAACACCTTCCTTTAGTATGCTTTTCTCTATTATAAAATGGGATAGTGGAAAATTTAAGGGAAAAAATAAAGCTGTCGAGATTTTCTCGACAGCCTGAAGCTGGGGGTACCCCCAGCTTTTTGCTTTTAAATGAAAAACAAATCCTTCCTTTCCTTTTGTTCTATGTGACGACTCATGAAGTATGTTATACTACACACGGTACACTGTTCGAAATGGAGGGTATCGGTGAGTAAATACACTTCTCAAAATAATCACACACAAGTCGTCCAGCTATTCCAAGATGGGCATTACTTTTTTCATAAAGGTCTAAAAGCATATAGAGAAAGAAATCTGTCTAGGGCAAGTAAGCTCATACAGCGGGCCATCGTACTTGAGCCTGAAAATGTAGAAATGCTGTCGCAGCTTGCCATTATTTATACTGAAATGGGTCATTACCAACAATCAAATGAACTGCTTGATTTTATCCTTGAACACTTGGATGAGAATATGTCAGAGTGTCACTACTTTAAAGCCAATAATTATGCGAATCTCGGTTTGTTTCAAGAGGCATATAGATGCGCCACTGCTTATGCTGCGCTGGAAGAAGACGGGGAATTTGCAGATGAAAATGACGATCTCCTCGATCTGCTTGATATGAGTGACGATGTTGATGAAGATTTTCCTTATGATCAGGATGATCTGATTGTAAAGCAGGATCAAGCCAACCATTTGCTAGAAAGCGGCAGGCTGGATGAAGCAATCGAGATGCTGGAACAGATGATTGTTGAGTATCCAGAGTTTTGGTCAGCGTATAATAATCTCGCTTTGGCCTATTTTTATTCTGGCCAAATCGATCAGGCAAAAGAAATGTTGAACCGGGTCCTTCATGAAAATCCCGGTAATCTGCATGCCCTTTGTAATCAGCTTGTTTTCTATCATTATGAAAAAGAAGAAGAAAAGGTCAATCTGTTAGCGAAGCAATTAACGCACGTGTATCCAATATTAAGTGAACAGCGTTATAAGCTTGGCGCAACATTTGCCCTTGTTGGAGAATTTGAATGGGCATTTAAATGGCTTTATTCTTTGTATAAAACAGGTTTCCAAGGTGATAGTACGTTTTTATACTGGCTGGCAAGTGCAGCCTATTATACGGGCCACAAAACGCTGGCGCAAACCGTCTGGGATAAGATGGTGGAAGAAGATATTGATGCAGATGAAATCAAGCCGTGGCAAGATAAACCAGAGGAGTCTGAGCCAATGGTTTCAATTGAGGAACGACTCACTGCCTACTATGTCAGCAAACAAAAAGGTGAACGTGACGTCTTGCAATCTGTTCTTGATTCCCGCGCTGCGAAAACGGCCTTTGAACAGCAGTTTATTGAGTTACTTTTATTTGAAGATCAAATGGAAGAACGATCGTTTTCAGCAGATGCGGTCTTCGCAAAACAGGCGGCATCTGCTTTGGAAGAAGCGGTGAATCCTGATAGCCACATGCCATATTTTTGGTTATTCCATATTATTCAGCAAGCACGTGCTTCAGGCGTAGAGAAGAAAAATGCCATTGCATGGGCAGCAGCTTCTTATTATCTATGGATGAATGAACAAGAAGAATCAGCTGTCAGCAAAAAAGAGATCGCAGCTTCTTTTCAGATCAGCGTTCAAACGCTGTCAAAATATGAGAATGTTATTTGTGCGTTCATGGTTTGAATAGGTAAATAGAATCAGATAACAGCAGCATGGCCGAAAAGGTCATGCTTTTTTTCTTGGATAAAAAGGTGGGATTTGCTAGGATTTGGCGAAGTATGACAATCTCGACATCTATTTGAAACATAAATGTAATAAAAATATTAGCTCATTTTGTCGATGTGTCATGTATAATGAAACTCGTGGATTAAAACAAAGATATATATTTAAATATTTTACTATACATAATGCAACACCTAGTGATAGAAACAATCTGGTCAACATCTGACTGAATCATCAGGAAGAAAGACACAGGAAGCACAGATTGGTCGCAGAGAATTTGCTGCTTTCTCATGTCGCTTGGGAAATTGTCAAAGGAGGAACTATACGTGAAAAAGTTTATTACTTTCGGTTTAGCTTCGGTGATTGGAGCGAGCGGTTTATTTATTCCATTTACTCATGAAGCAAATGCACAGAACTTTGAACAAAAGAAACAAGAACTAGACAGCAAGCAGTCAGAGGTAAACAAGAATCTTCAAAAGAAAAAAGAAGAGCTTTCAAAGCTTGAGGCAAAACAAGAGGCACTTGCGCTAAAGCTAAAAGAAATTGACGAAAAAGCTTTAAAAACAAGTGATCAAATCGAAGAAAAACAAAAAGAAAACGAAAAAACAAAAAAAGAAATCAAAGCACTGAAAAAAGAAATTGCTGATACAGAAAAACGTATCGAAGAAAGAAACGAATTCTTGAAAAAGCGTGTACGTGCGCTTCAAGAAAGCGGTGGTTCTACGAAATACATAGATGTATTACTAGGAGCAAAAAGCTTTAGCGATTTCATCAGCCGTGCAGGTGCTGTATCTACATTAATCAACGCAGACAGCGAAATCATTAAAGAACAAGAAAGAGACAAAGCGGAATTACAAAAGTCTGAAAACGAATTAAACACAAAGCTTGAAGATGTTCAAAAGACGCTTGCAAAGCTTGAAACACTTCAAACAGACTTAAATAAACAGCTTGATGAGAAAGACAAGCTATTCAAGCAAGTGAAAAAGCAAAAAGGAAGTGCCTCTTCTCAAATCAGCGAGTTAAACACTGAGGCAAACAGCATTGCATCTGAAAAAGACGCAACAATCGCTGCTCAAAAACAAGCTGAAAAAGAAGCAAGAGAAGCTGCTCAACAAGCAAAAGAAGAAAAAGCACAAAGACAACAGCAACGTCAAGCTAGTGTTCAAGCAGAAGACAACAGCTCTAATAACGACAGCGGTTCTTCTTCAAATAACAGTGGATCTTCAAATAATAACAACAACAGCAGTTCACCAAGCAAAAAGCCATCTTCTGGCGGTGGATCACCTGTCAGCAATAACGTAGGCGGAATCGAAGGTGCAATCAGCACAGGTTCTACGATTGTAGGACAATCTCCATATAAATGGGGCGGTGGCAGATCACAAGCCGATATTGACGCACGTCGTTTTGACTGTTCTTCATTCGTTCGCTGGGCATTTGCATCAGCAGGCATCAACCTTGGACCAGTTGGCGGTACAACAACAGATACGCTTGTAGGTAAAGGAAGAGCTGTAAGTGCATCTGACATGAAACGCGGAGACCTTGTGTTCTTTGATACGTATAAAGTAAATGGACACGTTGGTATTTACTTAGGAAACGGTACATTCTTGAACGATAACAGCTCTCGCGGTGTTTCAGTTGACTCAATGAGCAACGTTTACTGGAAAAAAGCATTCAAAGGCGTTGTAAGAAGAGTCGTTGAATAAATCATTACTTACTATATAACCGTAAACAGGCTTCCTTAAACAGCAGTTTAAGGAAGCTTTTTCTTTTTTTGAAGATATGAGCAAATGATTCGCTTATTATCCGCAGATTTAATAGGATATGGGTAAGGAATAAAAGCTAAGAGTGGAAATGATGCTCTCTGTCATGAATGGAAGCATCACCCAAGGGCATTCTAATAAGAAATGCTAGCAGCAATTGAAGAGGGAGTGACAGTTGTGTCAGAAGAAAAAATCTACGATACGATCATCATTGGAGCGGGTCCTGCCGGAATGACAGCCGCTGTTTATACATCACGGGGAAATCTTTCAACACTGATGATTGAAAGAGGAATTCCAGGCGGCCAAATGGCGAATACGGAAGATGTCGAGAACTATCCGGGCTTTGAAAGCATCTTAGGGCCGGAACTTTCAAATAAAATGTTTGAGCATGCAAAGAAATTCGGTGCCGAGTATGCGTATGGCGATATTAAAGAAATTGTAGATGGTGAAGAGTACAAAACCGTCAAAGCTGGTTCAAAAGAATACAAAGGACGCTCTGTCATTATTGCGGCAGGTGCTGAATACAAAAAAATCGGTGCACCAGGCGAAAAAGAACTTGGCGGCCGCGGCGTATCATACTGCGCTGTATGTGACGGTGCCTTCTTTAAAAACAAAGAGCTTGTCGTGATTGGCGGAGGAGACTCAGCAGTAGAAGAGGGTGTTTACCTCACTCGCTTTGCGTCTAAAGTCACAATTGTCCATAGACGCGACAAACTTCGTGCCCAAAGCATCTTACAAGCACGTGCATTTGATAATGAAAAAATCGACTTTATGTGGAACAAAACCGTCAAAGAAATCAATGAAGAGAACGGGAAAGTCGGCAGTGTGACATTAATTGATACCGTGACAGGTGAGGAAGAAGACTTCAAAACAGACGGCGTCTTTATCTACATCGGTATGCTGCCGCTGTCTAAACCATTTGAAAATCTAGGGATTACAAATGCAGAGGGCTACATCGAGACAAACGAAAGAATGGAAACAAAAGTTGAAGGAATCTTCGCAGCTGGCGATATTCGTGAAAAAACCCTTCGTCAAATCGTCACAGCAACAGGTGATGGAAGTATTGCAGCACAGAGTGCACAGCATTATGTAGAAGAGCTTGCTGAAAAGCTAAAAGCAATGAAATAAACAGCTGTCGTAAATCCTTAATATTGCGTCACGGGCTTTTAACTGGAATGTAACACGGGTGAAATAATTATCCGTTATGATGAAACTAGTAATTGACCCCCTTTTATAAGGAATACATGTTTGGCACGGATGTGAATCCGTGTCCTTTTTTTTGCTTAAAATCAGAAATTCACGAGATGTTCACAAATGACGCATGGAGAACCGTTACATGTTGTAAAATAAAGAATAGAGAAAGTGCCCGTCGCCATATTCATACGAAAACCTGTCTGTTTTCAGTGAAGAACGGGCATGTTCATTGTGGGAGTCATGATGAACCTGTATAATAAGAAAAAGACATAAAAGAGTAGGTGACAGCTGATGCAACGAGTAACCAATTGTGTGCTGCATCACGAAGATCAAGTTCTCTTGCTGCAAAAGCCAAGACGAGGCTGGTGGGTAGCACCTGGCGGCAAAATGGAGAGCGGAGAATCGGTCAAGGATTCAGTCGTTCGAGAATTTAGAGAAGAAACAGGCATTTATATTTTAAATCCTCAGCTAAAAGGCGTGTTTACCTTTATCATAAAAGAAGGCGATCAAATCGTTCAAGAGTGGATGATGTTCACCTTTATGGCAGATTCCTTTACAGGAAAAAACGTATCAGAGTCGGAGGAAGGCATTTTAAAATGGCATGATGTAAAAGATGTGCCCAGCTTGCCGATGGCTCCAGGAGATTCCCATATTCTTGACTTCATGTTGAAAGGGAAAGGACTTCTCCACGGCACTTTTACGTATACACCAGATTTTGAGCTGATTGCTTATCGATTAGATCCTCAAGGAGACTAATAAATGAACCGTTTTCATAAAGAAGGAGAGGGAGCAGGCATGAATACGCACAAACAAGATGATATTCAGCTTGTGATTATTACAGGGATGTCAGGTGCGGGGAAAACCGTTGCCATCCAAAGCTTTGAAGACTTAGGTTACTTTTGTGTGGATAACTTACCGCCATCACTTTTACCGAAGTTTCTAGAGCTCATGAAGGAATCCAATTCAAAGATGAGCAAGGTGGCCCTTGTGATGGATTTGCGAGGACGTGAATTCTTTGATAGCTTAATTGCTGCCTTAGATGAGATGAGTGATATCGGCTGGATCACACCAAGGATTCTATTTTTAGATGCAAACGATAAGGTGCTTGTCTCAAGATATAAAGAAACGAGACGTTCTCATCCCCTTGCGACAACAGGTTTGCCGCTCGAAGGAATTGAGATGGAACGCGCTCTGTTAGAAGAGTTAAAAGGCCGGGCTCAAATGATTTTTGATACATCGGATTTAAAACCGAAACAGCTTCGAGAAAAAATTGTCGCACACTTTGCCACAAGCCAAGGGCAAGTGTTTACAGTGAATGTGATGTCATTTGGCTTTAAATACGGTCTGCCAATTGATGCTGATCTTGTATTTGATGTGAGATTCTTGCCGAATCCTTACTATATTGAGAGTATGCGTCCACAGACCGGAAACGATGAAGAAGTGCGCTCCTATGTCATGAAATGGAGCGAGACACAAAAATTCACAGAGAAACTAATTGACCTTCTCAGCTTTATGCTTCCGTCCTATAAACGAGAAGGGAAAAGTCAGCTGGTGATCGCTATTGGCTGTACAGGCGGACAGCACCGATCAGTGACGCTAGCGAACTACTTATCGGAGCATTTTAAAAATGATTACTATACACATGTCACTCACCGGGACATTGAAAAGAGAAGCAGAAAATAGATGACGACACTTCCAAAGGTGGTCATTCTTGGCGGGGGCACTGGCTTATCTGTTTTGCTCAGAGGGCTAAAAACAAAGCCAGTGGATATTACCGCTATTGTAACGGTTGCTGATGATGGAGGCAGCTCAGGCAGACTGCGGCATGATTTGAATATTCCGCCTCCAGGCGATATTCGAAATGTACTTGCGGCACTCTCTGATGTCGAACCGCTTGTAGAAGATTTATTTCAGCACCGTTTTAATAAAGGGAATGACTTAACAGGCCACTCTCTCGGCAATCTCATTCTTGCGGCTATGACGAATATAACCGGTGATTTTTTTCATGCTGTCACAGAAATGAGCAAGGTCTTAAATGTGAGAGGAAAAGTATTGCCAGCAGCGAATTCAAGTGTTGTTCTTCATGCTGAATTAGAAAATGGGCAAGTGGTAACAGGAGAATCAAAGATCCCGACCTACGGTGAAAGGATTAAACGAGTGTTTCTCACACCTGATACGATAGAGCCGCTACCAGAATCGATTCAAGTCATTCGTGAAGCCGACTTGATCGTCCTTGGACCTGGCAGCTTGTATACAAGTATCTTGCCAAACTTGCTTGTACCGCATATTGGCGAAGAAGTGATTCGTTCTAAGGCGAAAAAAGTCTATATTTGCAATGTCATGACACAGCCGGGGGAAACGCTTTCCTACAGTGCAGCTGATCATGTGCAGGCACTAAACGATCATATGGACCGACCATTTATCGATACGATATTTGTGAACAATAAAGAAATTCCAGAAGAAATCAAAGCAAAATATGCAGAAGAGCAGGCGCAGCCTGTACAATTCGACACAGATGTACTCAAAGCCATGGGACTAGAAGTCATCCCTGGGGAAATCATTACATATGACCAGCATGTGATTCGTCATGACACGCTGAAAGTAGCTGCGCTGCTTGTCGATTTGCTGCATCAGAAAAAATAGGAATGGGGGTGGCAAGGATGTCATTTGCATCCGAAACAAAAAAAGAGCTGACTAATCTGGAAGTGAAGGACTGCTGCACAAAAGCAGAGCTTTCTGCCCTCATCCGTATGAACGGTTCATTATCTTTTTCTAATCGAAAATTGATTTTAGATATACAGACAGAGAACGCAGCCATTGCAAGACGTATTTATACCCTTTTGAAAAAGAAATACGATGTGACTGTCGAGCTGCTCGTTCGTAAAAAAATGAGATTAAAAAAGAATAATGTGTATATTGTCAGACTGGTAGAACGAGCGAAAACCATTTTAGAGGACCTAAAGATATTAGGTGAACAATTTGTATTTGAACGCAACATTTCAGAAGAACTTGTGAAGAAAAGATGCTGCAAGCGTTCCTATATGAGAGGTGCTTTTTTAGCAGGAGGTTCTGTGAATAATCCAGAAACCTCTTCGTATCACCTTGAGATTTTTTCACTATACAAAGAACATAATGATGCCCTTTGTGAGCTCATGAATCAATTCCATCTAAATAGTAAAACACTTGAACGCAAAAAAGGCTTTATCACATACATGAAGGAAGCGGAGAAAATTACGGAATTCTTAAGTGTTGTGGGTGCTCATAACTCATTGCTTCGTTTTGAAGACGTGCGCATCGTCCGAGATATGAGGAATTCAGTGAACCGGCTCGTCAATTGTGAAACAGCAAACTTGAATAAAACGATCGGTGCCTCACTGCGCCAGGTTGAAAATATTCAATTCATTGACGAAAAGATTGGACTAGACGCCCTGCCAGATAAGCTGCGTGAAATTGCGCAACTGCGTATTGACTACCAAGAAGTCACACTAAAGGAACTTGGCGAAATGGTGGAAAGCGGCAAGATCAGCAAATCAGGCATTAATCACCGTTTAAGAAAGCTAGATCAAATTGCAGAACAATTAAGAAACGGACAAGCTGTTACACTCAAATAGGGAAATAAAAAAGGGAGGCAGATCATATGGTGGAAAAAACGGTCACAATTCAGCTGAAAACGGGTTTGCAGGCACGTCCGGCTGCTTTGTTCGTTCAAGAAGCCAATCGTTTTGGTGCTGATATTTTTCTAGAGAAAGATGGGAAAAAGGTCAATGCGAAGAGTATTATGGGACTGATGAGTCTTGCGATCAGCTCTGGGGTCACCGTCAAACTAATAGCTGATGGAGCAGATGAACAAGAAGCCATCGATGCGTTAACGGATTTTATCAATCAAGAAAACTGAGTCTCTTCAAGGGCTCAGTTTTTTTAGGAGGGAAAGTTGTGATTCAATCAGCCTTTTTACAGAAAATTGGATACGAAGCTTCGTCCATTACGTTTGATCAATTGCCAGATTTACTAAGGAGGATGGCTTATACCTTTCCTTTTGAAAATAGATCTGTGGTGGGTAAACACGCCTATGCTTTGGATCAAGAAGGTTTGAAGCATCATCTTCTGGAAGGCAGCAGAGGTGGGCTTTGCTATGACCTCAATCCGCTCTTATATTATGTCTTAAAAGAGGCAGGTCTCGCTGTACAGCTCGTTCAAGGGACCGTATATAACAAAGAAGCGGAGAAGTGGGCACTGGATGGGACGCATGTAGCCATCGTCCTTCAACATCACCATGAGCGCTACCTCATTGATGCAGGATTTGGTGTGAATTTACCCCTTCAGCCCGTCCCTTTTACAGGTGAATGGGTGGAAGCACCGTCCCTTCGTTTTCGAGTGAACGCAGAGGAAACAGAAAAAGGAACCCATTTACTCCAATTGGATAGGGGAGCGGGTGCTGAAACAGGTTATGCTTTCACATTAAAAGAAGTCGGTGAAGATACACTTGTGCAATTGAGGCATGAGATTTATGAAAATGAAGCCTCTCCTTTTAACAAAAGACCGCTTGCATCCAAACTGACACCAACAGGTCGTGTGATCGTGACAGAGGATCATGTCACGATACATGAACAGGACGAAGTATCAAAGAAACCACTCTCACAACCGTTTGAGGAGTACGTACAAAAACTGCTTCCGTAAACAATATGAAAAAAGACAGCCCTATTGACTTAGGGCTGTCTTTTTATAATGATTAACGAATCCTCGTAAATGTCGCATAGTGATCGGTTGTTTTATAAATGAGCCAGTCACTTGAATACACAAGGCGGTCAGCATTACGGAAACCGGATACGTAGTTGATGTCGGCTTCACGCCATGTACGGCCACTAGCGGATGGAAGGCGTCCCTCCCGATTAGAGAATACGTCTCCACCGATGCTTTTGCCCGGCGCGACTTCAGCTAAATTTCCTTTTGATGCCACCCATCCGAGGGCGCTCGCTTGTGATTTGGTGATGTAATTATCAGGTAGTCGTTTATAGCGGATTAAGTAATCTGCTACACCATCAAAGGTATTAATGACGGCAAGGGTACGAAGTTCTGGTGCAAGCTGTACGGAAGCAGTCTCATTTGTGGCTGTTGGAGTAAGTGGTGTTTCTGCATGGACTTGCTGCGGGATAAATCCAGAAAACAGAATGGCAGCAATCAGAGCGAACAGAGTAAAAATCGAACTTATTTTTTTCATCTTGATCCTCCTCAAAAGGAAATGGGATGCCGTCCTCTTGATGCTTGTCTACCTCATATTATAGCACCGGCATATGAAGAGAATGTAAAGAATCAGGAGATTGGAAAAAATGAGGCTTTTTGACCTACTGTCTCTAGATGACGTAAACAAAAAGACGCAGTTCCCTGCGCCTTTTTTCAATTAAGATGAGGCAAGCTCCTTCACAATATCAATAGGGGCTTTGCCGTCAATTCCATGAATCACATTATGAATGGCTCGTTTCAGCATAAGATCTCTTGTCGTTTCAGTAGCGGAACCGATATGCGGGGCAAGTGTGACATTGTCCATCTCTTTGAAAGGATGATCTTCCTGAAGCGGTTCTTGCTCATACACATCCAGACCAGCTCCTTTAATCCACCCTTCCTGCAGTGCTTGAATGAGGCTTTTCTCATCGACGGTTTTTCCGCGGGAGATGTTCACGAATAAAGCTGTCGGCTTCATTAATTTCAATTCCCGTTCTCCTATCATATGGTATGTCTCATCCGTCAGTGGTGTGATTAACACAATGATATCAGCTTGCTTCAGCAAGTCATCCAGTGCACAATATACAGCGCCATATGCCGATTCGGCTTTCTCGTTCCGGCTCCGGTTGTGATAGAGGACGTTCATATCAAAACCATGAGCGGCTCGTTTGGCTACTTGCTCACCGATTCGTCCCATCCCAATGATCCCAAGCGTTTGATGATGGACGTCAATGCCGAATATATCTTCTTCTTGAACAAATTTTGTCCATTTTCCCTTGCGGATAAAACGATCAAGCTCGGCAATTCTCCTCGCAGAAGAGAGAATGAGCGAAAAGGCAAGATCAGCAACGGTATGATCGAGTGTATAAGGTGTGTGCGTACCAATCACGCCTCTTTGTCTCATGGCTTCTAGATCAAAATTGTCATAGCCGACTGAATTATTGCTCACCACCTTGAGTTGGGGTGCATGATCTAATAAATCTTGATCAATTTTCGTACCAGATGTTAAAAGGCCATCAGCCTTCTGCAGCTTCTCAAATAATAGATCTCTTGGGATCGGATCCTTTGACTGCCATACCTCATATGTACAATGTTCTTTTAACATGTCTTCAAAAGCGGCAGGTAAGGGTTTGGCGACAAAAATATGTGGTTTCATCATCAACTCGCTCCTTTCACATGGTCATCTTTCTCTTTTTATTATAAAGCAACCATTTTGGCAGTACACGTTTGAATATGAGCTGCTCAATATTTAATATACTGAAATAACGGAAAAGGAGAGATTTTTATAGTGAAAGAGTAAATGACATGGCCATCTGATGTCTTTTTATGATGTAGAAAAACGAGTGATTAGTAGATGAGTCATAGAAAAATGCTAGATGTTTCGAGAGATAATCTGACAAACTGGAAAATAGATCGAGATTTTTTGATAGAAAATTTATTATATTTGCAGTGTATTAAACGGGATGGTCATTTTCTACTAAACCATTTCATCGTCTTTTGGTGAAATGAGAGCCATCGTTTGTAAGCAAAAGCCGCATATCCCCTGTGCTGAAGCGGAACAAAGAGCAAAATAGAGAAAATGTTTACATATTCTCTCATCGTTTTCTCATTTTTTTCTTTTTTTTCTATCATTTTTCTTCTCTATGCTTGAGAACACACAAGGGAAAAGGAGGCCAGGTAAGGCGTTACAATCACTTAAAAAAGATAGGAGATGACAGGATAGAATCAACATTAGAACAGATTCTTCAGCACAATGCAGATTTTGTGAAAGAGCGACAGTATGAGCCTTTCAAGGCGGGAAAATTTCCTGAGAAGAAATTGGTTATATTAACTTGTATGGATACACGGCTGTTGGAATTATTACCGCAATCCATGGGGCTTCGTAATGGTGATGCGAAGATCATTAAAAATGCAGGAGCCATCGTCACACATCCATTTGGCAGTGTCATGCGGAGTATTTTACTAGCCATTTATGAGCTGAAAGCAGAGGAAGTATGCATTGTCGGACATCATGAATGCGGAATGGCAGGACTTGCGGCAGACCCTTTACTTGAAAAGGCAAAAGCACGGGGAATTGAGGAAAAGTGTTTGAGCATTGTGAAAAGCGCAGGTGTCGATTTAAAGGGCTGGCTGACAGGATTTGATTCAGTGGAAGAGAGCGTATCTCAAAGTGTGAAATTAGTCAAAGAGCACCCGCTCATGCCAAGTGATGTAGCTGTTCATGGACTAGTGATTCATCCGGCAACAGGAAAGCTGGATGTCGTTATAAAAGATAAACAGATCGACCCGCAATATACCTAAATCATCTACACATACTTGAAGGAGGCCAACACATACCATGCGTTTTTATGGAAGATTTGAAGGTTATGATTCATCAAAGTTTAGACGCGATTTAATCGCTGGGCTTGTCGTGGGCGTTGTGGCAATTCCTTTAGGCATGGCTTTTGCCATTGCATCTGGTGTCGGACCAGAATACGGATTATACACAGTCATCGTTGCCGGCATTTTGATTTCATTGTTTGGTGGTTCAAAGTATCAAATCGGCGGACCGACCGGGGCATTTGTTCCAATTTTATTCGGGATCGTCAGTCAGTACGGTATTGAAAACTTACTCATTGCTGGTTTTATGGCAGGCTGTATGCTTGTTTTATTCGGAATATTCAAACTAGGTAAGCTCATGAAATTTATTCCTCGTCCGGTTATCATCGGCTTTACTGCCGGCATTGCTGTCATTATTTTTTCAGGACAGATTGCCAACTTCCTCGGATTAAAGGGTGTTGAAAAGCATGAAAGCTTTTTCCTCAATATGAGAGAAATCGTGGTCCATCTCGGTACCGCAAACAGTCTCGCCATTCTCACAGCGATTGTTGGGCTCATCGTGATTTTGGCGGCACAAAAATACATTCCCAAAATACCTGGTGCTCTATTAGGTCTACTCGTTTCAACATTTATAGCTGTTCTCTTTTTTCAAGGACAAGTTGAAACCATCGGCTCTGCATATGGCGAAATCCCTCGTCAGCTGCCAACTTTCGCTTTTCCTGAATTGACGATTGAAAAAATGATGTATCTGCTACCGCCGGCTATTGTCATTGCGCTTTTGGGCGGCGTGGAGTCGATCTTGTCCGCGATGGTAGCTGATAATATGAAAGGTTCTAAACATGACAGCAATAAAGAACTCGTCGGACAAGGAATTGCCAATATGGTGGCACCGCTTTTCGGAGGGATCCCAGCGACTGGAGCGATTGCTCGTACGGCAACAAACATTAAAAATGGTGGAGTAAGCCCTATTTCAGGAGTCGTGCATGGTGTCGTCGTCTTGCTCATCTTAATGTTATTTGCACCATATGCATCGATGATTCCGCTTGCTGCCATGGCACCGATTTTGATGTTTGTGGCGTGGAATATGAGTGAGAAAAAGGAGTTTATCAATATTGTCAAAGTCAAAAATGCGGATTCCCTTGTGCTTGTCGTGACCTTCCTGCTAACGGTCATCGGTGATTTGATTATAGGGGTGACTGCAGGTCTCATTTTAGCGTTTATCGCCTTTATCAAAAAAATGAGCCAGACAACGAATATTTCCTCAAATGTTGCTGTTCCTCAAATCGAAACCGCAGCTGCCTTAGAAAGGGAGACCGATCAGAAAGGGATTAGTATGTATTCGATTGAAGGGCCACTCTTTTTCGGTACAACCGATTCATTGGAAAATTCGATTTTGGATCATGTTCAGACAAAGCCGAAAACACTCATTTTGCTTATGAACAAAGTGAATTATATGGACACCTCAGCAGAAGCGGTTCTGATGAACATTTCTAATCGTTTAAAGCATCACAATGGAAAATTGATGATTGTAGGGCTTCAATCACAGCCAAAAGAGCTTTTGCATCGTACCGGTCTTTTCCATCACATTGGAAAGCAGCATTTCTTTGAACGAACGGATGATATTTCACCACAGCAGCTATAAAAGGCTAAAAAAAGCACGTGACATGTCGGTCACGTGCTTTTTACCTGCTCTTTTTCACTAGAAAACCGTTGTGTGAGTTTCTGTTGATGGGAAGAGAAGACCTCTTCTACTGTTACATCATAGAGATCAGCTAGAACAAGTAGATTTCCTAAGACATCTCCCATTTCTTCAATAAGGTCCTTTCTTAACGCAGCGTCCTCCTGTGTTTTCTCATCAGGTCGATCGCGTCCAATTTCGACCGCCCTGACTGCGCGAGCGAGTTCACCTGTTTCTTCCATCAGGAAACCTAACCTGATAAACGGCCCGTATTCTGTCCAATTTCTCATTTTGTAGAAATCTTTGATCCATTTTTCCATTTCAGTTGTTTGCATTCTCTTTATACAGCTCCTTATATGGTGTTCACCTTCTGATTTTACACTATATATAGATAGAGCGGCTGTTTCTTTACAAATAATTATAGTAGAATGAGTGGGTGAAGTAATCATAGAGAGAGATGGAGCTGTTTTGATGAAAACGATTTGTGTGTTTGCTGGTTCGAATCCAGGTGTGAATGACATCTACAAACAAAAAGCTGTCGAGCTAGGGGCTTATATGGCAGAGCAAGGAATCCGCCTTGTATACGGCGGCTCACGAATTGGCTTAATGGGAGCTATAGCGGATGAGGTATTAAAAAACGGCGGGCAAGTGACCGGAGTCATGCCAAAAGGGCTTTTTAGAGGAGAAGTTGTGCATCAAGAGCTCACTGAACTCATTGAAGTCAAAGGGATGCATGAACGAAAAGCGAAAATGAGCGAGCTGGCCGATGGATTTATTGCCATGCCAGGTGGTTTTGGTACATATGAAGAATTATTTGAGGTGCTATGTTGGGCGCAAATTGGCATCCATCAAAAGCCAATCGGATTGTATCAAGTGAATGACTATTTCAATCCGCTCATAGACATGGTGAAGTTTAGTGTACAGGAAGGTTTTTCGAATGAATCACACCTTCAATTGCTACATGCCTCTGGAGAACCGGAAGAATTGATTTCACAGATGGCTTCCTATCAAACACCGTCTCTTCAGCAGAAATGGACGGAGCTGTCTTAAAATAGATGCATAACAAAAAACCGTCTGTTCAAAGAGCAGACGGTTTGTTTTGTGATTATTTTTGTTCTTCTGTATTACGGGTCAAGACTTTGTCAATGAGTCCGTATTGAAGTGCTTCTTCCGCTGTTTTGAAGTTGTCACGATCTGTATCACGCTCAATGACTTCAATTGGCTGACCAGTACGTTCAGCAAGTACTTGGTTCAGTTTATCGCGTAAAGAAAGGATTCGTTTTGCCGCAATTTCAATTTCTGTTGCTTGACCTTGCGCACCACCTAGTGGTTGGTGAATCATCACTTCACTATTTGGAAGGGCATAACGCTTACCTTTTTCACCAGCAGCAAGCAGGAACGCACCCATAGATGCAGCCATACCAATACAAATAGTTGATACCTTTGGTTTAATAAATTGCATCGTATCGTAAATGGCCATACCAGCTGTGATCGAACCGCCAGGGCTGTTAATGTAGATAGAGATATCTTTTTCTGGATCCTCGGCTTCTAAGAAGAGAAGCTGTGATACGATGGAGTTGGCAACATTGTCATCGATCGCAGAACCAAGCATGATAATACGGTCTTTTAAAAGACGAGAATAAATGTCGTAAGCTCTTTCCCCACGATTTGTTTGCTCAATGACTGTAGGTATTAAATTCATAATGTTCCTCCTTCACCTTTTAGGTAAGTATGTAATTCAATGATACATTTTTGGTCAATAAAGGTCAAACAAAATGCTGACCTAAAATCAAATACCCCTATCCATTTTCCCCAAAATCCTTTCACTTCAAACCATCATATGAGTATATGTATGGGAATGAAGAAAATACATCGACAGGGCTGGCGATTAATCATTGCTTTCTTGCAGCATTTCCCTTATAATTTGATATGCTGACGTTCAAAAAACATATCGTGCGCTCGTAGCTCAGTTGGATAGAGCGGTGGTTTCCGGTACCACGTCTGCCGGGGGTTCGAATCCCTCCGAGCGCGTACAAAAAACATCAAGGATACATACAGTAGCCTTGATGTTTTTTGTACATTCTAGTTAAAATTTAATCGTACTATTTTTGTGTGTTCTTTAGGTTAAGGAATTGATAAATTTGAGCCAATGAAATAGAATATTTAGTAGGTGATTGTATTATGAAGAAACTTGATGATAAAGAGATTCGTTCATCTCTTATTTCTAGGCTATCTAAATATAAAAACTGTAGGGTTTTAGAAGAAATGACATTGCCGTCAGGAAAAGCTCGAGCAGATATAGTCGCTATAAATGGACATGTGGTTGCTTATGAAATAAAAAGTGATTTTGATTCAATTAAGCGTCTCTCAAATCAAATTCCCGAATACGATAAAAATTTTGAAATGATTTATATCGTTGTTGGTCTAAAATTTTCAAGAACTATTCATAAAATACTTCCAGAACACTGGGGAATTATAGTTGCTGAGAAAACAAGAATCAATACTGTGCGTTTATCTTTTTTAAGAAAAGCAAAATTGAATCCCAACCTTTCAATGCAATATTTCTTATCACTATTAACTTCAAAAGACATAAAAAGAATCGCACAATCTGACGAATATTTAGGAAAACGATTGCCAAAGAGTACAATAAGGTTACTTTTTAAACAAGAGGTTATCAAAAAGCTAGATGAGACTGTGCCTACCTCTCTAAGAAAAAAGCTTAAAAATCAAGTGAGATACTCACTTAAGAATGTTGAATTTTAAGTATGTTTCCTTTAAACACGAGTATAATAAAACCCGCACTCATTGAAGTGCGGGTTTTATTATACTCTTCTGTATTATAATTCATCTAAGCAAACTACTATATGCTTATTGATCCCAATAGAGCTCCATACAGAAGGATTACCCTTATTTTCATTATTATTAATAACTGATTGTATGAATGAATCAGCCCAACAACTATGTTGGTCAAAATTTGTTGCACTTGATATCTCTCTACAAACTCTAACAAAATCATAATTCCCTCGGCGTAGCCCATTTCTTACAAACCAATACTCTGTCTCCAAAGTATATTTTATTTGAACTATAGCTCTACCTCCAGTTGTTAATTTTGGGCTAACTGAAGCATAATCACCGAAGAACAAATCAGATGTTTTATTAGCATGATTTTTAATTTCATGAAATAATTCTTTTTCAATTCGACTTATTCTATAATTTTCTTCAGAGGAAACAGGTAGTACTTGTGGAACGGCACCACTCATAATAATAATTTTATGATTATCTAATATTTCGAGTATCGGTTTAAATTTTGAGACTATTTCAGTATTAACACTATCAATATATTCAAAATCTAACATAACTCCTTTAGGTAAACTATTATGTTGTTCTTTTAACCATTGAATGAAAAAAGAATTAACTACATTTTTATCAATTCTTACATAATTTTTTTCTCTCTTACTATTATTATTCAAAATATATTCAACGGGATACATGATGTCGAAATTATCATTTTGATCAAGTTCTAACAGTTCCTCCAATGAGTCAATGTCATCTGAATCAAGTTCTCTCACATCTAGTAAAACAAAGTTATTATAACTAGCACGTATTTCGTTTAGACTATTTTGATCAGCATCTTTAATTATAATATTAGGTACGAAATTTGTTACGTCATTACCGAATTCCACAAGCTGCTTTAAAGCCCTCCTCTCCCCTTGTTTTTGCCGAAGCGTAGCATAATACATTAATCTCACCTCAATTATTATTTAGATAGTCTTATAGAACTATCCATATACATAATATTACACTAATGTGTAATTTTTTACAAAAAGAATATTTTTAAGCATTTCTATAATTGATTACCATTCTCAATTTAAGGTGGTTTCATATTTGAAAAAATGATCTGGTTGATCAGCTTACTTGAACTTTTGTTAGTGGCATTCGGGCAGAAAGAAGATAGAGAGCAATCAGCAATTACACGTACATATACAACGGAATCGGGTGGGAGATCACCATTCCTGACAAGCCTAAACGAATTGTTGTGTTAACAGCACAGCTTGGAAATTTTAAAAAGTTAGGTGTGACACCTGTTGGCATGACAGATGTTTATCCTAAATCATCCTTTTTAGATGAAACAGGTGTGAAGAGGGTGCCGATAGAAAATGTGGAGGCAATCGCCAAACTGAAGCCTGATCTCATCATTGCTTATTCACAAAATGATCAAGTTGAAAAATATAAAAAGATCGCAAAAACAATCACTTTCACAACAAGTGAACATAGCTTTAAAGAGATGCATATTGAAATCGGAAAGATTCTTGGAAAAGAATCGTTAGCGAAAAAACAAATACAAGAAATGGACGAGCAGCTGAAAAAAGACGGCAAAGAGGTCAAAGCAAAAATTGGTGAAGACAAGACGTTCTCCATCATGGATGTCCAGCCTAAGCAAGTGTATTTATTTGGTACAGACTTTGGCCGCGGTGAGGAGGTCATCTATCAAGGGTATGGATTTAGCCTGCCTGAAAAAGCGGATAAGGCTCTTCCGAAAGAAGGGTATCTCGGTATTTCATTAGAAGAGATGAATGAGTATACAGGTGACTATTTACTTGTACCAACAAAGGATGGAAAAGCACCGAATCCTGATATCACAGGCAGCGGGGTATGGAAGAAAAATAAAGCAGTGAAACAAGGACATGTTCTATCCTATTCAATCAATGAATTTATCTATGCTGATCCGATTTCAATAGAAAAACAGTCTGCTGCGTTTAAACAAATGCTGCTCAAAAATTAATAGAAAAAAGACAAAGCACTTAAATAGGAGACTTTGTCTTTTTATCTGCTATCCTCTTAAAATACTAGTCATAAGACTCATTTATCCCCTTTTCAGGCGTATTTGTTGAGCCCGATCACTGTATAAGATTAACATGGAAGGGAATTGACAATAAGGAGAGGATTCTTGTGGCGAAGGTTTTAATGATTACGTTCCCAGCTGAAGGACATGTGAACCCAATGTTAGGAATGATAAGAGCATTTGTTGATCGAGGTGATGAAGTGCATGTGGTCACAACTGAACATTATCAAAAGCGGATCAAACGCTTAGGCGCTCACATACATATACATCCAGATTATATTCGGACATTAAGTGTGGAAGAAGACGATTTGGAATCCATGCAGCCATTTTTCCATGCCATGCTGCAAACGTCATTAGACATTTTAGAAGTGGTGGAAACTCTTTATCAACAGCATTCATTTGATTTGGTCTATTTTGATATGTTTGGAGCAGGTGAGCTTGTGCGGGATTACTTACAGATTCCAGGCATTGGTTCAAATCCTTCTTTTGTGCTGCAGGAGGCGCATTTTGATACACCTTTATACAGAAAGGATGAGAAGGCGGCTCATCTGTTAGAAGAAATACATGAACGTTTTGGCGTTCAGCCAAATTATTTGATGCAATTCATGAAAAACCGTGGAGAGCTGAATATGGTGTATACAAGTGAATATTTTCAGCCGTCTGTTGATGCATTGGATGATTCGTTTGTTTTCATTGGACCGAGTTTTCTAAAACGT
The DNA here is from genome assembly GCF_003946835.1 of Bacillus sp. 2B09. Taxonomy (NCBI): domain Bacteria; kingdom Bacillati; phylum Bacillota; class Bacilli; order Caryophanales; family Bacillaceae; genus Bacillus; species Bacillus sp. 2B09. The sequence goes on from NZ_RPSG01000003.1 coordinate 19,524, forward strand.
GCTGACCAGCATGATTTTCCGTTAGAAACGCTTGAGCGAGAGAAGGTCGTCTTTATTTCAATGGGAACGGTTCTTGGAGATACTGAAGCATTCTTTAATATGTGTATTGATGCCTTTGCCGACTTTGATGGAAAAGTGATTCTCGCAACTGGTGAAAAAATCGACATGTCTCTCCTAAAAGAAGCGCCATCTCATTTTCTCATCGAGCCTTATGTGCCGCAGCTTGAAGTCCTTGAACTGACAGATGTGTTTGTGACCCACGGCGGGATGAATAGTGTCAATGAAGGTATTCATTATCATGTTCCAATGGTTGTCATCCCAGTTGACAAAGATCAGCCGATGGTGGCAAAAAGACTGACGGATCTCTCTGCTGCTCGTGCACTCGATAAAGACGAGCTGACAGCAAAGCAGTTGAGAGATACTGTAGAAAGTGTACTGGGAAGTGACACGTACCGTGCTGGAATTGAAAAGATTGAAGAAAGTTTCCAAACAGCAGGTGGAACAGAAAAAGCATTACGTGTCATTGATCAGTTTATGCAAGCGAAACAGACTCAATCATGAGTCTCTCAGCGTGTAGACAAACCCTCGAATTCGCCCGCAGGTCTGTGCGCTGGTGCTCGCCCTTCCTAGACTGCAAAGGTTTTCTTTCACGCTGAAAAGAAGACAAAGAGCTAAAATAAAGATCATTTTAGCTCTTTGTCAACAACCTGACAGACTCAATCATGAGTCTGTTTTTTCGGTGAAAAAAGACATTGTATTTCCCAGATCTGTATGCTAATATTCAATTCGTAATCATTTCGATTGATAATCGTAATGATTACGATAAAATGAACATTTGGGGGAAGTACATATGAATCATCAACCTGTTTACATAAAGAAAAAGGACGAGAAAAAGCAGTCCTTTGTGACATATACCTTGATGTTGTTTTCAGTCATGGCTTGTTTTCTATTGGCATCTTGTTCTGAAAATAAGACCTCTTCCAGTTTAAGTGGAAGAGAAGATGATGAACTGGTGTATGCAAGTACAAAAGATATAAGAGACATTAATCCCCATCTATATGGCGGGGAGATGGCCGCTCAAAATATGGTGTTTGAATCGCTTGTTGTGAATACGGAAAAAGGCATTCAACCTGCCCTGGCCCAAAGCTGGGATATTTCTAAAGATGGAAAAACCTACACATTTCATCTTCGAGAAAACGTGACTTTTTCAGATGGTGAGCCATTTAATGCGAAGGCTGTCAAAATGAATATTGATGCAGTTGTCAAAAATATTGAAAAAAATGCTTGGCTCAATCTCGTGTCAGAAATTAAATCCACAAAGGCTGTAGATGAACATACATTTGTTCTCACATTGAAGGAGCCCTATTATCCAACATTAGAAGAGCTTGGTTTAACACGTCCATTCCGTTTTATTTCTCCCAAAAGCTTTATTGATGGCACCACATCAAAAGGCGTCAAAGGTTATGCAGGTACAGGTCCTTATGTGTTAAAGGAACATAAGAAAAATCAATATGCCATTTTTGAAGTGAATCATCACTATTGGGGAAAGAAGCCAAAGATTTCAACAGTGAAATGGAAGGTCATGCCGGATCACCAAACGATTTTACTCGCTCTGCAAAAAGGGGAGATCGACCTCTTATTTGGAGCTGATGGTGACATGATCGACGGAGATTCATTTCAGGCTTTAAAAGAAGCTGGTCAATATGGGGTAACCGTGAGTCCTCCTGTTGGATCAAGATCTATTGTGATCAACTCCAATCAACCAATAACACAAGATCCAAAAGTAAGAGAAGCATTTCAATATGCCATTCAAAAAGAGATGATTACAGAAGGGATTTTAAATGGAACTGAACAGGTGGCACATACACTGCTCGCCCCATCAGTCCCTTACGCAAATATTCCGCTTAAAAAGAAAACCTATCAAAAAAAGAAAGCAGAGGCATTATTAGATGAGGCAGGCTGGAAGCTAAAAGAAGACGGCTATCGCTATCAAAAAGACAAGCCGCTCAGCGTGACCATTTATTATAATTCGGATAATGCAGGTGAAAGAACGATTAGTGAATCGATTCAGCAGGACTTCAAGCAGGTTGGAATCAAGCTGGATATTAGAGGTGAAGAAAAACAGGCATTTTTAGATCGTCAAAAAACAGGAAAGTTTGATCTTATGTACTCTCTATCTTGGGGACTTCCTTATGACCCTCAAACATACGTCTCTTCATTTCGTGTTGCATCCCATGCTGATTATCAAGCTCAGTTAGGATTGAAAAAGAAAAAGTGGCTGGATGAGACCATTACGAAAGTATTGGTGGAGCCGGATGAGCAAAAGAGGGCACAAATGTACCGAGATATTTTGACGTATATTCATGATGAAAATGTGTATATCCCTATTTCCTATTCTGTGACAAAGGCCGTTTATAATAAGCGCCTCAAAGGTGTAGATTTTCATGTATCTCAGTATGAAATTCCCTTTGATCGAATGTATTTTTCGTCATAAATCGGAGGCTGAGACATGACACGCTATATCATAAAACGATTATTGCTTCTTTTGCCGCTCATTGTATTCATTACGTTTTTTGCGTTTGTGCTACTTGCGATGCGTGCGAGTGATCCAGCTGAGGTCGCTTTACGTGTGAACCAAGTAACCCCAACGGAAGAGATGATTGAATCTATGCGTCAAGAGCTAGGCTTAGATCAACCGTTTTTCATACGCTATGTCACATGGCTTAAAGACGGATTAACAGGTGATTTTGGCAGTAGTTATGTCACACATGAGCCTGTACTTGACCTGATGATGGAGGCACTTCCTGCGACTTTACAGCTTGCAGGGATGTCCCTTTTGTTTATTATTGTGCTGAGTTTGTTATTCGGAATGGTGTGTGCATATGCGGCACATACATGGTTGGATCGAATCGTGAGAGCATTTGTGTTTATTGCAGCTTCCATGCCTAGTTTTTGGTTGGGCATTTTGTTTATCTGGCTTTTTTCAGTCAAATTTAACTGGGTCAACACGAGTGGAATGGAAGGATTTAAATCGATTCTTTTGCCAGCGATGACTTTATCACTTGGCTACTTATCGACCTATGTGAGACTCATTCGAAATCAAATCCTAAAGTTTCAGCACGAGCCCTTTGTTTTTTATGCAAGAGCTCGTGGTTTAAAGGAACGAACCATTCAATTGAAGGTGATGAGACATGCCCTTCAACTAGCGGTAACAGCACTCGGTATGTCAATACCAAAGCTCATTGCAGGAACCGTTATTATTGAAAATCTCTTTGCTTGGCCAGGGGTTGGCCGTTTGTGTGTAACAGCTATTTTTCACGCCGATTTCCCTATTATTCAAGCCTATTTGTTTGTGATGGGATGCCTGTTCGTTGTGTGCAACCTTGTTGCTGATGTCATACAAATGATCATGAACCCGCAGTTAAGAAAGGAGGTCTAAAAAATTTGATCGTATGGAATCAATTAAGAAAAGATCGAATGGCTATTCTGTCTATCTGGCTTTTGGTACTTGTCACATTAGCTGGGCTGTTTGCACCGTTTCTAGCGCCGCATGACCCAACTGACACGAACATTCTTCAAAAATATGCTGGTGTGAGTCTAACATATCCCCTCGGAACCGATCAGCTGGGGAGATGCGTATTGTCCCGGCTCTTATATGGTATTCGGACAACGATGCTTGCTGCCGTGCTGACAATGTGTATCACGATGTTCATTGGTACGATACTTGGACTTGTAGCTGGCTTTTTTAGAGGGAAAGTTGATGGAGCTCTAATGAGAATATGTGATGTCATGCTGTCATTTCCAGCAGAGGTGATGATTTTGGCCGTTGTGGGCATTATGGGACCTGGGCTTTTCAATATTATTTTGGCCAATGTCCTTGCAAAATGGGCTTGGTATACAAGGATGATTCGTTCGTCAGTCCTGCAATATACGAATGAACCATCTGTTCAGTTTGCGAAAGTATCTGGGGGTTCACCTTTTTATATCCTTCGAAAACATCTATTTCCTCGCATCTCAGGAGAGATTGCTGTCTTTGCTACACTTGACGCAGGCTGGGTCATTTTAAATATTTCTGCTCTGTCTTTTCTTGGATTAGGTGTGAGTGCACCTACACCGGAATGGGGCATGATGCTCAACGAGGCGAAGAATGTCATGGTGACGCACCCGGCTCATATGCTCCCGCCTGGACTTGCGATCTTATTTGTGGTCATGGCACTGAATTTTTTAGGAGACAGTCTTCAGCAGGTCATGAACCCTGCCATGCACCTTACCAACAAAAAAGGGGGGAGACGGTTTGCCTTTCATCGAGATAAAAAATCTGTCCGTACATGATCCGATTCAACAAAAGGATTTAGTGGCAAATATCACGTTTACATTACATAGACAACGTTGTTTAGGCGTTATTGGAGAAAGTGGAAGCGGAAAATCAACCGTTGCAAAAGCATTAATTGGCCTTATCCCTCCTTCGCTAGAGATGATTGGGACCATTTTGTTTGACGGTGAAAAATTGACAAGTCAGACTTCACAGCAGTGGAGAGGAAAGCGAATTGGCTACATTCCACAAGATGCTATGAATGCGTTCAATCCAATTGAAACAATTGGTCATCAAATACTTGAAACGTTCCAGCGGCATTTGGGTTTACGTGGAAAAGAAGGGACAGCACATGCGATCACTGGGCTAGAACGTGTCCATTTAAACAATCCGCATATGTTAATGAAAAAATATCCTCATGAGCTGTCGGGAGGGATGCTTCAACGTGTCATGATTGCCATTACGATCATGCTTTCTCCTGACGTGATCATTGCCGATGAGCCTACAGCGTCATTAGATGCATATAACCGGCGTGAAGTCATCACGCAATTACAGACGCTGAAAGAAGAAACAGGAGCTGCCTTGATCATCATTTCGCATGATTTAGGCGTCGTTCAGGCAATCGCTGATGAATTGTTGGTGATGCACCAAGGGAAGATGCTTGAGCATCGTCATGCAAAAGAGATATTTACATCACCTGAGCATCCTCAAACGAGGCATTTACTAGAAACGAGGCTTCGCTTATCGGCCCCCCTTGAAGCACTGAGGCAGCAGAAGAGAGTGAGGGCATTCCCATGCTGATCACAGCAAATCAACTACTTAAACATGGAGAAGGTAAAGGGCGCTTTTTTCATAAAGAGGAATCCATAGCACGCATAGCTCAGGTTTCATTTCAGATTGGAGAGGGTGAATGTGTCGGGTTAGTCGGTGAGAGCGGCAGTGGTAAAAGTACAATAGCACGTACGCTGCTTGGTTTAGAAACATTAGACGGCGGAGAGATAAAGATAGGTGGATGGCCAGCTCATACATGGCGTAAGATGAACCGGGGGAAAATGAGTGTTGTTTTTCAGGATTATCTTTCTTCTGTCCATCCTTCCTTTACAGTGAAAGAGATCATAGCAGAACCCATGCAAATAATAAAGCGAAACATGGATGTGAACCAAAAAGTGTTGTCCCTGCTCAAGCAAGTAAGACTTCCATCGTCTTTGCTAAATCAATATGCTCACCAACTAAGCGGCGGTCAGCTCCAGCGTGTATGCATAGCAAGGGCCATATCGACGAATCCAGCCATTCTCATCTTAGATGAAGTCCTTAGCTCACTTGACGTTTCTGTCCAAGTTCAAATATTGGAGCTTCTTGAGACATTAAAGCAAGAGTTAGATATGACCATTCTCATGATTACCCATGATCTAGAGGCAGCCGTTTATTTATGTGATCGACTTCTTTTTTTACATGAGGGAAAACTTGTGGAAGAATGTAAAAATGACCAGCTGTTTGAAGCGACTCATCCATTTACGCTCAAGCTAATAGACTCACTCATGCCTTTTCAGCTTGACAAAAAATAACCAATCTTTTATCGTATACGTAACAAATGACGGAAGGGTGACCCAATGCAATGAAGTACTAATCCTATGACCTGTAAGCAAAATGAAAGAACGAAGGCAGTGAGCAAACGATATGTGTTGCTATGTTTGCTGCGTTTTCATTTTTTAGCTTCGGAATAGGATGGTACAGCTTGGGAATCAAAGATTGAAGTGATGGATACGGGGGAGATGTGTGCTCATTTGATGAACCGCATGTCATTCTGTATCGATACGCTTATTTTTGTACACCATTTTGCCTCCTATTCTGAGAATGGGAGGCTTTTTCATGTCTCCTGATACGAAAGGAGAGGGTTGGATGTTACTGAGAGCCCACCAATTAAAAGTATTTCGAAAGGATCGTTTGTTATTTGATATAGAGGAGCTTGCCATTCATCAAGGGGACCGAATCGGCCTTGTAGGGACAAATGGCAGTGGGAAAACGACATTGCTCCATGTACTGGCGGGGAGGGAAAAACCAGACAGCGGCACATTTGCACACACTACAACTTGTACCCTGCTTCCTCAACTAAAGACAGGAGATGGCAGACAAAGTGGCGGAGAGATGACACAAGCTTATATTGAAAGAGCTTTAAGCCGGCCTTCTGCCCTTTTATTAGCCGATGAACCCACGACTCACTTAGATACGGAGCATATTGAGTGGCTAGAAGAAAAGCTTCGTTATCATCAAGGTGCTCTGATTGTCGTCTCGCATGACCGTGCTTTTTTAGATGCGTTATGTACAGACATTTGGGAATTGGAGGATGGGAAACTCAAACCATACAAAGGCAACTACAGCGATTTTGCCCGGCAAAAAGAACTCGAACATCGTCAGCAAGTGGAGGCGTACGAGGCGTATACCCAGAAGAAAAAACAGTTAGAACATGCACTGCAAAAGAAAATGAAAAAAGCCGACAAAGCGACAAAGCCATCTCCAAAGCTGAAATCCTCAGGGCCTAAAATTGCAAAGCCTTATTATGCAAACAAGCAAAAAAAGCTTCAAAAAACAGCCAAATCTATTGAAACAAGAATGGAAAAATTAGAAAAGGTGGAGAAGGTAAAGGAAGCCCAGCCTCTTCAAATGACGCAGCACACCATGAAGGAAGTGGCAAGCCGCACCATTTTTCGTGTCGAACATGTAGATGGCATGGCAGGAGATAAAGTCCTTTGGAAAAAGGCGAATGTAGAAGTAAGAGGCGGAGACAAAGTCGCGATCATTGGGAAGAATGGGAGCGGTAAAACGACATTTCTCCGAATGCTTGTAAACGGAAATCCCGGGATTTTTCGTTCAGAAGCCGTGAAGATCGGTTATTTCAGCCAAGATCTTTCAGAACTGAATCTAGATGAATCGATCTTACAAAATGCACTGGAACAGGCGATTCAAGATGAGACTGTCGTTCGCACCGTTTTAGCGAGACTTGGGTTTCGGGGAGACGATGTGTACAAGCTGACGAACGTATTAAGCGGCGGGGAACGGGTGAAGACGATGCTTGCAAAGCTGCTCGTCAGTGATGCCAATGTTCTGATGCTTGATGAACCGACGAACTTTTTAGACCTTGCGGCAGTAGAAGCGCTTGAAGAACTTTTAAAAGATTACCCGGGCACAGTCGTGTTTGTCTCCCACGACAGGAGGCTCATTGAGCAGGTGGCTACTCGTATTCTTCATGTGCACGAGGGAACCATTGAACGCTTTGATGGCACCTATGAAGAATATAAACAAAAGGAAGAAAAGCCAGCTGCTACAAAGAAAGAAGAAGAGCTCCTGCTGATTGATATGCAGCTGTCTGAAGTGCTCAGTCGTTTAAGCATCGAGCCTTCTCGGGAGCTTGAAGAGACGTTTCAAGCATTGTTAAAAAGAAAGAAGTTGTTAGAGTCATAAAAAAAGCCCCTGTGTTTACTGCACAGGGGTTTGTTCGTTTCGTTCTTTTTTCAATTGTTCAAGTTCGCTGACTGTGACAAGCTGGTAGCCTTGTTTGGTGAGTTCATGTATGATCTTCACTGCTGCTCGAGCAGAGCTGTCATAAATATCGTGCATGAGTACGGTTTTGCCATCTGCTGCATGTGAGAGAACATGGTTTGTGATCTGCTGGCTGTTGCGAATTTTCCAGTCCTCAGGATCGACATCCCACAATGAAACGTTCATGCCAACCGCTTGATTGATGTCGGGATTTGTTCCTCCATATGGCGGTCTAAAGTGCGTAGGAGTATAACCGCTAGCCTTTTTAATCAGCTTCTGCGTGTCTTTTACTTGTTTGACCGCTTCTTTTAGAGGGAGTCTCGTTAATAAAGGATGGTTATATGAATGGTTTCCGATCTCATTTCCGCCCTTTAAAATGTCGGCAAGCATTCCAGGATAATACTGAACCCTGCTTCCTAATACGAAAAAGGTGGCGTGTCCTTTATTTTCCTTCAGCGCTGCTAAAATGGTTGAAGTTGTGGCTGGGTTTGGACCGTCATCAAATGTGAGTGCGATGGCTTTTTTATTCGGATCAAGCTTTGGCTTTTGCGGCAGCTTGACGGCTTTTCTTTTTGGATTCGGTTCTTTGATTTCATTCTGATTTTTGGTCTTATTCATGTATTCCGGCTTCAAGATATCTTTTAGCAGCGTCTTTTTGATCGCCAGCGTTTGCGGACCTAAGTCCTTTGCAGCTACTTGAGAAGCTGGGAAATAGAACTCTATATATTTCTCTTTTAAGGCGAATTGACTGAAGTTTTGATCAGTAGGGGCTGTTCCTTTTTGAAGGAGTGATAGATCCTTAGACAAGGTTTTATCTTTTTTAAGCTCCGTGTATGTAATATAGGATAATTTTTTCAAATAGTCCTTTTTGGGTTGAAATAAATCTTTTGTGTCAAGAAAGTCTTTTTTCTGAAAATCAAAATTGATTGTGACGTGATGAGTGGTCCCATTTTGCTGACCTGTATATGTGTAGGTCGTAAAATAAATGGCCGCAGATTGTTTTGCATAGTGCACCATGTCATAGTCAATATTCAGTTCAAACCGTTTGTTTTCATCAATGTCCTTTGCTTCACTAAATGTCTTTTTGAAATGTTCTAATGCTGAATTCGCATAGCTTTGAATCTTGTCATCTAGCTTTTTTTGATGAAAAAGTGGATAGTTCACCGCATATCTCATAAACTTCCCGTCATTTACAAGAGTGACAATTTCAACATTTTTATAATTCGTATCCTGCTTCACATTTTTCTTCTCTGTACCGCTTGCTTGCTGATTTTGAAAGAATGCAACTGCTCCAATGACGATGGCAAGCGCAAATAGGATGATACTCCATTTTCCCTTTACTGACACAACTTTCAATTCTCCTCTCATGACGGGTCATTCTTTATTCCTTTGACATCTGTTTGTAATATTTTTATAACAATTGACTTACTTTTGTAATTTTAGGGGATTTTCATGCGGAATGTCAACTATTTTCCTATTAAAATACTGTAAAAATTGATAGGTCTTTCACAACGAGAAAAAGCAGAAGGAAAGAATTCTCTTATTTGCCGTCTACCAATACCTTCAATAATAAAAAAAATGAGCCGTACATTGATTTTTCAGAGGCTGACGGCTATAATTTTGATGATTATGATTCTCATTTTCAAACTGACTTTTAATGAAGAAAAGGATGACACCGATTTTGCCGGATAAGCGAACATCTCAACAAAAACGATCATCACCTATTTTGTTCTTTTTATTGTTTTTTCTCGCTGTCATTGGTTTATTGGCGGCTATGTTTTTGGCTGTTTCCTACGGTGCAAAGTCATTGTCTTTGCAAACGGTCTGGACAGCTGTGTTTGACTATCAGTCTCATGTGACAGAGCAGCAGATCATTCATGAAATAAGGCTTCCGCGTGTGCTAGGAGCTGCACTTGTTGGAGCGGCCTTTGCTGTGGCAGGTGCGCTTATGCAAGGCATTACAAGAAATCCGCTGGCAGATGCCGGGATATTAGGCATTAACGGCGGTGCGATGTTTGTAGTCGCTCTCTGTTTTGCTTTTTTTCCAGGAATGCCTTATTCCGCATTGATGTTATTTTCTTTTTTTGGGGCCGTTCTCAGTACGCTGCTGATCTTTGCCATTGGGGCGGCTGGCGGCGTGCTGACCCCACTTCGGCTCACTGTAGCTGGAGCTGTTGTTGCCGCATTGCTGCATGCGCTAAGCTCGGGTATCGCCATTTACTTTGATCTCAGTCAGGATCTGGCTTTTTGGTATGCAGGGGGTGTGGCAGGTGTCAAATGGCCGCAGCTGATGATCCTTGCTCCAGTCATTCTCATTGTCATCGTTTGGGCGATGTTATTAGGACGATCCCTCTCGTTATTATCACTTGGTGAAGATGTAGCTGCGAATTTAGGGGTGAAAACCAGGCAAGTGCGAATACTAGGTATGGCTGCTGCGGTTCTGCTGGCAGGCGTGTCTGTATCGGCGGTTGGGTCTATTGGGTTTGTCGGGCTTGTCATTCCGCATATTGCACGAAAGCTGGTTGGGGTCAATTATCGTTTCGTCATTCCGATGTCAGCGATTTTAGGCGCAATACTTCTCGTCTTCGCTGATCTTGCCAGCCGGACAGTAAATCCGCCAAGAGAGCTTGCCATTGGCGTCATGGTGGCACTTGTTGGTGTTCCTTTCTTCTTATATATTGCCAGAAAAGAAGGGAGGAACCTGTCATGAAAGAGAAACGGCGTGCTCTTGTCGTGACAGCCGTTTTGCTTTGTCTGAGTGCGGCTGTCGTGCTGTATAGTTTAAATACCGGCACGCTGAAACTCAGTCCTCTCGTTGTTGTCAAAACGTTATTTGGCTTTGGAGATTTCCAAAGTGAGACGGTGCTGTTTGATTATCGTCTGCCTCGAATCGTCGTGACGATACTAGCTGGAATAGGTCTAGGTATCGCAGGTGGCATTTTGCAGAGTTTATCCCGCAATCCACTTGCCGATCCTGGGATTATCGGTCTGAATGCAGGAGCCGCATTCGGCTTAATCATCTTTGTGACGTATTTTCACGTACTAGAAGGAAATCCATCTTTACTCATTCCGCTCTTTACGTTTGGTGGAGGCCTACTTGCGGCGGCAGTCATCGTTCTTCTTGCGTACGACAGGCATGAAGGGCTTGTGCCTATCCGGCTGATCCTTGTTGGAATTGCCGTAGCTGCGGGGTTTAGTGCATTGACGTTATATTTGTCATTGAAACTGGATGAAGATACATATACCTTCGCTTCAAGGTGGCTTGTGGGAAATGTATGGGGAAGAGACTGGATTCATGTACTTGCGCTCCTGCCTTGGATCGTATGTCTTGTCCCGCTTACGCTCATGCAGTCCAGCACACTCAATGCGTTAACGTTAGGTGATGCCGTCGCCTCAAGTGTTGGCGTACGTGTACAGCGTAAACGTCTGTTGCTACTCACCTTAGCTGTTGGTCTAGCGAGTGCAAGTGTATCGATGACAGGCGGAATTGGTTTTATTGGCCTTGTTGCACCTCATTTGGCAAGGCGTCTTGTCGGCTCACTGCACCAATATTTTTTACCAGTGAGCGCCTTGCTCGGATTGTTGATTTTGGTCAGTGCTGATACACTCGGACGTTCCATATTTGCCCCAAATGCCATCCCAGCGGGTGTGGTTGTGGCTTTTATCGGAGCACCTTATTTTCTCTATTTACTAACAAAAACAAAATAAGAAAGAGGAACTCATCATGAAAAAAGTACTTGTGTTTGGTTTAACGCTCTGTTTCTTGATTCTGGCCGCTTGTGGTCAACAGGAAACAAAGAAGACAACAAATCAAGATGAAAACGGAACACCTAAGATTGCGTCCTTGTCGATTCATTTAACAAATGACTTATTAGCACTCGGGATAAAACCTGCTGGCTCTGTTGTAGGGGGAGACTTAAAAGATTTCCTTCCACATGCGAAAAAGCAGCTTAGCCAAACGAAAAAGCTGGGCATCGCAGCAGATCCTGATATGGAGTCATTGCTTGCTTTAAAACCAGATGTCATTTACGTCGATGAAGAACTGGCTGGACAAGACTTATCAAAATACAAGAAAATCGCCAAAACCGAAGTGTTTAATTTAAATGATGGCACATGGCGTGATCATTTGAAAAAAATCGGCAAGCTCGTCAATAAAGAAAAAGAAGCCGATCAATATATTAAGGACTACAATCAAGAAGCAAAAGAAGTCAAATCACTCATCCAGAAAAAGATTGGAAATGGAAAAGTGATGGCGATTCGTGTAACAGCAAAAGAGCTTCGAGTATTTAGTATGAAACGTCCGATGGGGCCAATTTTATACGATGATTTAGGACTGACACCTGTAGATGGTGTGAAAAAACTGGACAGCAAACGTCCATTTGAAGTCATTTCTCAAGAAGTGCTTCCTGACTTTGATGCAGATGCTATTTTTGTCGTCGTGAATCGTGATGATAAGGCGCAACAGGCATTCAAACAGTTAGAGCAGACGCCGATTTGGAAAGGCCTAAAAGCTGTGAAGAAAAACCAAGTGTATCCGATTGCCGATCAGCCCTGGCTAGATTATTCAGCTCTAGGCAACAAAATGGCAATGGATGAAGCAAAAAAGATGTTCTCTAAATAATCAGCACATAAATCAAGGCATCATTCCGCATCTAGGAATGATGTCTCTTTTTTTGATTCATTCTTCTATTCATTCGCTTTTTGCATACATATGAGAGGGAACGAGCAGTATCGTCCAAGGGGAGGGGTTACAGTTGAAGGTTCAAAAAATTAGTGCAGGCACTATTGCGAGGCTTGTGCTGCTTTTATTGGCACTTGTGAACAGCGCTCTCACCGCTGCAGGAAAAAGCCCAATTCCAATTGATGAAGAAGGTGTGCAGCAATTCATTACGTTAGCTTTTCTTGGCATCACATCACTATGGGCCTATTGGAAGAACAATGATATTACGAAAAAAGCACGAACCAAAAAAGAAGAATAACAGAAAACAGAGCCTTTTCATGCAAAAAGGCTATCAGCGTGTAGAAAAACCCTCGCATTCGGTGTCAGTCCTGCGCTTCGGTGCTCACGAATGTCAAATTCGCTCCGCTCCGGTGCTCGTCCTTCCTAGACTGCAAAGGTTTTCTATCACGCTGAAAAGAAGACAAAGGGCTAAAATCAAGTTCATTTTAGCTTTTTGTCCATAAACTGAATAGAGCCTTTTCATGCAAAAAGGCTCTATTTCATCGAAGCGACAAGCGCTTCTCCCCGCAAATTGGTTTTATCTCAGTGGCTTACGCCCGGTGTTCTCCCATATTGGTAAGAAACGCTTTCACTTCCTCGATGGTTAAGCCAATGGCCTTTGCTTCACTCATGAGACGTTTCCATTCTGACATATTTGAGTCGGTCAGCTTTCTCTGATTGACATGCAACGTCTTTCCTTCCTGCTCCTTTCTGTAGGTTTGGAGCAGCTGATACAGTTCTTCTTTAGGCATGCCGGATTGGACGGCATGAACGATATGATCCCGCCACTCCTGTTCACCGCCCTCAGCGTAATGAAACATCATCGTTTCTGCATCAAACAGCTCTTGTAAATCAATGTCTAGTGATGAGGATACCTTTTTTAAAAACTGGACAGATGGATTACGATGGACACCACGCTCAATTTTACTCAAATACGATTTAGAGACATGGGCATCTTCTGCCAACTGCTGAATTGAGTATCCTTTCCTCTTTCGGTAAATTCGTATCACCTTGCCTATCATTCGATATATGATCTCCCTTCTCCCCGGCGAATCGTTCTGCGACCTTTTCGTTCATTATAAGAAATAAATTGTTCTTTATAAAATTCAAAAACGTAAGAAACAGGAAGTAAACAAAAGAAAACGAACGATTTCGTTCTTTAAAAAGAACTATAAGACCTATTATGACATTTTTCTTTGCGGGTATTATCTTTTATAATCCAATCATTAACAAAAAGAAACCATATATAACCTTTTTATGATGAAATCGGGAGGTATCTATGAATGAGAATATAGGTTTTAAGCAGCTGTTTTCTGTCATAAAAGAGAAAATGGCCCTTCTGATCCTGATTGTCCTGATCGTAACGGGCATTTCAGCCTACTATCAGTTCTATGTCTCGACTCCTGTATATCAGGCAACCACTCAAATTCTTGTTCATAAACGAAGCAGTGATGCACAAGCGAATTTAAACGATATTCAGATGAACCTTCAATATACACGTACCTTTCAAGTCCTATTAAAAAGTCCAATCGTTATTGAAAAAGTAAAAGAAACACTCAATCTTACAGAATCGGCTGAAGGATTAAAACACAAAATTGCCACAAGTACAGAAAATGAGTCAGAGGTCATAAATATTTCTGTACAAGATGAGGACCGCGCGAAGGCAGTAGCCATTGCGAATACAGCCACAGAGGTGCTGCAAGAAGAAATCAAAAAAACCATGAATATGGATCGCATTAATGTTTTGTCTGAAGCCAAGCTGTCCAACACGATACTGATGAACTCACGTAAATTCGTTCACATTGTTCTGGCACTAGGCGCCTCTGTATTAGGGGGAATGACACTCATTTTCTTAATGAATTTACTCGATGATACGGTGAAACGAACACATCAAATAAGAGAAGAGATCGGATTGCCGTCGCTCGGCAGTGTCTATCAGATGCATGCAGACAGGAGGGCAAAAAAAGACAAGCAGTCCGTCATAACGGGAGGACAGAACATTGATTTTTAAGAGGAAAAAACGAGAAAAAAGAGATTTATCCTGTATTTCTGTATTAAATCCTCACTCTGTCATTGCGGAACAATTCCGAACGATCCGAACGAACATCGAATTCACGTCGATTCAAACGAGGCTGAAGTCGATATTGGTTACATCCTCCTTGCCGAAGGAAGGAAAATCATTTACGGCTGCAAACTTGGCAGCTGTTTTTGCTCAGCAGAATAAACGGGTTTTGCTCATGGATGCTGATTTACGTAAACCAGCTATTCATGAATATTTTGATCTGAGTCCGCACACCGGATTGACCAATGTGCTATTAAATAATTGCACTTTGGAGGAAGCTATTTTGCCTACTCCGATTGAGCATTTAGAGCTGCTTCCGAGTGGGACCATTCCGCCAAATCCCGCTGAGCTGCTTTCCTCCTCTGTGATGAAGCAGCTATTTTACGAGATTGAGCAGCAGTATGACATGGTGATTGTGGATTCCACACCGCTTCTGCCTGTAGCCGATGCAAAAATATTAGCGAACCGGACGGATGGAAGCATTCTTGTGGTGTTAAGCGGTAAAACGAAGATTGCCGCTGTGAAGAAATCAAAAGAAGTATTAGAGGGTACGACAGGGAAACTGCTTGGAGCGATGCTAAATGGCAAGAAAGTGAAAAAGGGAAGGCACTATATGTATTAAAGAGATTGATAGGTGATGTCTCCTAATCTTTAACAACGGAGGCACTCGATCCTGCTGTGGGCATGACATATGCCTTAGATGCTCGTCATCGGTAGTGGGATGTGAGGACGGGTTTGATGCCCATTTTATGTAAGAATAGTGATGCTTTAAAAAGGGGGAGGAGCGTTGACTTACGCCCAAAGATTATCAATCATCGTGGCACTAGATTCATATCTCATTTTAGTTGCCGTCTTTTTTGGCTTTCAATTTGTCCAAGAGGCAGCGTTAACCGTATATACATTTGAAATGCTCGTCATTTCTTCGCTCAGTCTACTGATCGGGCACCATTTGTTTTCGTATATTTTTCACGTGTACAAGCAAGTATGGGCCTATACAGGGGTTAGAGAGCTATTTTCTTTAATGAAGACCTTTGCGTGTTCATTTTTATTTTCCATGACAATGCTGTACATTTTTGTGCAGACATGGCCATTTCGCTTTTTATTCATTGTCTGGCTTTTCCATGTGTTATTCATCGGTACATCTCGTATGGCATCCAGGCTGTTTCATGATGGTGCGAAGCGGTATCAAGTTGAAAAGGAGCGGGCACTAATCATTGGCGCTGGATCAGCCGGGACCATTATCGTTCGTCAGCTTCAGCAGTCGAGTGATGTACATATTGAGCCGGTCGCTTTCATTGATGATGACAAAACAAAGCATAAGCTTGAAATTATGGGGCTGCCTGTTCTTGGGGGAAAAGAACATATTCAAACGGCTGTTGCGATGATGGATATTCAAAAAATCATTATCGCCATTCCATCCAAAAGCAGTCACACATTAAAAGGACTGTATAAGGAATGTGTAGCGACTGGAATCAAAACACAGATTATGCCGGAAATGGAACAGATTTTAAAAGGAACCCATGCGCTGAATCAATTGCGGGATGTACAGCCAGAGGATTTGCTTGGAAGAGAGCCGATTCAATTAGATACAAGCCGTCTATCCGTTCACCTAAAAGGAAAAACGATTATGGTGACAGGAGCTGGCGGGTCTATCGGGTCAGAAATCTGTCGTCAAATTTGTGTATTTGCCCCTCGGGCGATTGTGCTTGTGGGACATGGAGAATTTAGCATTCATTCTATTTTACTAGAGCTGAAAGAATTGTATGGAGATAGCATTAGCCTATATCCACAAATTGCGGATATTCAAGATAAACAAAAAATGAGTGAAATCGTTGGTCATTTTCAGCCGGATATGATTTATCATGCCGCCGCGCATAAACATGTCCCGCTCATGGAAATTAGCCCGAAAGAAGCGGTGAAAAACAATATTATCGGGACAAAAAATGTGGCAGAAGCTGCACATGAGCACGGAGTTGAAACATTTGTCCTCATCTCATCTGACAAAGCGGTCAATCCTGCCAATGTGATGGGAGCGACAAAGCGGTTTGCTGAAATGGTGATTATGCAAATGGGGGCAAGCAGTGAAACGAAATTTGTCGCCGTCCGGTTTGGGAATGTACTCGGAAGCAGGGGGAGCGTCATTCCAATCTTTAAAAAACAAATTGAAAAAGGTGGACCAGTGACTGTCACGCACCCAGCCATGACAAGGTATTTTATGACGATACCAGAAGCATCAAGGCTTGTTATTCAAGCTGGTGCACTAGCAGAAGGAAGGCAGATTTTTGTTTTAGATATGGGGGAGCCAGTCAAAATTGTCGACCTCGCAGAAAACCTCATTCACCTCTCAGGCTACACCACAGACCAGATTCCCATCACATTTACGGGGATTCGTCCCGGAGAGAAAATGTACGAGGAGTTACTCAACCAGCATGAAAAAGCACAGGAGCAAATTTTCCCGAAAATCCATATCGGGCATGCCTTGGATGGAGATCCGTATGTGCTGAACCGCTTTATTCACGAATTTAACATGATGAGTGACGATCAATTAAGACAGGCCTTGTTTGCCGCCATTGAGTCGCATGATGTATTGCCTGAACCGATGGAACGAGAGGAGGAGCCACTTGCCAATGAAGAAAAAAGTCTTGTTTTGCGCAACGGTTGATTATCATTTTAAGGCGTTCCATCTCCCGTATTTCAGGTGGTTTCAGGAACAAGGATGGGAAGTGCATACAGCGGCAAATGGCCAGCTGGAGCTGCCGTATGTGGATCAAGCGCATTCCATTCCGATTCAGCGTTCCCCTTTTCATTTGCAAAACCGGCTTGCTTATGTGGAGCTGAAAAAGCTGTTAGAAAAAGAGCATTATCAGTTCATCCATTGTCACACACCGATGGGGAGTGTCATTGGCAGGCTAGCGGCGAAAACAACACGCAAAAAAGGGACGAAAGTTCTTTACACAGCGCATGGCTTTCACTTTTGGAAGGGGGCACCGCTTCAAAATTGGCTGCTTTATTATCCAGTTGAGAGATGGCTCGTTCAATATACAGATGCACTCATCACCATTAATGGAGAAGACTATGAAAGAGCCGATCGTCTGTCAAAAGAGAAGGCGGCTGTGCATTATGTTCCCGGTATGGGTGTCGATATGAAGCGATTTGCACCAGTTGATGACACAGAAAAAGACCGCCTTCGCAAAGCATATGGTTTTACCACGCAAGATTTTATCGTGCTGTGTGCGGGTGAATTAAATGACAATAAAAATCAAGGAATGCTCATAAAAGCTTGCGCGCAGGTGTATCGGAATATACCACATGTGAAAATTGTATTTGCTGGAGAAGGGACGAGTCGGTCGTCCTATGAAAAGCTGGTCTGTCAGCTGAATCTTGAGGAACATGTACAGTTTGCGGGATTTTGCAAACACATCGAAGAGTGGATGCATCTGAGCGATGTATGTGTATCAACCAGCTTGAGAGAAGGACTTGGGATGAATCTTCTTGAAGCGATGTCTGCTGAAAAGCCGGTGATTGCAACAGAAAATAGAGGGCATTGTGAGCTCGTCAAACATGGAGTGAACGGCTTTTTAGTCAAACCGCATGATGTGAATGGTTTAGCCGTTTATTTACAGCAGCTCTATCATAAAAAGGACCAGCTTCACCTAATGGGGAAAGCGGGACGTTCTATGGCTCACGCATTTGCACAGGAGCAGACGGTAAGTGCAATGGAGGAAATTTACACAACGTATATGGACCAAAAAGAGAAGGTGATGTGAGCATGCGTCAGCCGAAAGTATCGATTATCATGGGTGTTTACAATTGCCAAGAGACAGTAGAAGAAAGCATTGAATCGATTCTCCGTCAAACCTATGAAAACTGGGAGCTCATCATATGTGATGATGCATCAACAGATGGCACCTATGAAAAAGTGCTGCACTATACCATGCGTGAACCCGATAGAATTCGCCTCATCCGAAATGAACACAATCAAAGACTTGCCGCCAGTTTAAATCGTTGTCTCACTGAAACGAATGGAGAACTGATTGCAAGACAGGATGGCGACGATATATCGGTGTCTACACGATTAGAAAAACAGGTTCGTTTCCTTGATGCACATCCGGAATATGATGTAGTTGGTACGGCGATGACGGTGTTTGATGAGTCAGGGACGAAGGGCGTTCGAGCACTTGTCTCAGAGCCTGATCGAAGGGTGCTAGCAAGAGGAACGCCTTTTTGTCATGGGACGATTATGATGAGAGCGTCTGCCTACAAGGCTTTAAATGGCTATCGTTCTGTCAAAACAACCAGACGGATGGAAGATATCGATCTTTGGATTCGTTTTTTTGCTGCGGGGAGAAAAGGCTTTAATCTGCAAGAGCCCTTATACCTTGTAAGGGAGGATGAAGCGGCCTTTCAGCGCCGGAAATTCCGATACTCAATGGACAATGCCTGGCTTGTGTTAAAAGCATGCAAGCAATTAAAATTGTCGCCGTTTGATTATCTCTTTGCGCTTAAGCCGGTCATCCGTGCCTGTATGTCACCAAAGATCATGAGGTTTTATCATCAGCGGAAACTTGGAGGATCTATGGTGAAAAGGAGGACGATTCGGGATGAGTGAGCCAAAGCGTGTACTTCATGTTGTGGGCGGAATGAACAGAGGCGGTGCAGAAACGATGATCATGAACATCTATCGTGCAATCGACCGAAATGTTCTTCAATTTGATTTCATTACCCACCGAGAGGATGTCTGTGATTACGATGAGGAAATTCGTCAGCTTGGCGGGCGGATTTTTTATGTCCCAAGTATTGGAGCGTCCTCTCCATGGACATTTGTCAAAACGTTGACGAAGACGATTAAGCAAACGGGACCTTATCAGGCGGTGCATGCACATACAGATTTTCAAACGGGCTTTTCTGCCCTTGCTGCGAAACTGGCAGGTGTGAAGATACGCATTTGCCATTCACATAATACGGCTTGGAAACAGTCTCCTAGCCGGGTGGATCATTTGATGCTCAAAGGATTTCGTCAGCTGATCTTTGCCTTTTCTACGAAGCTCGTTGCATGCGGTGAAGATGCCGGTGTCTTTTTATTTGGACAAAAAAGAATGCACGATGGACGAGTGGACATTTTACCAAATGGGATTGATTTGGACCTTTTTTTTCAGTTGGAGCCAGAAGCGAAGGTGATGATGAAAAAAGACCTCCATCTTCATGAGAGAAAACTGATCATTGGACATATTGGCCGATTTCATGAGCAGAAAAATCATGTTTTTTTCATCGAATTAGCGCAGACACTGAAAAAACAAGGGGTCTCCTTTCAGCTAGTTCTCATAGGAGATGGGCCGCTCCGGGCAGTGGTTGAATCGTATGCAGAGAAAGCAGGATTAATGGAAGACATTGTGTTTACGGGCGTTGTCTCAGAGGTTCCGCAGTATATGAAAGCATTTGATGTGTTTGTGATGCCGTCTTTGTTTGAAGGTCTTCCGCTCGTATTAGTGGAAGCGCAGGCATCTGGACTCCCATGTGTGATTTCAGATCATATCACAAAGGAAGTCGATTTAGGCTGTGGGCTTGTGAAAAGGAAATCCTTGCAAGATTCAGCACATGAGTGGATGAAAGCCATACTAGAAGCTTACCATGCAGACCCTCCTCTTCAGGAGACGATTATTTCTCAGCTTGGCATTAGAGGATTTGATGTGAAACAGAACATCACCCGTGTGATGAATGTGTATGGATTATAAGGAAGGATTGGCAGATGGCGGTTTATTTGGTGAACATGATCATGGTCTATTTATGGTCGAGCTTTGCTGCATTTTATGGCAGACGTGATGATACCATACAAAGCGGCTGGCGGCCGAACAAGCTTCTGGTGTTTTTTCCATTTTTATTTCTTTGTATTGTGGCGGGCATACGCTACAAAGTAGGAACTGATTTCGTCACCTATGGACAAATGTATGAGTTCTCCGTCAACTATGACAAGCCTTGGCATATTTTCGGATTCGGTGTAGACAAGGCCGCCACTGATCCGGGCTTTACATTGATCTTGTGGATGCTCAATCAACTGTCACATGAGCCGCAAATCATGTATATCACAGTTGGGATCATCACCTATTTTTTTATTATCAAAACACTTGTGCGATATGGACGGCCATTTGAGCTTAGTATGCTGCTATTTCTCGGCACATTTCATTATTACGCTTCGTTTAATGGCATGCGGCAGTATATGGTGGCGGCGATTCTTTTTTATGCCATCCGATTTGTCATCGAAGGTCAGTGGAAATGGTATTTTCCGCTCGTGCTTGTATGTGCGCTGTTTCATTCATCGGCACTCATTATGATTCCAGTCTATTTCATCGTCAGAACAAAGGCATGGTCTTGGATGATGCTTGTGTTATGTATGATTTTTCTAGGCTTAACCGCTCTGTATGACCGCTTTGTCTCCGTGTTTGTGGTGATGCTGCAAGGGAGTTCTTATGGTCATTACGAGGAGTGGCTGACAACGAATACGAATGGAATGAATGTGACGAAAATTGGTGTCTTGATTTTGCCGTTATTGCTTGCGTTCTTTTGTCGAAAACGACTTCGTGAGCTGACGCCAGAGAGTGATTATATTGTGAATTTTTGCTTGCTTGGATTTTTGTTTGGCATCCTTGCAACGAAGGATGTCATTTATGCAAGATTTCATATTTACTTTGGTCTGTATCAGCTCATTTTACTGCCTTATTTCACACGGATTTTTGATCAGCGAACCAATTTCTTTATGTATATCGGAATTGCGGTTTGCTATATTTTGTACAGCATCATGCTGATGCCGTTTGATTCTTCTGTTTTACCGTACCGAACGATTTTTACAAAGTAGATTTGAAGAAAGGTGGGGCTTGCTGTCATGCCAGCTATCAGTCTATTGGTCGCAGTCTATAACACTAGTCAATATGTGGAGCAGTGTCTTCAATCGATTGCAGACCAAAGCTTTTCAGATATAGAGGTCATCCTCATTAACGATGGATCTACCGATCACAGTGGAGACATCCTTGAAGCGTTTGCTGCGCGTGATGAGCGATTTCGGGTGATTCACCAAACCAATCAAGGGCTGGGAGCGGTGAGGAACAGGGGCATAGAAGAAGCAACAGGAACGTATCTTGCCTTTGTTGATTCAGACGATGTTCTCGCTCCTCAATACTGTAAGGCTTTATATCAAGAAGCCGAAAACACTGGTGCCGATCTTGTTGTTAGTGAATATTGGATTCAGTTTGAACAGTCAAAAAGGATCATACCGACGACGCTGTTAGCTCAGCAGAAAGCCGATAAGACAAGTTTAATAGAATCGTTATTACATGGTGAGATCACGGGATTCTCATGGAATAAGCTGTATCGGCGGGCATTTATCGAAAAGCATCATATCCGTTTTCCGTTGAGAAGTGAGCTTGAGAATATTGAAGACCAATATGTCACGCTGCGCTGTTTTTCTTTATCACGTGTCATTGCCTTTGTTCATGAGCCGCTTTATTATTACCGGGTTCATTTGTCATCCATTGTCCAGCGATATCAAAAGCAGTATTTTCAGCATGGACTGGCGTTTTATGACGCGCAACGTTTGTTTTTAAAAGAGCATGATGAGCTGACACCATATGAGAAGGCTTTTTATTTTTTTATCGTGAATCATACGCTGCATTGTATGCTCAATGAATGGAAGAGCCAAAATTCCCTGTCCTTTCAAAAAAAGCTTGGTCATATGCGTGAAATGGTGACACATGAAGCTTTTCGGAAGGCTGTGAAACAAGTGGAACCATCGAAGCTGACTGTGCGAAAGCGAATGATCTTATTCCTTGCTAGGCTGCAGTGGGTGTATCCGCTCTCTGCCGCAGCTTCAAGCTATCAAAAATGGATTGAATATCAAACGAGAAAATCGGGGTGATGAGTGTGACATTGCAGCAATTAAAAGCACATGCCGCAGAGTGGCTGCTCTTAAAGGTCAAGTATCCACTTCAATATAGGTTGAGCCGCCAAAGACTGCCAGAGCTGCGTCATCAGAAGAAAATCATTCTCACGCTGCTGCCGGCACATGACAACTTAGGTGATCATGCGATTGCCTATGCCAGCTGCTGTTTTTTACAAAAGCACTTTCCAGACTATCAAATCATAGAAGTAGACATGCAGGAGATGTATCGTCTAGCACGTCCGCTGAAGCACGCGCGGCACCCAGAGGACATTGTCTGTATCATCGGCGGGGGCAACATGGGCGATTTATACCGATATGAAGAATGGACAAGACAATTTATCATGAATGCCTTTAAGTCCTATTCCGTCATTCAGCTGCCCGCTACTGCTCATTTTACAGAAACAAAGAGAGGGAAAAGAGAAGAACGCCGCGCTATTCAAGCATATCAGCAACACCCGAGGCTTCTTTTGATGGCAAGAGATCAAACCACCTATCAATGGATGAAGCAGCATTTTCCTAATAAAGAGGTGTGGAAACAGCCTGATATGGTCCTGACATTAGACGAAACATCAAAGAGTCAAACCCGTGAAGGTGTGCTGCTTTGTCTGCGTGAGGATAAGGAGGCATATCTCACGAAAGAGAAACGAGAACAACTGCAGGAGCATATCAAAGAAACGTATGATCAAGTTGGTTTTATCACAACGACCATTGGTAAGCGAGTGAATCGAACGACTCGTTTAGAGGAATTATCCACGTTATGGACGCAGTTGAGACAGGCACAAGTCGTCGTGACAGATCGACTGCATGGCATGATCTTTTGTGCGATCACACATACACCGTGTGTTGTCATCAGGTCATTTGATCATAAAGTCATGGAAGGATATGAATGGGTAGCGCACTTGCCGTTTATGACCCTGTTGAAGGAACCAACGGAGGAAGCGGTGAAAAAGGCCGTTCATCAGCATATGAAAACAAGCGGACAAAAGGGAGAGGAAGCTGGATGAAGGCCCTTAAACACTGCGTGAAATCACCATGAACCGTGCGTTTCTTTACAATGTTAGTGCAAATGTGATGACGTTTATCTTGATGATGCTGATGTCTGTTTGTTTAACGCCTTACATTGTTCATACACTTGGAGTGGAAGCGTTTGGTCTGATTCATCTGACGCAAAATATGATCAATTATTTATCGGTCATTACGGCTTCATTAAGTGCTGTGGTGGTGCGTTTTTTTTCTGTTGCCGCTCATAAAGGAGAGATGGAACAAGCGCAGCGCTATCTCGCTTCCTATTTTGTCAGTTCTCTTTTTTTATCCATCTGTCTTTTTTTACTTTGTCTATTCATGTCTCAGCAGCTGGTTGACTGGCTCCATGTGCCTGCTCATCTTGCAAAAGATACACAGATCGCCTTTGTGTTAGGGGGTCTTTTATTTATGCTCAATTTCGTCATGTCTGGTATTGGGGCGGCACCATTTTATGCGAACAAATTATATGTATCGAGTGTTGGACAGGCCATTCAGATGTTTGGCAGGGCGCTTGTGATTGTTCTGTTATTTACCGTGACAACACCAGCCATTTGGCATATTCCGCTTGCAGCCGTTATAGGGAGTCTCGCCGCTTTGGGAATGGGTCTCTATTATTTTAAGAAACTCATTCCTTGGTTTTCGTTTAAGTGGCGGT
Source organism: Bacillus sp. 2B09 (assembly GCF_003946835.1). Lineage (NCBI taxonomy): Bacteria > Bacillati > Bacillota > Bacilli > Caryophanales > Bacillaceae > Bacillus > Bacillus sp. 2B09. Next base: position 43,763 of record NZ_RPSG01000003.1, read on the forward strand.
ACGTTTCTTTATCTTCAAGTCTCACGCTGGTTCGATCAGGGGTGTGGCATTCATTTGAACAAATGGGCATTTTGTTGTTTTTACAAATCGATTTATTGATGACCAACTTACTGATTGGGGCAGAAGCGACTGGACAGTATGCCGCCATTTTACAATTTCCATTATTATTGCGCACCCTTGCAGGGACACTTGCGGTTGTGTTTGCGCCAACGATCACAAAATTATATTCAAATCAAGACGAGCAGGGGCTCATTCAATACGCTGCCAAAGCCATGAAATGGAGTGGTTTATTTGTGGCATTCCCCGCGGCTCTGTTAGGAGGTCTTGCCGGTCCGCTCATGCTGTTATGGCTTGGACCAGCCTTTGAGGAGCTGAAATGGCTGCTGATGATTCATGCGGCTTATTTGTGTTTCACGTTGATGTTTTTACCGCTGACCTATGTACCGACTGCCTTTAACCGATTTAAAGTGCCGGCGGTTGTGACACTCATATTAGGCGGTTCCAATGTCCTGTTCGCCTATGGACTGACTCACCTACTTCAGCTTGGGTTATATGGCATTGCATCAGCAGGGGCCGTTGTTTTATTGATGAAAAATATCGTCTTTCTCCCATTGTATACAGCCAAGATCACGAAACAGACAAGTACCATCTTTTACAAACATACAGTCGTTCCGCTGTTTGGGGCTCTGTTCATATGGGGGATCTGTGCCGGCATTCAGGCTGTGTATGATGTGACGAGATGGTGGGAGCTATTTTGTATTGGCGGAATATGTTTCGTTCTCTACTTAGGCTATTTGTATCAATTTGCAGGAACAAAACAAGAGCGGATACAGCTCATGCGTAAGGTGAAACAAGCTGCTATTGAACGAGCTGTCTCCCGCTAGTGTGGAAAGGAGAAGCAATGATGAAAAGAATAATAGATGTGGTCGTGGCACTGACACTGCTCATCGCAGGGAGTCCTCTTTTCCTTCTCATCTATGGACTCATTCGGTGGAAAATCGGAGCGCCTGTGGTGTTTCGACAAAAGCGGCCTGGTCTGTACGGACAGCCGTTTATGCTTTATAAATTTCGAACGATGACCGAGGAACGCGATGAACATGGCGTACTGCTTCCAGACCATCTTCGATTAACAAAAACCGGCGCCTTTATTCGCAAGCTCAGTCTTGATGAATTGCCGCAGCTTGTCAATGTACTCAAAGGGGAAATCAGTCTCGTTGGACCAAGACCGCTTTTAATGGAGTATTTACAAATGTACACAGAGGAGCAAGCGAAGCGTCATCTTGTGAAGCCTGGTATCACTGGATGGGCCCAGGTGAATGGGAGAAATACTCTCTCTTGGGAGGAGAAATTCATCTATGACCTCTGGTATGTAGAGCACCAATCGTTTTGGCTCGATATGAAAATCTTATGGATGACCTTGCTGAAAGTCATCAAAACAGAAGGGGTGCAGCAGCCAAATCATGCAACAGCTGAAAAATTCAAAGGAACCGATACGTAAAGAGCAGCCCATTGGCTTAATAGGGGCTGGCGGACACAGCAAGGTCATTCAGGAGTTGATTTTTTTGCATCCTGATTACTCATTGTGTGCGGTATTAGACGATCGATTTGAGGAAGCTGACACTCAAACCGGCATTCTGCATGGTCCGATTTCTATCAGTCAAAAGGTAAGAGATGAAATACCTGATATGCAATGGCTGGTTGCCATTGGGCAAAACGAAATCAGACAGAGGGTCAAAGAACGTCTCGCATTTGAAGAGAGGGCATTTGCCACACTGATTCATCCAGAGGCAGTTGTGAGCTCGTCAACGAAGGTTGGCCGGGGAACGGTTGTGATGGCAAGGGCTGTTGTGCAAGCAGATGCAGTGATTGGTGAGCATGCCATTATCAACACCGGTTCTATCGTGGAGCATGACTGCTTTCTCGAATCCTTTACGCACCTATCCCCGGGAGCTGTGCTCACCGGCTGTGTCTCTGTGCGAGAGGGTGCTCATATTGGAGCTGGGGCTGCTGTCATACCTGGCAGAACCATTGGAAGCTGGGCAGTAATCGGCGCAGGAGCGGCAGTGACCCGAGATATACATGATCAGAAAGTCGCTGTAGGCGTTCCTGCAATTGAGATCAAAGATCGAAGAGAAGGTGGGAAATCATGAGAGACAGGAAACGAATCTACTTATCTCCTCCTCATATGAGTGGAAAAGAACAGATGAAAATAGAGGAGGCATTTAAAAGCAATTGGATTGCACCATTAGGACCGCTTGTAAATGAATTTGAGCAAGTGGTCGCGGATTATGCAGGGGTGAAGAGGGGCGCAGCATTATCTTCTGGGACAGCAGCCATTCACCTTGCCTTAAAACTCATTGGCGTTCAAAAGGGAGATATGGTCTTTTGCTCCACTCTCACATTTGTTGCCAGTGCAAATCCTATTTTATATGAACAAGCGACGCCTGTTTTTATTGATTCAGAAAAAGAGACATGGAATATGTGTCCGCTGGCGTTAGAGAAAGCCCTCGCTGAAACAAAACGACTTGGGAAAAGACCCCGAGCGGTTATTGTCGTTCATTTATACGGACAAAGTGCGAAAATGGATGAAATCATAGCGGTGTGTGAGGCATATGATGTGCCAATCATTGAAGATGCGGCTGAATCGTTAGGCAGTATATATAAAGGAAGAAAAAGCGGTTCAATGGGCAGGTTCGGTGTGTACTCTTTTAACGGAAATAAAATCATTACAACATCAGGAGGCGGAATGCTTGTCAGTGATGATGAAGCAGCCATCGACCGCTGCCGATTTCTCGCGTCACAGGCAAGAGAACATGCCCTACACTATGAACATCAAGAGGAGGGATATAACTATCGGATGAGCAACCTGCTCGCAGGTGTAGGAATTGCACAAATGGAAGTGTTAGAGGAGCGTGTTCAGCAAAAACGCCGCATTTTCGAGCGTTATCAAGATGCTTTAGCCGATATTGAAGGCCTTCAATTTATGCCAGAATATCAAGAAACCACATCAAACCGCTGGCTGACCACATTCACCATGGATCATCATGCACAGATGTCTCCAGTAGAGATGATAGATGCTTTAGAACAAAAGCAGATCGAAGCAAGGCGTGTATGGAAGCCACTGCACCAGCAGCCGCTCTTTCATGGTTATCCTTTTTATACAACAGCCGATGAAGTCCCTGCATCTGAGTTGTTATTTGAGACAGGTCTTTGCCTGCCATCTGGTACAAGCATGACAGACGCGGAACAGGAGCTTGTCATTGATACACTGTACAACGCCCTGCAAAAGAAAGCATTACCCTCCTCATAGGCTGCTCGTTCATCAGCAGCCTGCCTCTCTTTTTAACAAATCCCTTAATTTGTGGAATAATAAGGAATATATATTGTCATTTCGTTTCAAATATGATATTGACAACAGAGTCCTTCCTCCTTAAAATGAAAATGATTATCAGCATCAATTAGGAGGAGCAACTTATGTCTATTTGGAGTAATTTTCCGAAAATTAAAATAAATACAATATTACCTATCCTACTGATCTTCTTACTAGTAGGCTGTTCTCAAGCAAATAATGGAGCAGGTGGAGACAAGGATCATCCTGATATGATCACTATGGCATGGCCAAGAGATATTGGCGAAATGAATCCACACATATACAATCCATCACAATTGTTTGCCCAATCCATGATTTACGAACCATTGGTGAGCTATCAAAAAAATGGAAAGCTTAAACCTGAATTAGCAAAATCATGGGATGTTTCAAAGGATGGCAAGGTGTATACGTTCCATCTTAGAGACAATGTCACGTTCTCAGATGGATCTAAATTTAATGCGAACATTGTGAAAAAGAATTTTGATACGATTTTAAAAAACAAAGAAGTACATAGCTGGTTAGGTGTCATAAAGAAAATCAAAAAGACAGAAGCAGTGGACAAGCAAACGTTTAAACTCACATTAATTGAGCCTTATTATCCAACTGTTCAAGAGTTAGCTGTTGTGCGCCCCGTTCGTTTCCTAGGAGAAGCAGGTTTTCCGAAAAACGGAGATACATCAAAAGGAATCGAAAAACCAGTGGGAACAGGTCCTTGGGTATTAAAGACGTACAAAAAAGATGATTACGCGATTTTTGAACGAAATGACCACTACTGGGGAGAGAAACCAAAGGTCAAAGAAATCAAAGTGAAGGTCATTCCAGATGCCGAAACAAGAGTGATGGCATTTGAAAAAGGCGATGTAGATCTACTTTACGGAGAAGGAACGATTAGCCTTGATGCTTTTAAACAACTAGAGGCGAGCGGCAAGTATGAAACGAAGATGTCAGAGCCTGTAGCCACAAGACAGCTTGTCATGAACACAAAAGTCGATCAGCTGTCAGATGAGAAAGTGCGTCACGCCCTTCAGTATGCGATCAATAAAACATCATTGGTGGAAGGTGTGACCTCTGGCTTAGAGGATGTAGCAGATCACATCTTGCCGACAAACATGCCATATACGTCAGGCATCCGGGTGAAATCTTTCCAGTATGATGTGGACAAAGCGAAGGCTTTACTGGATGAAGCGGGCTGGACGCTTCCAAAAGGAAAAACCATACGCGAAAAAGACGGAAAAACGCTTGAGTTTAGTATGATGTATGACTCAGCAGAATCGATTCAAAAAACAATGGCTGAAACACTGCAGGCAGAATGGGCAGCCATTGGCGTTGGCGTCAAACTTGAAGGTGTCGAGCTGGCGACGCAGGTTCAGCGGTTTAAAGCGAACAAATTTGATATGAACTTCTTTAGCAATTACGGAGCGCCGTATGATCCGCATACATTTATGAACGTTGTCTCATCAGATGGTTTTGGATTCAAAGAGGCGATCTCAGCGTATCCGAATAAAGATAAGCTGATCAAAGAAATGACGGAGATTCCATCGACAACAAATGAAAACAAACGCAAAGCACTTTATTCGTCCGTCTTATCTTCCTTGCAAGATCAAGGGGCGATTGTGCCAATCTCTTATTTTAAAAAGACAGCTGTTTATCAAAAAGATGTGAAGGACTTTGATTTCCCTGCGAATCGAGATGAACACCCTTTCACAGGCATCAAGCTGAAGTAACAGAAGGAAGGTAAGCAAATGAGCCGCTATATCATCAAACGAATGTTATCTATCATTCCTGTATTTCTACTAGCCACACTGTTCACAACTGGCATGATTCATCTGTCACCAGTTGATCCAGCGGAGGCATATTTAGCAGCGGCTCATATTCAGCCTACTGATGAGGTATTAGCCCAAAAACGAAGTGAATTTGGTTTAGATGAACCTTTTTACATACAGTACCTTCATACGATTGAAAAAGTCGTCCGTCTTGATTTTGGGCGGTCGTATATGACCAATCAGCCTGTGCTTGATGAGGTAATCTATCGAATACCTGCGACGATTCAATTGGCGTTCACTAGTCTGCTGATCGCAATTTGTGTCAGTATTCCACTAGGCTTTTTCAGCGGGGTGAGAAAAAATGGCGTTGTAGATCATGTGAGCCGGATGATTTCTTTCCTAGGAGCATCTATCCCGACCTTTGTTTTGGGGTATTTGCTCATCTTCTTTTTTTCAGTGAAACTCGATCTTTTACCTGTTGAAGGTGTTGGTACATGGGAACATCTTGTACTGCCATCCATTACACTGGCTGTGCCGTTAATTGCGATGTATACGAGATTATTGCGAGCGAGTGTGAGTGAGACGCTTCACGAGCCTTTTGTTCAATATGCGAGAATGAGAGGGTTAAAGGAACAATCGATTATGTTCAAACATGTCTTCAAAATGGCGATATCACCGATGCTGACAGGACTTGGCGTGAATCTTGGCAAGCTGCTCACAGGGACCATTATTGTAGAGGCTGTTTTTTCATGGCCTGGATTTGGACGATTTTTTATTGAAGCGATCTTTAACCGGGATCTGCCGGTCATTCAATTTTATGTGTTGATGGCGGCGTGTATCTTTATCTTAAGCAGTTTGATAGTGGATCTTCTTCAGCTGCTCATTGACCCCCGTATTTCTAGAAAGGAAGGCCGCCAGCCATGATGACAAAAGTAAAACACCTCTTCTATCATCAAAAGATGATCTCGATCTGTGTGGTGCTGCTCGGTCTCCTGCTCATTGTGACGATATGTGCACCATGGATCGCTCCGCATGACCCGGCGGCGGTTAATCTTGCAATGAAGCTAAAGGGTTCTTCATGGGAGTATCCTCTAGGCACCGACCAATTGGGAAGATGCAATTTATCTCGTATTCTATATGGTGCTCGTATTTCACTAGGATGTGCGTTGTTAATCTTTGTTTCCTCTCTATCTATCGGTTTAATCGTAGGGCTGATTTCTGGATATAAAGGCGGCTGGATCGATCACGTATTGATGAGATTGTGCGACGGGGTCATGGCATTTCCAAATTTGGTGCTGATCCTCGGATTAGTCGGTATTTTTGGACCAGGGCTTTCTCAAGTGGTGCTGGCTTTGATGCTTGTGCAGTGGGTGTATTACGCCCGCGTCTTTCGAGGGATGGTGCTTAGTTTAAAGGAACAAAACTTTATTGCAGCTGCGAAGATTAGTGGTACTTCCCATTGGAATATCATGAGAAAGCATATGATTCCGAATGTACTGCCGCCACTCGCAGTTGTGGGCACACTTGAAATGGGCTGGGCGATTATGGACATTTCCGCCATGTCTTTTCTAGGCTTAGGGGTTCAGCCCCCTATGCCTGAATGGGGAGCGATGATCCATGAAGGAAAATCTTATATTCAAACAAATCCTCAGCTGATGCTTTATCCGGGTCTTGTGATTATGGCTGTGGTCATTCTATTCAACTTACTGGGAGAAGCCCTTTCAGAGAAATATGGCATCAAACGTCGTGTGTAAAGGAATGAGTCAGATGGAAGAGTCTATTTTAAACATAGAGAACCTGCATGTGCATACGAAAACGCCGCAAGGAACCATTTCTCTCGTTCAGGAAATAGCATTTGAGGTAAAGCACGGTCAAATTGTTGGATTAATTGGTGAGAGCGGATGCGGAAAAACGGTGACAAGTATGTCGATCTTAAACATGCTTGATCGAAAAACAACGGAAGTGACTGGCAGTATCACTCTACAAGGTCGAGAATTGATCGGTTTGAGTGAACAGCATATGCGGTCTATTCGTGGCAAAGATCTCTCATATATCATGCAAAATCCAATGAATAGCTTTACGCCTGTATGGACGATTGGACATCAATTGATTGAAACAATCCGCCGGCATACAGCTGTCAGTAAAAGGCAGGCACGGGTCCAGGCAATTAAAGCCTTAGAGAAAATGAACCTGCCGCATCCAGATCAATTACTGAGTAAGTACCCTTTTGAATTAAGCGGGGGGATGCTCCAGCGTGTCATGATTGCTATGGCTGCCTGTATGCATCCGCCTCTGATCATCGCAGATGAACCGACAACCGCATTAGATGTACACAATCAGAAGCTGGTGCTTGAGCACTTGAATCAAATTCGTCATGAATACGGAACGGCGATTTTGCTCATTACCCACGATCTTAGTGTGATTGCAGAAATGGCAGACGAGGTCGTGGTGATGAAACAAGGAAAAATCGTTGAAAAGGCTGAAGTTCTTGAGCTTTTTGAACACCCAAAGCATGATTATACAAAGAAACTTTTAGCAGCTCGTCCATCCATTCCAGCTGTTTGCCCGATTTGAGGTGAAAAGACCGTTGCATTTAATAAAAGTGAAAGCAGTGAGTCATTCCTATGGCAACCGATCGTTTCTGATGAGGACAAAAGGGAGAACCCCTGTCCTGAAAAACGTTCATTTGACCATTGAAGAAGGCACTTGTCTTGGGTTATTAGGTCAAAGTGGTGCAGGGAAAAGTACACTCGGCCGCATCATCCTTGGACTAGAGAAGCCGAGTAGCGGACAAGTTCTGTTTGAAGGTCAGGATATCATTCGTGCAGATCAGCGGACACATCAGCATTTCCGCCGACATGTACAAGCGGTATTTCAAGATTCATATTCAGCGGTGAATCCAAGGTGGACAGTGGAACAAATCTTATCTGAGCCGCTTGAAAACTATGAACCAATGACCCGAAAAAAACGTCAGCATATACTCATTCACTGGTTAGAAAGAGTAGGGCTCAGTGAGCAGGATTTGTCCAAGTACCCATACCAATTTAGCGGCGGCCAGCTACAGCGGATCAACATCGCCAGAGCACTGGTGCTTCAGCCAAAGCTCATTGTGCTGGATGAATCAGTCAGTAGCTTAGATATGGTTACGCAGGCAGTCATTTTAGATTTGTTAGTCGAATTAAAGAAAGAGCTGAAGTTTGCATACTTATTTATTACACATGATTTGACAGCGGCCTATCATTTAAGTGATCAATTAGCGATTCTTGATCAGGGTGAGCTTGTGGCTCAGTTTCAATCGAAGGATGATTTCTTTATATCAGAGCACGAAGCTGTGCTGAAAATGAAGGAGGCAACGCTCGCCAGCCACCCTTTGTCTCGAACGATTGGCAGGCCGGTTCGTTAACTTTTTCATTCCCTCAATGCCTCTTTTAAGAGAGGCTATTTTTCATGAAAGGCAGGTGGCATCGTGAACCATCGAGCATATTTAGCTTTGGCGATCCCTTTAACCATTTCAACGATGACCACGCCATTACTTGGAGCTGTCGATACAGCAGTTGTTGGCCAGCTTGCCAACCCCGCTTATATAGGAGGCGTCGCAGTCGGCAGTCTCATTTTTAGTACATTGTACTGGCTGTTTGGTTTTCTGCGGGTAAGTACTTCTGCTTTTGCTGCCCAAGCAAACGGAGCGCAGAACGAGGAGCAGGGTGTTCTTGCTTTTCTAAGGCCTTTTTTGCTGGCTATTATCGTCGGGCTTTGTTTTATTGCTCTTCAATGGCCCATTATTCAATCCGCATTATGGATCATCTCTCCTGCTGCTGATGTGCGCGAATATGCAGCGGACTATTTTCATATTCGGATCTGGGGAGCGCCATTTACCTTGATGAATTACGTCATACTCGGCTGGCTGATGGGAATGGCAAAAATGAAAGAAGCCCTTTCTTTACAAATTTTGATCAATGTCATGAATATGATCTTGGCATTGATCTTAGTTCATGCGTTTTCTTTTGCCGTCAAAGGTGTGGCAGCGGCGACATTGATCTCTGAACTCACTGCTTTTGTGTTAGGGGCCTGGATCATCTTGAAGCATACATCAAACGGTTTTCGGATGCCGTCTCTTCAGCAGGTGATGGACACACGTGCAGTAAAGAAAATGTTTCATGTGAATAAAGACTTGTTTATCCGAACGATCTGTCTGCTTGTCGTGATCAACATGTTTACAGCGAAGGGAGCGTCTTTCGGAACGGAGCAATTGGCGGCGAATGCCATTTTATTTCAAATTCACTACATCATGGCCTATTTGTTCGATGGATTTGCCAATGCATCCAGCATCCTTGTCGGTAGATCAGTAGGTGCGAACGACCGAGCGCTTTATGATAAAACATTAACCCTTTCGAGACAATGGGCAGTTGTGATGGCATGTGTCATTGCGGCAGGTTACTTTTTCTTTAAAGTACCGATTTTGAGCCTGTTTACAAATTTGCCTCAGCTTCTTGATGTGACACTGCAATATGCCGATTGGCTCGTTCTTTATCCGTTCGCTGCTTGTTTTGGTTTGGTGATTTATGGTGTATTCACAGGTGCGACAGAAATTGCTCCTGTTAGGAATTCAATGCTGTTTGCGATGATTTTGTTTGTGGCTGTTCAGGCGGCAGTCATTCCGATATGGCACAATCACGGACTATGGTTTGCCTTTATCATTTATACTTTAGGACGGTCAGGCTTTTTGATGATGTACAAATCAAAGCTGGATCAAAAGCTTTTCCTGCATGAAAAACACCCTTTGCAATCATGAGAAAGGGTGTTGTTTGTCGTCCATTTATTCGCCTTCTTTTTTCACCTTTTGGTACGCTTCATCGAGATGCTGAATTCGCTTCAAGACAACAGCATTTTTCGTCAATTGGTCCTGCACAAGTGTAGAAACCACCGAACGATAATAAGCGTTCATGGCATGAATCTTGTCTTCATGTTGATTCATGGCAATGTGCTGTTTTAAGTTGTCGATAAAGTATGGAACGGAAAAAAGTTCAGACATGGAAATCACTCCTATTTCGTATATACGGTCCGTCAATCTTCATGTAAAATGATGAGAGGGAGGGGAGACAATGAGCCTTAAACTGCAACAAGAACTAGTATTAAAGCAGGTACTCACGCAAGAACTCAGGCAGGCGATTACGCTGCTGCAATTGAATTGTGCAGAGCTGGGTGAGTATCTTGATCAGTTAGCGCTTGAGAACCCTCTGATTGAGCGGAAAGACACGGACAGCTATCAACCAGTTTATCATAAAAGAACGCAAGATCGAATGACAGAGCCGTATCGTACGCATCAAAAAGAAAGCCTGCAAATGTATTTAAAGAGACAGGCCATTGATTTGAATTTAAGTGAAAAGAATCAAAGGATTTTTCAATTCATGATTGAGTCCATTGATTCCAATGGCTATTTAAATGAACCGGTTGATCAAATGGCCGCTGTTTTACAGGCTTCGGCAGAAGAAGTTGAAGCTGTTCTTCATCAGCTTCAATCATTAGAGCCTGCCGGTATTGGCGCTAGATCATTGCAAGAATGTATCCTGCTCCAGCTTAGACGAAAAAAGGAACGTTGGTATGAAGCAGAGCTGATCATCGAAGGGCATTTCTTTCTTTTCGCAAGGAAGGCTTGGAAGGAAATCGCGGCAAAAACAGGTATACCTTTGAAAACCTTGCAGGCCATACAAGATGAGGTGTCGCTTCTCGAACCAAGACCAGGCCTTCATTTCTCTTATGAAGAAGAGGATGTGTATATAGAACCAGATGTGTTGATTACAGCTACGGGAGGTCACATCACATTCGAGCTGAACCAGCGTGCTTTTCCGGACATTGAAATGAATGAAGGGTATTTCGCCATGATTCAAGATCAAAAGCGGCATGAAGCATACACGTATTTAAAGGAAAAGCAGCAGCAGTACAATTGGCTTGTTCAAGCGCTGAAGCAGAGAAAACAAACGATGACAAATGTCGTTCGTGAGATTATCTTACAACAGACTGATTTTTTCCTGACAGGGAAGCATAAAATGAAACCGCTTACGATGAAGCGGATTGCAGATATATTACAAGTGCATGAGTCGACAGTGAGTCGAACAGTCAAAGGGAAAATGGTGCAGACCCCTTACGGATTAATGGAAATGAAACAGTTTTTCCAAGCGAAACTAGAAGGGCATTCGCTCGAAGAAGCATCCAGCTACACAGTGAAGACCCACATTGCGGAGCTGATTCAATCAGAAAATAAGAAAAAACCGTATTCGGATCAGCAAATCATGACGCAGCTTCAGCAAACCTTTGGTATCCGCGTCTCTCGCAGAACCATTGCCAAATATCGTGAACAAATGAACCTTCCGTCTTCCACGCTGCGGAAGCGATATGATTAAAAAGAAGCACATGCCAGAAACAATGGCATGTGCTTCTTTTTTGATGAGTGGAAGAGTGATAGAAGATTTCTTGAGAATTGAAAAAAGGGAAGACGTGTGATCTGAATTTTGGGGTAAAGTATAAGATAGGGCATGAGCCGATAGGGTAGACAACAGTGATGAGGTGAGACCAATTGAAATATAAACAAATCAAAACGAAAAAAATATATGAAGAAATTGCGGACGCATTAGTCGAATCCATTCGAACGGGGGAGCTTCTTCCAGGCGAAAAATTAGACTCGGTTCAAGCACTTTCTGAAAATTTTCAAGTCAGCCGTTCCGCTGTGAGAGAGGCGCTGTCCGCTCTGAAAGCGATCGGATTAATAGAGATGAAGCAAGGAGAAGGCACATATGTGAAGCAGTTCGATCCTGAGCAGCTCACATTTTGTTTATCTCCTGCTTTTTTGATGAAGCAGCAGGATATCGTGCAGCTTCTTGAAGTGAGATCAATCATTGAATCAGGTGCTGTCAAAAAGGCAGCATTGCTGCGGACAGACGATGACCTCCATCGACTGCAGGAGGCACTAGAACAAATGAAGCGTGCAGAAGCGCATAAAGAAATTGGTGAGGAGGCAGACCTCACATTTCATCTTGCCATCGCTAAAGCCTCAAAGAATCATTTACTGGCGGCGTTAATGAATCAGGTCTCATCCTTATTAATGGAAACGATGCGGGAAACGAGAAAAATCGTGTTATTTTCAAGAAAAGCGTCCATACGTCAGCTTTATAAAGACCATGAACGTATTTATCAAGCTGTCATGGACAAGCAGCCAGAAGAAGCGGAGAGGGCGATGCTTACACATTTGGAAAAAGTAGAACAACTTCTTGGTGAGGTGCTGCAAGAACAGGAAGGAAAGCCAGATATACAATAAGCTGTGCCGCATAACGGCACAGCTCTATTATTGAAGAGAAATATGCAGCTTTTTCATTCGATATTGCAGACTTTGCCTGCTCATGCCCAATATCTTTGCAGTCTGTGAAATATTGTCGTCCATTTTATTTAAGTAATGGACGATGTATTGTTTTTCAAATCGTTCCATTTGGGTTTGGAAATCAGTTGTATGATCTGAGCTCGTGTAGACAAACGTATCAGCTGCAGCTGCTAGATTAAGCGGACTCATCTGCATGTGTTCACTAGGACGTCCTTCTCCTTGCTTGAAACGGAAATGGTAAGGAAGGTGATGCATGCTTAAGTATGTTTCGTCCATCATCATATTCATTCCGGCTTCAATCACATGCTCCAGTTCTCTTACATTGCCCGGCCAATGATACGTTTGGAACAGGGCAAGTACCTCTTCATCAGCCGCCTTCACATTCATTTGAAACAGTTCATTATATTTTTGAATAAAATGCATGACAAATGTGGGGATGTCTTCTTTTCGCTCAGAGAGTGGCGGGATAAACAAGGTGACAATGCCAAGCCGGTAAAATAAATCCTTTCGCATCCGTCCACCTGCGATCGCATCTACAGGGTCCTCATTCATATTAGCAATCACTCTCACATCAATGGCGATTTCCTTTGTACTACCTAACCTTCTCACACGTTTCTCCTGCAAGACGCGCAATAGTTTTGCTTGAAGAGCTGGGTGTAATGAGTTGATCTCATCTAAAAGCAGTGTACCTCCTTGTGCTTGTTCGAATAGACCGGGCTGATCTGTTGCCCCTGTAAAAGCCCCTTTTTGTGTTCCAAAAAGCAGACTTTCAATGAGGTTATCAGGCAGTGCTGCACAATTCTGCGTAATAAATGGTCCAGATGAACGGCTGCTGCCATTATGAATGCTTTGTGCAAATAGCTCTTTCCCCGTGCCTGTCTCACCAACAATCAGCACATAAGAAGAGGTACGTGTGGCTCGTTTCGCATGTTCAATCACTTCTAAAAAGGCAGGATTTTCCCCAATGATTGAATCAAATGTAAAGCGTGTGTTTCCTTTTTTCTTCATATTGTGATGAATGAGCCGTTCCAGTTTCGTGACATCATTCGAAATTTCAACCGCTCCTTGAATCAGACCGTCTCGTACGAGCGGGTATGTATGGTTAATCGTTGTGATTTCTTTACCATTGTAGTTGTGATACGTCTGCTTTGCATGAACCGTCTGTTTCCCGGTTCGCAGCGCTTGGACAAGTGTACTGTGCATCTCATCCTGAAACACAAAGAGGTCTAAGACATTTTTATAAAGGACATCAGAACGTTTTAAAGATTCGATCTCCATCATTTTTTTATTATAAACAATGGTATTGCCATTTTCGTCAATGGCGTGAACCCCAACATCAATTAAATCGAGCATTTGTTTATATAGATCAATCTCATTTTCAAGCTTTGCGGTATGCTGATCTTTTTTCACTTGCGCCACCTCCAGACATTACCTCTATTTTACATGAAAAATTTTGCGGTTTCCTCTAAAAAAATTTGCATATGCAAAATATTTCTGCGTTAAAGGTGAGAACAATCCTAGGCACAGAGCGATCACTAAGTTGGCATGATCCTTGCATAACATAAGAGTGAAGATGAACCCAATCAAAAGAGGCAAGCTTATAGAAGGAGGAATACACGATGACACAGACAAAAGCATTGATTCATCAAACAGAACAATACGGTGCGGCGAACTATCATCCGTTGCCAATTGTGATTTCAGAGGCTGAGGGAGTGTGGGTGACTGATCCTGAGGGCAACCGCTACATGGATATGCTCAGTGCATATTCTGCAGTCAACCAAGGACATCGCCATCCCCGCATTATAGAAGCGCTTAAAACACAAGCTGACCGCGTGACACTCACATCAAGGGCCTTCCATAATGATCAGCTTGGTCCTTGGTATGAGAAGATTTGCAAATTAACGAATAAAGAGATGGCATTGCCGATGAATACAGGAGCAGAGGCTGTGGAAACGGCGATAAAGGCAGCGAGACGATGGGGCTATGATGTCAAGGGTATCGAAGAGAATCGGGCAGAAATCATTGCATGTACCGGGAATTTTCATGGTCGTACAATGACGGCTGTGTCACTTTCTTCGGAAGCAGAATATCAAAGAGGTTTCGGTCCGATGCTTCCGGGCATAAAGCTCATCCCTTATGGAGATATTGAGGCGTTACGCAAAGCGATCACTCCGCAAACAGCAGCTTTTCTCTTTGAACCGATTCAAGGAGAAGCGGGCATTGTCATGCCGCCTGAGGGCTTTATAAAAGAGGCAAAAGCGATCTGTGAGAAGGAACATGTGTTATTGATCGCAGATGAAATTCAAGTGGGATTAGCGCGGACTGGCAAGATGTTTGCATGCGACTGGGAAGGCATTGAGCCGGATATGCTGATTCTTGGTAAAGCACTTGGCGGCGGGGTATTCCCGATCTCATGTGTTGTAGCAAATCGTGATATTTTAGGTGTGTTTAACCCAGGATCTCACGGGTCTACCTTTGGCGGGAATCCTCTTGCGTGCGCAGTATCGCTAGCTGCACTAGATGTTTTAATCGACGAGAAGCTTGCCGAGCGCTCATTGGAGCTAGGGCAATATTTCAAAGACAAACTGTCACGCATTCAAAGTCCTGTCATTAAGGAAGTCCGCGGGCGTGGACTATTTATTGGGATGGAACTGACTGAGGCAGCTAGACCTTATTGTGAGAAGCTCAAGCAAGAGGGGCTGTTATGCAAAGAAACCCATGAGACAGTGATTCGATTTGCACCGCCGCTTACCATTTCAAAAGAAGACTTGGATTGGGCAATCGCTCATATCGAAGCGTTATTTCAAGCATAAATGATCAAGGGAGAAGACTTCAAATTCTCCCTTTCTCTTTCAATGAACGGCGAATTTTGTCAAAGGTTGATGAATAGAAGAGTGAAAGTGGGGAAGCGGATTTGAAGCCAGAACAGCATAATGAATTAGAGCGTTCCATGAAAAGCAGACATCTCTTTATGATTGCCTTAGGTGGGGTCATCGGAACAGGCCTTTTCCTTGGGTCAGGACTCATTATTCATCAGGCAGGCCCAGGGGGAGCCATTCTTTCGTTTATCATTGGCGGATTGCTCATGTATTTGGTGATGCTCTGTCTTGGTGAATTAGCAGTGGCGATGCCGACAGCTGGTTCCTTTCAGGAGTATGCAACCAAATATATAGGTCCGTCCACAGGCTTTATGATCGGCTGGCTTTATTGGTTTAGCTGGGCATGTACAATTGGACTTGAGTTTACATCAGCAGGTATTCTACTCCAAAGGTGGTTCCCAGATATCCCTGTTTGGCTTTGGTGTCTTGCCTTTAGCGTCATCTTATTTTCCATCAATGCCATCTCGGCACGCAGTTTCGCTGAAACAGAGTTCTGGTTTTCAGCCATCAAGGTTGCTGCGATCTTATTGTTTATTATCATTGGAATTGGCGCAATTTTCGGAATGATTCACTTAAAAGGCGGGGAACCTGCCCCACTATTTCGTCATTTGACGGATCATGGTGGACTTTTTCCTAATGGTGTTTTTGCGATTTTATTAACCATGGTCACAGTCAATTTCTCCTTTCAAGGAACAGAGCTTGTAGGGATTGCAGCAGGTGAAAGTGAAAGTCCGGAAAAAACACTCCCGCGTTCTATTCGGAATATTATTTGGCGGACGATGGTCTTTTTTGTTTTATCGATTGCGGTTCTTGCAGCCCTTCTTCCATGGCAGACCGCCGGCGCAGTGGATAGTCCGTTTGTTGTGGTATTGGACAAGGTCGGCATACCATACGCCGCAGATATCATGAATTTTATCATCATTACAGCCGTCTTATCTGTAGCGAACTCTGGATTATATGCATCATCACGTATGCTATGGGCGCTTTCAAAAGACGGGAAAGGACCTGTTTTCACGAAAAAATTATCCAAACGTAAAATCCCGATCAATGCCTTATTGGTGACAATGGGTGTATCCGCTCTATCACTGCTCACGAGTGTTGTAGCACCAAAAACGGTATATGTCTGGCTCATATCCATTTCGGGTATGGTGCTTGTCGTTGTTTGGATGTCTATTTGTTTATCCCAATACTTCTTTAGGAGACAATTCATAAAAGAGGGCGGAGATGTAAAGAATCTTGTCTTCCGAACGCCTTTTTATCCATTTGTGCCATTAGCAGGCTTTATCGCATTTGGCATTGTTCTTATCAGTTTATTCTTTATTGAGGATCAGCGGATTGGTCTTTATTGCGGAGTTCCATTTATGGCCGCCTGCTACATCATTTACTACCTCAAGATTAAACCGAAGGAAGATGCGAAACGATTTAATGAAGAGAAAGAAACGATACCGAAAACATAAGCAGGCGGCTTTTGACCGCCTGCACCTTTTCAAAGACAAATGCATTCAATATAGAAGAAAATAAATAGTTTGAAAAAAATAAAATAGCGGAAAGCTAGATGACAAGCAGGTTATCGGTCAAAATGTGTCTATTTTTTGTCTAAATGTGTTTGTAAGAGTTGAAAATGCAAGATTATCCTGTTAAAATAATTAAAGAAAGCAGGGATTAATTTTTTTTGGCTGTGGCGGGACGTTTTTTGTCACAGTGGGACGTTTTTAGTCCAACGTGAAAAGAAAGGGTCGTTAGCCATGAATCGTTTATTGGAAGCTCAAAAAAAATTATTACCAGATCTTCTCACAGTTATGCAAAAGCGCTACGACATTTTGCAGTACATCAGATTAGCTGAACCAATTGGTCGCAGAAGTCTTGCGACAAGTCTTGGTCTGAGTGAACGTATTTTAAGAGCTGAAGTTCAGTTCTTAAAGGAACAAAATCTGCTGGATGTCAAAACGAGCGGTATGATGCTGACGACTGAAGGTCATGCTTTGCTTGAAATGCTTGAAGGAATGATGAAGGACGTTTTAGGTTTAACCTTTTTGGAAAATACATTAAAGAGGAAATTAGGCCTGGAAGAAGTCATCATTGTTTCTGGTGACAGCGATGAATCCCCGTGGGTGAAGCAAGAAATGGGAAGAGCTGCTGTCCAGTGTATGAAAAAAAGGTTTACTGGAAATAATATCGTCGCCGTCACTGGCGGAACGACGATGGAAGCTGTTGCCGAAATGATGACCCCTGATGCCAAAAACAGAGACATGATGTTTGTCCCTGCGAGAGGCGGTCTTGGGGAGAATGTAAAAAATCAGGCAAACACCATTTGTGCCCACATGGCTGAAAAAGCTTCCGGTACTTACAAACTGCTGTTTGTTCCAGGACAGCTGTCAGAAGGTGCTTACTCTTCCATTATTGAAGAGCCGTCTGTCAAAGAAGTGCTTCAAACGATTAAATCATCCACGATGCTCATTCATGGAATCGGTGAAGCAAAAACAATGGCGATGAGACGAAACACACCCGCTGAAGATTTAAAAAAGATTGATGAGCATGACGCAGTGACAGAGGCTTTTGGCTATTACTTTAATCGTGATGGCGAGGTCGTCCACAAAGTGCACTCCGTCGGCATGCAGCTAGATGATTTAGAAAGCATTCCACACATCATTGCTGTTGCAGGTGGATCATCAAAGGCTGGAGCCATTGAAGCTTATTTCAAAAAACCCCGCCGAACGGTTCTCGTCACAGACGAAGGAGCCGCAAAAGAGTTATTAAGGGAGTCAATCGATCCCTCAATATAAAACATTGTGACCTATAAAAGGAGGAAACATCATGGCAGTAAAAGTCGGTATTAACGGATTTGGACGTATTGGACGTAACGTATTTCGTGCAGCATTAAACAATCCTGAAGTTGAGGTAGTAGCGGTTAACGATCTAACAGACGCTAACATGCTTGCACACCTTTTACAATATGACTCTGTTCACGGAAAACTAGATGCAGAGGTTTCTGTAGACGGTACGAACTTAGTAGTAAACGGTAAAACAATCGAAGTATCAGCTGAGCGTGACCCTGCGAAATTAAGCTGGGGTAAACAAGGCGTAGAAATCGTTGTTGAATCTACTGGATTCTTCACAAAACGTGCAGACGCTGCTAAACACTTAGAAGCTGGCGCTAAAAAAGTTATCATCTCTGCTCCTGCTAACGAAGAAGATATCACAATCGTTATGGGTGTAAACGAAGACAAATACGATGCAGCTAGCCACGATGTCATCTCTAATGCATCTTGTACAACAAACTGCTTAGCTCCATTTGCAAAAGTACTTAACGATAAATTTGGTATCAAACGCGGTATGATGACAACTGTTCACTCATACACAAATGACCAACAAATTCTTGATCTTCCGCACAAAGACTACCGTCGTGCTCGTGCAGCTGCGGAAAACATCATCCCAACTTCTACAGGTGCTGCGAAAGCTGTTTCACTTGTATTGCCTGAACTTAAAGGTAAATTAAACGGTGGCGCTATGCGTGTTCCAACACCTAACGTTTCTTTAGTTGATCTTGTTGCTGAATTAAATCAAGATGTGACAGCTGAAGACGTAAATGCAGCACTTAAAGAAGCAGCTGAAGGAGAACTTAAAGGAATCCTTGGCTACAGCGAAGAGCCATTAGTATCTGGTGACTACAATGGTAATGCAAACTCTTCAACAATCGATGCTCTTTCTACAATGGTAATGGAAGGCAGCATGGTGAAAGTCATTTCTTGGTACGATAACGAGAGTGGATATTCTCACCGCGTTGTTGACCTTGCAGCTTACATTGCAAAACAAGGTCTTTAATTTCTCACACTGAAGGAACTCACTTGGTTCTTTCCTAGAGACACGATATAATGAAGACGGACAAGGGAAGGGGAAGCATCCCTTTCCCTTTTTCTCTGTATTTATCCGTTCTGCACGATTTCTCGTTTTGATGAGGGCAAAATGGGAAAAGGATAAAGAGAGACTTGTCCAATGCGTAAGGAAACCAGAATAAAGGAGGATCTCCTGACGAGCATGAATAAGAAATCAGTAAAAGACATTGACGTAAAAGGTAAAGTTGTGTTCTGCCGCGTAGATTTTAACGTTCCAATGAAGGACGGAAAAGTGACGGATGATACTCGTATTCGCGCAGCATTACCAACGATTGAGTATTTAACAGGACAAGGCGCAAAGGTACTACTAGCTAGTCATTTGGGTCGTCCGAAAGGTCAAGTTACTGAAGAACTGCGTCTGACACCTGTAGCAAAACGTCTGCAAGAGCTTCTTGGACAAGAAGTGAAAAAAGCAGATGAAGCTTACGGCGACAACGTGAAAAAGCAAATCTCTGACTTAAAAGAAGGAGATGTGCTAGTGCTTGAAAACGTTCGTTTCTATCCTGGTGAAGAAAAGAACGATCCTGAATTATCAAAAGCGTTTGCTGATTTAGCCGATGTGTATGTCAATGATGCGTTCGGTGCTGCACACCGTGCACATGCATCCACAGCTGGTATTGCAGCGTATCTTCCGGCTGTTTCAGGCTTCCTCATGCAAAAAGAGCTTGAGGTTCTAGGGAAAGCCATTTCAAACCCTGATCGCCCATTTACAGCGATTATCGGTGGCGCAAAAGTAAAGGATAAAATCGGTGTAATTGAAAGTCTTCTTGATAAAGTGGACAACCTGATCATCGGCGGCGGACTTGCTTATACATTTGTCAAAGCACTTGGCCACGAAGTAGGAAAATCTCTATTAGAAGAAGACAAAGTAGATTTAGCGAAATCCTTTATGGACCGTGCAAAAGAAAAAGGCGTGAACTTCCTGATTCCAACAGATGTTCTGGTAGCCGACGACTTTTCAAATGATGCGAATACAAGCATTGTGCCAATCTCTGAAATTCCAAGTGATCTAGAAGCACTTGATATTGGAACAGAGACAAGAGAGAAGTATGCTGATGTCATTAAAAACAGCAAACTTGTTGTCTGGAACGGACCAATGGGTGTATTTGAAATCGATGCATTCGCTAAAGGAACAAAAGCAATCGCAGAAGCACTGGCAGAAGCAAAAGATACATATTCTGTCATTGGTGGTGGAGATTCAGCAGCAGCTGTTGAGAAATTTGGTCTTGCCGATCAGATGAGCCATATTTCTACAGGTGGCGGCGCTTCACTTGAATTTATGGAAGGCAAAGAACTTCCAGGTGTGACTGCATTAAACGATAAATAAGACCAAAACTGCTATAAGGAAGTGTCAATCATGAGAAAACCAATTATAGCTGGGAACTGGAAGATGAACAAAACACTTGGTGAAGCTGTAAGTTTCGTTGAAGAAGTCAAATCATCTATTCCATCTCCTGACAAAGTGGAATCTATTGTCTGTGCACCAGCCCTTTTCCTTGAAAAGCTGAACAGCCTTTCTAACGGAACAGACCTTAAAATTGGTGCGCAAAACATGCACTTTGAAGAAAATGGTGCATTCACTGGTGAAATCAGCCCTGCTGCGCTTAAAGATCTTGGCATCGGCTACTCAGTGATCGGTCATTCAGAGCGCCGCGAATTCTTCGCTGAAACAGATGAAACAGTGAACAAAAAAGCACATGCTGCATTCAAGCATGGCATCGTTCCAATCATCTGTGTAGGTGAAACGCTTGAAGAACGTGAAGCAGACAAAACAAACGAACTTGTCGCTGATCAAGTGAAGAAAGCACTAGCTGGTTTAACGAAGCAGCAAGTCGCTGAATCTGTCATTGCCTATGAGCCAATCTGGGCGATCGGTACAGGTAAATCTTCTACAGCAAAAGATGCAAACGATGTTTGTGCGCACATTCGCCAAACGGTTGCAAGCGAATTTGGTCAAGAAGCGGCAGACAGCCTTCGCATTCAATATGGCGGAAGCGTGAAACCTGCGAATATTAAAGAATATATGGCAGAATCCGATATTGACGGTGCTTTGGTAGGCGGCGCAAGCTTAGAACCTCAGTCTTTCGTTCAATTATTGGAGGAAGGTCAATATGAGTAAGAAACCAGCTGCATTAATCATCTTAGATGGATTCGGTTTAAGAGGCGAAACAGTCGGTAACGCTGTTGCCCAAGCAAAGAAACCGAACTTCGACCGCTACTGGAACGAATTCCCGCATCAAACCTTAACGGCTTCAGGTGAGGCAGTGGGCCTCCCAGAAGGTCAAATGGGGAACTCTGAAGTTGGGCATTTGAACATCGGTGCAGGACGCATCGTGTACCAAAGCTTAACAAGAGTGAATGTGGCCATTCGTGATGGGGAATTTGAGAAAAACGAAACGTTCCTAGATGCAATGACTTATGCAAAAGAAAATGACAAGGCGCTTCATTTATTCGGTCTCTTGTCAGACGGCGGTGTGCACAGCCACATCCAGCATCTTTTTGCCTTGCTGAAACTAGCGAAAAAAGAAGGCTTAACAAAAGTATACATTCACGGCTTCTTAGACGGACGTGATGTTGGTCAGAAGACAGCGAAAGTGTACTTAAAACAGCTTGAAGAACAAATCAAAGAAATCGGTGTCGGAGAAGTTGCAACACTTTCTGGACGCTATTACTCAATGGACCGTGACAAGCGCTGGGATCGTGTGGAGAAAGCATATCGCGCGATGGCGTATGGTGAAGGCCCAAGTTATCAAAACATCTATGATGTCGTTGATGACTCCTATGAAAATGGAATCTACGATGAGTTCGTTATTCCATCTGTCATTACGAGAGAAAATGGTGAGCCGGTTGCAAAAGTAAACGACGGCGACTCTGTGATTTTCTATAACTTCCGTCCAGACCGTGCGATTCAAATTTCAAACACATTCACAAATGAAGATTTCCGCTCGTTTGACCGCGGGGAAGCACATCCGAAGGATTTACACTTCGTCTGCTTCACACACTTCAGTGAAACGGTAGATGGCTATGTGGCTTTCAAACCAGTGAATTTGGATAACACAGTAGGAGAAGTACTTTCTCAAAATGGATTGAAGCAGCTGCGGATTGCTGAAACAGAGAAATATCCTCACGTGACGTTCTTTATGAGTGGTGGACGTGAAGAAGAATTTCCTGGAGAAGACCGCATCTTAATCAATTCACCAGATGTCGCAACCTATGACCTCAAGCCAGAAATGAGCGCTTATGAGGTAAAGGATGCGCTTGTTGCAGACATCAATGCGGACAAGCATGATGCGATCATTCTGAACTTTGCTAACCCAGATATGGTGGGGCATTCAGGAATGCTTGAGCCAACAATCAAAGCCATTGAAGCAGTAGATGAGTGCTTAGGAGCTGTAGTCGACGCAATCCTTGCAAAAGGCGGACACGCCATCATCACGGCAGACCACGGTAACGCAGACGTGCTCATTACCGAAGAAGGAAAGCCGCATACTGCACATACAACGAATCCTGTGCCAGTCATCGTAACGAAAAAAGGTGCGACGCTTAGAGAAGGCGGCATTTTAGCTGATCTATCTCCAACGCTTTTAGACTTACTTGGACTTGAAAAACCAAAAGAGATGACAGGAACATCATTGATTCAAAAATAACAAATTGATTCAAAAGGAGAGAAATAACGATGCCATACATTGTTGACGTATATGCACGCGAAGTATTAGACTCTCGCGGTAACCCAACAGTTGAAGTAGAAGTTTACACAGAATCTGGCGGCTTTGGCCGTGCACTAGTACCAAGTGGTGCTTCTACTGGTGAATATGAAGCAGTAGAACTACGTGACGGAGACAAAGACCGTTACCTTGGAAAAGGTGTTCTAACAGCTGTAAACAACGTAAATGAAATCATTGCACCAGAGCTTTTAGGCTTTGATGTCACTGAACAAGTAGCAATTGACAAAATGTTAATCGAGCTTGACGGAACTGAAAACAAAGGGAAATTAGGCGCAAACGCAATCCTTGGCGTATCTATCGCTGTAGCACGTGCGGCTGCTGATTTCTTACAAATTCCACTTTACCAATACCTTGGTGGATTCAACTCCAAAACGCTTCCAGTACCGATGATGAATATCGTCAACGGCGGAGAGCATGCGGATAACAACGTAGACATTCAAGAATTCATGATTATGCCTGTAGGTGCTCCAAACTTCCGTGAAGCACTTCGCATGGGCGCTCAAATCTTCCATAGCCTGAAATCTGTATTAAGCGCAAAAGGCTTAAACACAGCTGTAGGTGACGAAGGTGGATTCGCTCCAAACCTTGGTTCTAACGAAGAAGCACTTCAAACAATCGTAGAAGCGATTGAAAAAGCTGGTTTCAAACCAGGTGAAGAAGTGAAACTTGCGATGGATGCTGCATCTTCTGAGTTCTATAACAAAGAAGATGGTAAATATCATTTATCAGGTGAAGGTGTTGTGAAAACATCTGCTGAAATGGTTGACTGGTATGAAGATATGGTATCGAAATACCCAATCATCTCAATCGAAGACGGTCTTGATGAAAACGACTGGGAAGGTCACAAACTATTAACTGAGCGTCTTGGTAGCAAGGTTCAGCTAGTAGGAGACGACTTGTTCGTAACAAATACGAAGAAGCTTTCTGAAGGAATCAAAAACGGCGTTGGTAACTCAATCCTCATCAAAGTAAACCAAATCGGTACATTAACTGAAACATTTGATGCAATCGAAATGGCGAAACGTGCAGGCTATACAGCTGTTATCTCTCACCGTTCTGGTGAAACAGAAGACAGCACAATTGCAGACATTGCAGTTGCAACTAACGCTGGACAAATCAAAACAGGTGCTCCATCTCGTACGGACCGTGTGGCGAAATACAACCAATTACTTCGCATCGAAGATCAATTGGCTGAAACAGCTCAATACCACGGCATTGCTACATTCTACAACTTGAATAAGTAATGTAAAGCAACGCGCTGCGTGCGCTCTTTTGAAAAGAGCGTATCGCAGCGCTTTTTTTTATGTTGAAATAAAGACGCAAAGCTAGCTCAAGCGAATTAGCTCTGCTTCCTTTGTCATATCCTATTTTTGTAAAAAATCATCCTTCAGTCAGAGGAGAAACGATGTGCTTGATGATTTATAAGCATTAAATCATGAAAACTCTACTAAAAATATGATCTGAATTGAACTTATGCTATTTGCATAGGGGTGGTATCATTTTACATATATTAGGGGGTGATGAGATGCTGAATCCTTTTAGCCTTCGTTTTCCAGTAGGCGTGTACATGTATGTCCTTCACCTACTGGCGGCATATGATGAAAGGAAGCAACGAATTCTAACTTCTAAGAACGTACAGAAAAATGCATTTTGGATTTATGTCCTTGCCGCTATCTTAGGCATTGTGACAGCTGCAGCTTTGATTTGGGCATGCAAAACATTTGGAAAAGGCTCGAAATTTTTAGGAGAGTTCAAGTTTTTAGGCCTGTATATTAAAATCAAATGCGGCTTCTAACAAATGGATGAGAACAGATGCGGGGTCATCTGTTCTATCTGAAATAAATGGAGGGACATGATGCTGTCATTACAATTAACAGAAAAAACGTATAGCCGCACCTTTTCTCTCCGCAATATTCAGTTAAATGTGGAGAAAGGATGTATGCTTCTGCTTTTGGGGCATAATGGTGCAGGAAAAACCACGATGATTCAGTCTATGTTTGGACTGACACCATTTAAGGGGGTTGTCTCTTTACATGGTAAACAGCTGAATTTTCAATCCTCAGCACATATCTCCTTTTTGAAAGAACATGTTTCCTATATTCCTGATGATCATGCTTTGTTTGATTATTTAACGCCGAGAGAATATTTCCATTTACTCCAGCTTCCAGATAAATTAAATGGACCTCGAGAAGAGACATTCATCGATCTTTTTGAGCTGAAACCTTATATGGATCAGCCAATTGCCCAGCTGTCTCATGGCAATCAAAAGAAAACCCAAATCATTTCACAGCTCCTTAGGCCTTGTGATTATTATGTATTCGACGAGCCAACAAATGGACTTGATCCAGATATGATGATCATCTTAAAAAAGGTGCTCATGAAGCTGAGAGATCAAGGGGCAGGCATCCTCATTTCAACCCATCATTTGGGCTTTGGTGAGACATTGTATGACCACCTTATGATCTTAAGAAACGGTGATATCAAGCTGGATATGTCACGTCAAGAAACAAACAAAACATTCCCTCATCAAGCACTTGAGGATATTTATAAAGAAGTGAATCAAGATTACTATATGCAGGTGGAGAGGTTGCTCAATGACTTGGACACGACACGTTCTTCATAAAATAGAATGGGGCATGCTCACAACGAAAATCAAGCAGCTCGGCAAAAAATATCCTTTGCAGCTTCTCGCCGCAGCCGTTTTTTTATTGCTGATCTACGCCATATACGTTGTCATGAGCCTGCGTTTTTTTATGCAAGTAGGGGAGAGCGAACCAGTTGCTTTATACCTTCAATTTGTGAAAATGACCCTGCTGCTTTTGGGAGCAGGTATTGTCTTTTCCCGTCATAAAATGAAGCGTCAAGAGTATCAGTTCTTCTTTTTGAATAGTGCGATGCAAAGTGTCTCATTTGTCCTTTGTGTGTATTTCTTTCCAGTGCTGTTTTGTTTCATCATGCTTGGTCTGCTTTTTTTACCCATCCTATTAGGACTGATCATTAGCGGCGTTACACTATCTTTGTATTGGATCATTGTGGTGGGGATCACTTGCAGTGGATTGGCGCTCTATACGCTTGCTTCTTGGATGCTGATACGCATTGGTGTGAGCCATTTTATATCAAAAACAAAAGAGCATTTACTGCTGCAAACGATTGGATTTGTGACGCTCGGTGCTTTCGTGTTTCTCCTTTTTCAAAAAGCGGTTGAGATGATTCACGTATGGCCGTCTATCTATCTTGTATTTCTGATGATCTTTCTATGTGCAGGGTGGTTTTGGCTGAAAGGGTTGGCGGCTTGTTATGTCAATCGGATGTTTTTGCAGCTAAAGGTAGAGGTGAAGTCGTTTTCTTACCAAAAAATTAGATCGGATTCTTCATTTTTCACACATCTGCGGCAGGAGCTTGTTTATTTTAGCCGATCAGCTGTGTTTAAAGAACAAGGTATTTTGTTCCTGTTTCTTGTCTGTTTCACGATAGGTCTCCCATTCATCTTTACTCCGGCAGAGACTGGCTGGCTGTATGCTTTTATTGTGCAGTTTGCCTTAAAGGAGATCCTTATTATGCTACCGCTCATGATTGGCAGGGAATATCATCTCCATCAGCGAGCCATTTTTATGTTAAATACATCAAAGGGTGCCTATTTATTATCAAGAATTTTATTTTATTACACAATGAATATATTGATTTATTTTGTCTATATCGGGCTTGCTTATTTCATGATTGGGGTTGAAAGTGAAGGGCACGGTTTGGCAAGCTTGTCCATTTTATTGATTACTGTCATGGCAGCATGTGTCGGGTTTGTCGTGAAGATTAGTGATTTTAATAAACTGTTTGTGATCGTGATGATGATTGCTGTGTTCAGTATGTTGGATATGCTTTTAGTCCAGTGGCTTTCAGCAAATACTCAGCTGCTCTCAACTGCCTATATGGCTTGTTCAGCCGCATTCTTCATCTTCATATATGCTGCCATGCTAAAGAGGCCGATTGTGCGATGATGACGCTTTTATTTTGCTTAATAGCCGTTGTGCTCATTCATGAACTCGGACATATCCTGATGGTGATGGTGTGCAACAAAATCGAAAAAAGACCCATCTTTGATTATGTGGTGATGATCGATTGGAAGCACGTGTCGATTGTCCATGAGAAATTTTCACGGCCGGGTTTTAATGTGATGGTGGCACTTGCAGGTCCTGTGTTTCCAGTGATCTGCTCGGGTGTGCTTTTCTTCATGTGGGGGCATCCATTGACGCATCCATTGCTGCTTTTTTCTTTATTAAATACAGTGATGCTGCATCCAGCTTGCCCAGACGGGAAAAATATCATCACCAGTTTAAAAGAGATGAAAGGAGAGAACTAAATGGTTAAAGTATTTCATTCGTTTTCTAGCGGCTTAACGCTTGCGATGCTTTATGTGTTTGCTGTGTTTATGACGCCAGTATTTTTAATGCTGCTAGAGGTTCATCATGTTGAATCAAGTCCAACTCTCTTTGGTATGCCATTTTATATCATGAAAATTGAACAGTATCAATTCAGCTCAGAGGCAACGCTCTTTGGGTGCGTGGTCTGTTTTTTAGCGGGTGCCGCTCTCTACTTCTTGATTCAATATGTGATTCATGCAGTGAAAAAGAGCAGAACATAAAAAAAGCAGGCTGAATGAAGTCAGTCTGCTTGAAGAACGAGTGACAACCGCACCATATCCATACACTGAATACCGTTCTCATAAATCGGTTCATCATAGTGCTTCAGAAAGAAATCGTGATCGATAGACGCCATGCGAAAACCGCATTTTTGATAAAGGGCGAGCTGCTGAATACTAGAGTTGCCTGTGCCAATTTCAATTGTATGAAAGCCAGCTGCCTTGGCTTCTGAAATAGCATGGCGGATCAGCTGCTTCCCAATTCCTCTACCTTGCCATGACTCCTTCACGGCGACATTCATGATTTCCACTGTCTGCTGAGACAGAGGCGTAAGAACATACACACCAATCATGTCCTGTTTATGAAAAGCAACATAACAAGAACCAGATTGTACATAGGCAAGGACTTTTTCAGTTGAAGGGTCAGCTAATAGTAAAAGATCCATAGGAACAGATTGATCATGAGACAATGGCCGAATCTGTATCAAATCATTTCATCCTCTCTATTCTTTGATATACCCTTGTTTAACACCCCAATCATATTGATCCTGCACCCATTGAGAAGGAGGATGATGGGTGACATTTGGGTCTTTTTTGACAGTGGCTTTCCTAGTCGTTTGTGCTGCCTGCTTATTCGCTTGAGCCGTTGCTTTCGCTGATGCCAGTTCTTTTTGAAGCTGGTCTATTTTCAATTCAAGTGCTTTACGCTGTTTGATTTCTTTTTGATGCGCCTTCTTTTCTTTCTTCAGCTTGTTTGTGACGGTGGACAATTCCTTTTTTTGACCATCCATTTCATCTTTCATATCCGTTCCTTCTGACTTTAATTGTGTCAGCTGCTCATCATTCTTTCTCATTTCTTGCTGGTGTTTATTCTCTGATGCGGTGAGCGACTGCTGCTGCCACACAATCCAGCCAGTTGCACCTAGGATGATCACAGACAAGACAATGATCGTGATGTTTTTTTTCATGTTCTATTCCCCTTTCGTTAAACCTCTATTATCATCGGTTAAAACAAACCAGGTTTTAACAGAACAAGGGAATATTCGGATCAGATTAGCAGACACTATGAAAAAAGGAGGGTGTCTGTTGATTTCCTTTATGATTCATGTCATTGTGTCACTATTTGCTGTCTCAAACCCCATTGGAAACGTGCCTCTTTTTATCACTTTAACAGAAGGCTACTCAGAAAAAGAACGATCCCAGACGGCCAAAAAAGCGATTGTTGTGTCTTTTATGATTTTGATTGCCTTTCTTTTGGCAGGCAGGCTCATTTTCAAATTGTTTGGCATTGATATCCATGCACTCCGTATCGCCGGAGGTATTTTTATTTTTGGTATCGCTTACAATTTGCTAAATGCAAAAGAATCACATGTTCAAAACCCTCATTCGGATGAAAAGGCAGAAAGCAAAGAGAAGGCTGATGTTTCGGTGACCCCACTCGCCATTCCGATCATTGCAGGACCTGGTACAATTGCGACCGTCATGAGCTTAACCCCAGGAAGCCACCAAGTAACGCTTCATCTGCTTGCAATTCTTATTGGCATTGTGGTCGTACTTGCCATGACCTATTATGCATTTCATTATTCGAGTTTCATTATGCGAAAAATGGGGAAAACAGAGATGAATGTCGTGACACGATTAATGGGATTGATTCTAGCTGTTGTGGCAGTTGAGATGATAGGCGCAGGCATCAAAGGGATGTTCCCAATGCTGATGTCATAAGTGTATATAAAAAAGCTGTTTTTTTCTACAAAATTGTAAAATAAAACAGCTTTTTTTAAGGTTTTGGCACATGTTGAAATACTTCTTCACTTTCAAAGAACTCAATTAAACGGCTAATCCAGTCATAATAATCGAGACTTTCCTTGATTTCTGAAAGAAGAAGATTGATTTTATCTACTGTTTCTTCTGGCAGGTCATCTTGTTCAAGCAGCTCCAGCAATTCCTTGCATGTCTTCTTATGTGCCTTGCGATTTTTGCTGACAACACGTGACCAATTGGCTGCAAACAATGAAATAAAGGTTTGATATTGATCTTGCTCAACGTCATATAAATCTTTGCGTATTCCTTTTTCATAAACCTTTTCAGCAATATTCAAATCAAGCATTTCTCGAACGACTTGACTCATTCTTGTTTTGCTCATGCCGGTCGCCTCTGAGAGCTCACCGAGCGTCATTGGTTTACGGTTCATATGAATGATACCAAGCACTCTACCCACTGTGGCAGAAAGACCAAAGGCATTCATGTTCTCGGCAGCTTTTTCAATATAATGATCCTGTGCTTTTTGAATGGCGCCTAACGCTTGCTTGTCCATTCCCCGCTTCATCCCTTCACGACTGACAATTTGTAACACAATATATCATATACCTGTTTGTTGATGAAAACAATAAATATTGAGTATTTGCTCGTAAGTTGGAGGAAAAAGGAGGGATCGCTACATATCAGGCCGTTAACTGAAAATTTTAAATAAATCTTATGCAATACAAACACATCGTAAACTTTTTATTTTATAAAGTTTGCACTATAATAAATAAGGTGTAAATTTTCTGAAAATATATATCCGACTAATTGGAGGTGTCTCATTTGCTGAAACTAGAGAATGTATCTAAGACGTATAAAGGCGGAAAAAAAGCTGTCAAAAATATTGATTTAGAAATAGCAAAAGGAGAATTTATTTGTTTTATTGGACCGAGTGGCTGTGGTAAAACGACAACCATGAAGATGATTAACCGACTGATTGAACCTTCCTCAGGAAACATATTCATCGAGGGAGAAAACATTATGAAAAAAGATCCAGTCCAATTAAGAAGAGAAATTGGTTATGTGATTCAGCAAATTGGACTTTTCCCTCATATGACCATCGCACAAAACATTTCCCTTGTGCCGAAGCTGCTGAAGTGGCCGGAAGAAAAACGAAAAGAACGAGCGCGTGAATTGCTCAAACTCGTCGACATGGGGCCGGAATACTTAGAGCGTTACCCTCATGAACTCAGTGGAGGACAGCAGCAGCGTATCGGCGTTCTTCGCGCACTCGCAGCAGAACCCCCTTTAATCCTGATGGATGAACCATTTGGAGCACTTGACCCAATTACAAGAGATTCATTGCAGGAAGAATTTAAGAAACTGCAAAAAACGTTAAATAAAACAATCGTATTCGTCACACATGACATGGATGAAGCGATTAAACTTGCAGACCGCATTGTCATTTTAAAAGATGGAGAGATTATCCAAGTGGGCACGCCTGATGATATTTTACGTAATCCTGCGAACGAATTCGTAGAAGAATTCATCGGGAAAGAACGTCTGCTTCAGTCAAATCCGAATATGGAACGTGTGGAACAAATGATGAACACGTCCCCAGTCACAATTACCGTCGAAAAAACGTTGACAGATGCCATCTTTATTATGAGAGAAAAGCGGGTTGATTCCCTGCTTGTCGTTGATGAAAATCATGTGCTGAAAGGCTATATCGACATTGAAACCATCGATGCAAACCGCAGAAAAGCAGCCTTCGTTGGCGATATTTTAAATACAGAATTTTATACAGTACAAGAAGGTGCACTCCTTAGAGATACTGTCCGAAAGATCTTAATACGCGGCATTAAATATGTACCGGTTGTCGATGCAAAAGGGCACTTAAAAGGCATCGTCACACGTGCAAGTCTTGTAGATGTCGTATATGACTCTATTTGGGGAGAAGATACCCCGGAGGCTGTCACTGAAATGAACTAAGGGAGGTGTACACATGGATCAAATCATCGATTTTCTTGAGAAAAATGGTGGGGAACTCCTCACAAAAATGTGGGAGCATTTATACATTTCTTTAATTGCCGTTGTGTTAGGCATTATCGTGGCCGTTCCTTTAGGCGTCATTCTTACACGAATGAAAAGAGGCGCCGGTTTTGTCATCGGCATCGTGAATATCTTTCAAACACTCCCTAGTTTAGCGATTCTTGCATTTTTTATTCCTATTTTGGGAGTTGGAAAAATACCTGCGATCGTTGCGCTATTTTTCTATTCCGTTTTGCCTATTTTAAGAAATACGTATGCCGGTGTTCAAGGTGTGAACAAAAACTTGCTTGAATCTGGAAAAGGAATTGGCATGACGACATGGGAACAAATTCGTCTTGTGGAACTGCCGCTTGCTGTTCCGGTCATTATGGCAGGTGTCAGAACCTCAACGATTTATTTAATTGGGTGGACAACACTTGCTGCTTTTATCGGTGGAGGCGGTCTTGGTGACTACATTTTAATTGGGCTTCAGCTTTACCAGCCGGAATACATTATTGCGGGTGCAATCCCTGTCACTATTTTAGCGGTCATCATTGACCTTACATTGATGAAGCTTGAGAAAAAAGTAACACCAGAAGGCTTAAAAGGTTTGAAGGAAGTTTCATAAGGAGTTGGCTCATGTGAAGAATCGAAAAACAAAATGGATCAGTGCACTGCTTGCCGGATGCTTGCTATTCATAAGTGGCTGTTCACTTCCTGGACTAGCCGGCTCTTCAGGGAGCACGCTGCGAATCGGTGCACAAAACTTTACAGAATCAGAAATTATGGCCTATATGGTGGGAGACATCATTGAGCATTACACAGATAAAAAGACAACCATTGTGAAGAATTTAGGCTCAAATACGGTGCAGCAAAAAGCAATGGAAAACGGTGATGTCGACATTTCAGCAACACGATATACAGGCACGGATTTAACAAGTACGCTAGGAATGGATGCAGAAAAAGATCCAAAGCGTGCAATGGAAATCGTCCAGAAAGAATTCAAAAAACGCTATGATTACAAATGGTTTGATTCCTATGGGTTTGATAATACGTATGCCTTTGCTGTGACGCAGAAGATGGCGAAGGAAAACAACCTAGAAACAGTCTCTGATTTAAAAAAGAATGCCAAAAATTATCGCTTCGGTGTGGATAATATTTGGCTGAAAAAGAAAGGTGACGGTTACGAAGGGTTTGTGAAAACATACGGAATTGAATTTGGAAGCACTTTTCCGATGCAGATCGGTCTAGTCTATGACGCATTGAAAAATGAAAAAATGGATATTGTGCTTGCCTATTCAACAGATGGCCGGATCAAAGCGTATAATCTCAAAATCTTAAAAGATGATAAACGATTCTTCCCACCATACGATGCATCACCAGTTGTCCCTGAGAAAGTATTAAAAGAAAATCCAGGACTGGACAAGGTGATCAACAGGTTGATTGGAAAAATCGATACCGAACAAATGCAAGAGCTCAATTATCAAGTCGATGGAGAACTAAAAGAACCAGCGACTGTTGCGAGAGATTTTCTAAAGAAACACAATTACTTTGAGTAAGATTGGGAGGTGTCAGAGCTGATGGACACACTACAGCAATTATGGGCGTATTATCAACAGAACGGTTCATATGTGTTAGAAGAATTTTACCGGCATTTCCTCATGTCAGCGTATGGGGTATTGTTTGCGGCAATTGTCGGAATACCAGTCGGCATCTTTGTGGCGCATTACCGCAAACTGAGCAATTGGGTGTTCGCGATAACCAATGTCATTCAAACCATTCCAGCGTTAGCGATGCTTTCTGTGTTGATGCTTGTATTAGGACTTGGTGCAAATACAGTCATCTTATCACTCTTTTTATATTCGCTTCTGCCGATTATCCGTAACACGTACACAGGTATTGTCAGCATTGAGCATGCCTATTTAGAATCGGGGAAAGCGATGGGCATGACGAAATGGCAAGTGCTGAGAATGGTTGAATTACCGCTTGCTTTATCTGTCATTATGGCTGGTTTAAGAACCGCACTTGTGATCGCAATCGGTATTACAGCGATTGGGACATTTGTTGGTGCTGGAGGACTTGGTGATATTATCATCAGAGGATCAAACGCGACAAACGGAACAGCCATTATTTTAGCAGGTGCTATTCCAACTGCGCTCATGGCCATTATTGCCGACCTTGTCATGGGCTGGCTTGAACGCTATTTAAGCCCAACCAACAAGAAAAAAGAAAGCAAGGCATTAGCTGAAAAAAACATGACGTCCGCATAAATGCTTGAAAAGACAAAACCTCCTCTACATCTGTAGGGGAGGTTTTTTTATCATGATTAGGCGGCTCACAACAGGAGACATTTATGATTCAAGTGTGATCCATTCAGAGGACCACTTCGCAATTTCCTCAAAAACGGGTGCAAGTGAGCGCCCCATATCAGTTAATGAATACTCAATACGCACGGGTGTTTCAGCAAAAACCTCCCGTTTTACAATGCCTGCTGCTTCCAGCTCTTTTAATCTCTCAGATAAAACCCTTCCGCTTAAATTGGTCAGAGCTGCTTCGATTTCACTAAAGCGCTGCGAACCTGAGAGAAGCTGAAAAACAATCAGTGCCACCCAGCGTTTACTTAATAACTCAACTGCTTTTTCAAACCGCGGGCACATATCAGATTGATTCATCTTTCTTCACTCCAATCTGAACCCATTATACCGTAATTCTGTCAAAAATCGGCGCAAAAAGCTTGTCAATGATCAAAACATTTTACGATGACGAACGGCTGTTTAGTAGAAATAACAAATAGCGGTTTAAATCCTCTATTTCATGTTTAGAAAGGGTGGACCATATGTCCCCATTAAATATTTCTAGATCATCAAGTTCATATTGCTCTGCTGCTTCTTTTATTTGGGTAAAAGCCGTTTCTTCTTCCTTTATGACATAGGCAGAAGATGCTTCTTCAATATACCCTGCAGCCTGCATCATGTCCTCATAAGGTACTTTTAATGCACCTGCTAGTTTTTTAATTGTAGGAGGTTTCGGAATGCCGCGTTTCCCGTTTTCAATCCGAGAAATACCAGCAGCGCTGACCTCTGAATACATCGCTAATTGGTTCACCGATAGTTTCCTTTTCTCACGTAATGCTCTTAAATATGCACCGAAGTTCATCAACTCAAAACCTCACATGGTTAAAGATTAGTTATCTCTAGTGTACTCGATTTGTTGACTATTGGCAATAAGTGTACCATGAAAATATTGACATTAGTTAATGGTGGATGTATCTTATGTTTATGCCCCGCTATTTGTTCGCCTTTTTTTGGTTAATGAGCGTGAGAAAGTA
Organism: Bacillus sp. 2B09; assembly: GCF_003946835.1. Taxonomy (NCBI): domain Bacteria; kingdom Bacillati; phylum Bacillota; class Bacilli; order Caryophanales; family Bacillaceae; genus Bacillus; species Bacillus sp. 2B09. Next base: position 78,497 of record NZ_RPSG01000003.1, read on the forward strand.
TTGATTCAGCTGGCTGATGTCTTGTGCGGTGAGTGTTTCCCATTGGTCTCCATCGAAAATAGGGAGATGTTCTACATCCTTTTGAAGCGCCGTTTGATAGATTTTTAATATGGATTCATATTTCGGTTTCATTTCATGCACTTTTTCCTGTTCAATATAACCGGCAAGCAGCATTAAATCCTCATAAGGCACCTTCAAAGCGCGTGCTAATTTTTTTATGGTTAAAGGCTTTGGCACACCACGCTTTCCATTCTCAATCCGAGAAATACCGGCAGCGCTTACGCCTGAATACATGGCGAGTTGATTGACAGACATCTTTCTATTCTCTCTTAAAATGCGTAATTGTTCACCAAAGTGATTCATGTCATCGAACCTCACATTTCAGTATATGACTTATTTTAGTATGATCATTGACCAAAGGAAATAGAAAGGGCGTAAAAGTGTTGACATAAGTTAATGAATCCGAGAGATGTGAGAATCCTACATGTTGTACATATTGATCCTATAGGAGGTTGTAATGATGGTCGAAAAGATTCAGATCAGGCGGGCTTTTGTGATGCAGTATATGATCGAAAACGATATGTCTTTAAATCAGCTCGCAGATGAAATTGGCATCTCTCCTGCCACACTCAGCAGGGTATTGAATGGTCACCGGAAGCCAGGACAGCTTGTCATTGGCAAAATGATTCATTACTTTGATAAAAAATTTGAAGATTTATTTTACTATGAAGATGTTGACAAAAGTCAATAAATGAAATCATTGTATGATCATTAAGGAGGCGGCTTCATTGAAAAGAACTGGAATGGTAAGACACATCGATTCGCTTGGCAGAATTGTTCTGCCTTCAGAAATGCGAAAGGTACTCAATATAAAAGAAGAGCAGCTGTTAGAAATTTTCATCGAAGATCAAACCATTATGCTGAAAAAATATGATGCAGATAAGAGCTGCTTATTAACTGGCCAAATAACGAAATACAACAAAAGCTATGGAAATGGTAACGTCGTGCTGAGTCCTGAAGGAGCTGAACGGTTGTTAGTAGAATTAAAACAGCTCTTAAAAGAAGAAGCAACTCGCTAAAAACGCTTTTTAACCTCAAAAATTGCATATAAAAAATGCTGCATACAATCCATTGGAGCGAAATTGAATCAAAATGACAAATAAAGTCGACAATATATAGGAAATCTTTATTTTGATGTTTCGTGACATGCACCTTGTTTTCATGTAAAATAAAGTTATGTGTACCAGTTTGTCTGGAGGTGTTTTCATGCACGCATTTGTTATCACATTACTCGTAATTGTCAGTATCGCACTTATCATCGTTGTATTATTACAATCAAGTAAAAGTGCAGGACTGTCAGGCGCTATTTCAGGTGGAGCCGAGCAGCTTTTCGGTAAGCAAAAAGCGAGAGGTCTTGACTTGATTCTTCACCGATTAACTGTCATTTTGTCAGTGCTTTTCTTCATTTTAACACTTGCATTGGCATATTTAGGCGTGTAGGCGCGAGTAACAGAAGGTCTGATCTTTTTTCAGACCTTTTTTTATTATCAGCACTCTTTTGTGTTTGTTTCATACATACAAGTGGAAAATATAAACCATATCAGAAGGAAAGGAAGTCACATCATGAAAGTTGTTACACCAAAACCATTTACGTTTAAAGGTGGAGAAAAGGCGGTGCTTCTTCTTCACGGTTTTACTGGGAATACAGCCGATGTTCGCATGCTTGGGCGTTATTTGAATGAAAGAGGCTATACATGCCATGCACCTCAATACAAAGGACACGGTGTACCGCCAGAGGAGCTTGTTCATACAGGTCCTACAGATTGGTGGAAAGATGTAGAAGAAGGCTATCAATTTTTAAAAGACGAAGGCTATGAGGAAATTGCGGTCTGCGGACTATCCCTCGGAGGAGTTTTTTCATTGAAATTAGGTTACACTGTACCTGTAAAGGGAATTGTACCTATGTGTGCACCTATGTACATAAAAAGTGAAGAAGTCATGTACCAGGGTGTACTAGATTATGCCCGTAACTATAAAAAATTCGAGGGTAAGTCAGAGGATCAAATTGAGCAAGAGATGGAAGAGTTCAAGAAAACACCAATGGGTACGCTCAAAGGCCTTCAAGAACTCATTGCAGATGTCAGAAACAATGTTGACATGATTTATTCACCTACTTTTGTTGTTCAGGCACGTCATGATCATATGATTAATACAGACAGTGCAAACATTATTTATAACGAAGTAGAGACAGATGAAAAACATTTAAAGTGGTATGAAGAATCGGGCCATGTTATCACGCTTGATAAAGAGCGAGAGAAGGTTCATCAGGATGTATATGCATTCTTAGAATCACTCGATTGGTCAATTTAAATATATAGGGGGTTAGAGTGTGCAAAAAGAAGAATTTATGGATGAATTACTTGCGTTTATGCAAGAAGAGGCGTACAAACCATTAACGGTGCAGGAATTAGAAGTCATGATGGAAATTACCAATCCAGATGATTATAAAGAGCTCGTCAAAGCACTTGTGATATTAGAGGATCAGGGACTTATCGTCCGTACCCGCAGCGACCGCTATGGTGTACCGGAAAAAATGAACTTGGTAAAAGGGAAGCTGTCTGCTCATGCAAAAGGATTTGCATTTGTGACACCAGAAGAGTTTGGACAGGATGATATTTTCATTCCGCCAAATGAGCTAGGCACAGCAATGAATGGCGACACCGTCATGGTTCGTGTCAGCCACAAATCAAATGGCACCAAAAAAGAAGGAACGGTCATCCGTATACTAGAGCGTAATACTCAGACGGTTGTCGGTACCTATACAGAAACGAAAAGCTTTGGTTTTGTCATCCCTGATGATAAAAAAATCACAAACGATATCTTTATTCCAAAATCCGCTAAAAACGGAGCGGTTGAAGGTCATAAAGTCGTTGTCACGCTGACAAGTTATCCAGAAGGTAGAATGAGCGCAGAGGGTGAAGTGACGGAAATCCTTGGTCACAAAAATGACCCTGGCATCGATATTTTGTCGATTATTCATAAACACGGTCTACCAGGTGAGTTTCCGGAAGAAGCGCTCCAGCAGGCAGCAGACACACCTGAAACGATCGATGAAAAGGATCTTGAAGGTAGACGTGATCTGCGCAATGAAACGATCGTGACGATTGACGGTGCAGATGCAAAGGACTTAGATGATGCCGTAACTGTGCAAAAGCTCGATGATGGCAAATATAAGCTCGGCGTGCACATTGCAGACGTTTCTCATTACGTTACAGAGAATTCGCCGATTGATCAGGAAGCCTATGAGCGCGGAACGAGTGTGTATCTTGTCGACCGCGTCATTCCAATGATTCCTCATCGCCTGTCAAATGGCATTTGCTCATTGAATCCGAAGGTAGATCGTCTTACACTCTCTTGTGAAATGATCATTGATCGAAGTGGGAAAGTCGTCAAACACGAAATTTTCCAAAGTGTGATCAAAACGACGGAAAGAATGACCTATTCCGATGTGAATAAGATTTTAGTTGACCAAGATGAAGAGCTTTTAGACAAATACGAGCCGTTAGTACCAATGTTCCAAGAGATGGAGAAGCTTGCAGAAATTCTGCGTGACAAGCGAATGGAGCGCGGAGCAGTCGACTTTGATTTCAAGGAAGCAAAAGTGCTTGTAGATGATGAAGGCGCAGCAAAAGACGTAGTCATTCGTGAACGTTCTGTTGCCGAAAAACTAATTGAAGAATTCATGCTGGTGGCAAACGAAACAGTTGCCGAGCATTTCCACTGGATGAATGTTCCGTTCATTTACCGAATTCACGAAGAACCAAATCCTGAGAAGCTTCAGCGCTTTTTAGAGTTCGTGACGACGTTTGGTTACATCGTCAAAGGGACGTCAACGAACATTCACCCGCGCGCACTTCAAAGTGTACTTGATGCCGTCCGTGATCAACCAGAAGAAGTTGTGATTCAAACTGTGATGCTTCGCTCAATGAAACAGGCGAAGTATGATCCAGAAAGCATTGGACATTTTGGATTATCTACCGAATTTTATACACACTTCACATCGCCAATCCGCCGTTACCCTGACTTAATCGTGCATAGGCTGATCAGAACCTATTTAATAGAGAAAAAGACAGACGAAGCGACCCTTGAAAAGTGGGGCCAACTGCTGCCAGAAATCGCAGATCATGCATCTACAATGGAGCGCCGCTCTGTTGATGCTGAGCGCGAAACAGATGACCTGAAAAAGGCAGAGTTTATGCTTGATAAAATCGGTGAAGAGTTTGATGGAATGATTAGTTCTGTCACGAATTTCGGACTATTCGTTGAACTGCCGAATACGATAGAAGGTCTTGTCCATGTGAGCTACATGACTGACGACTACTATCGTTTTGATGAACAGCACTTTGCCATGATTGGTGAACGTACAGGGAATGTCTACCGTATCGGTGACGAAATTACTGTCAAAGTGGTGAGTGTGAATAAAGATGAGCATTCCATTGATTTTGAAATCGTCGGGATGAAAGGCACTCGCCGTAAATCACCAAAAGACTTCAAGTTCAAAAAACGGACAGATCCACCAGCCAAAAAAGGACGCGGAGGTCAAAAGGCCTCTGCGGAAAAAGGCAAAGAGGATAAAGGCGGCGACTGGTTTACAGGTCGTAAAAAGAAGAAAAAGAAAAAACGCGTATTTGATAACGCACCGAAACAAAAGCGCAAAAAGAAAAAGTAACGTGACAAAAAGCAAATAGGGCATCACGCTCTATTTGCTTTTTGACCACGTGGCAGCAGCATTGTCGAAAGCTGGATTGTTTGATAAAATAATCCGTACGATTTGGACCGTGTCTGTGTCAAAAGGAGGGTGTACGCCAATGCCAAAGGGAGAGGGAAAGGTTGTTTCCCAAAACAAAAAAGCCAACCATGATTATTTTATAGAAGAAACATATGAAGCCGGCCTTGTATTACAAGGAACTGAAATCAAATCCATTCGAGCAGGAAAAGTGAATTTAAAAGATTCCTTTGCCAAAATCGAACGGGGAGAAGTGTTTCTTCACAACATGCACGTGAGCCCATACGAGCAGGGGAACCGTTATAACCATGATCCGCTCAGAACGAGAAAGCTGCTGCTCCACCGCAAACAAATCAGCAAATTGATTGGTGCGACAAAGGAAGAGGGCTACTCACTTGTTCCCATTAAACTCTATTTGAAAAATGGCTTTGCCAAAGTGCTAATTGGAGTCGGTAAAGGGAAGAAGAAATATGATAAACGTGAAGATCTGAAGAAAAAAGATGCGAAACGTGAAATCGAGCGAGCTTTCCGTGACCGGCAAAAGCAATTCTAGACGCATGCAGATGGCTTGCTGAGAGCGGAAGCATTATGCTACAATATGTTATGCAGTAAACAATCATTGTCGTCTTTTTACAGAAACCACCAGTTGTTTCGAGCGATGAGATTGTTATAATAGTCATATACGGAAGCAGTTAAGCTAAAGAACGTTTCCATCCCGTATATCCCTTTTACAAGGGGACGTTACGGATTCGACAGGGATGGTTCGAGCTTAGGCTGCGAGCCGAGAGGCGATCTCGTTAACACGCACCTAAATGTAACTGGCAAAACTAAAAGTTTTAACCAAAACTTAGCACTAGCTGCCTAATAAGCGCAGCGAGCTCTTCCTGACATCGCCTATGTGTCTGTGAGGAGCCCAATGAAGTAGGCTACGCTTACGTTTTCGTCTGAGGACGTAAGAAGAGATCCATCAGACTAGCTCTCCAAGCGCCCGTCAGCAGGCATGAGGATGAGTGAACACCTAAATATGTTGACTACGCTCGTAGACGCTTAAGTAATCGATGTCTCTGGACGTGGGTTCGACTCCCACCGTCTCCATACATATGATTTCAAAGGAAATCAATGAGGTCAAAGTCCTTTCATATTAAGGGTTTTGGCTTTTTTCTATTGTCGGTGATTTATAAAACTTACAATGTAGAGAGCAATCAAATAATAAGTGTTCTTTATATCAGGTTGGCCTGAAGAGTTACCAATTCCAATGTCTTTGGTTAAAGTTTCTATTTTTTGCAGTTACGTTTTGTTGTTGGAACATTTATAATTGAATGTAATATTGCATTATATTTACAAGGTTATTGTCGGGAAAATAAATTTAGAATGAGGTACATAACATGATCAACTTCCAAGATAAAGTAAGCTTCATTTGGTCAATTGCAGAGATTTTACGTGGGCCATATAAGCCAGAAGATTACGGTGAAATTATTTTGCCATTAGCTGTATTACGCCGCTTTGACTGCGTATTAGAAAGTACAAAAGAAGAAGTGTTAGAGAAGGCAGAGCAGTATCCGAATATGACGGATGAAGCACGTGATCAGATTTTAAATCGTGTGTCCAAGCAGAACTTCCACAACACAAGTAAATATGACTTCAACAAGTTATTAACAGACTCTGATAACATTGCAGATAACTTACGTGATTATATCAATGGTTTCTCAAAAGTGGCTCGTGATATTATGGATCACTTCGACTTCGATCGCCAAATCGATAAACTTGATCAAAATGACTTATTATATTTAACGATTAAACGCTTTAGTGAAATTGATTTACATCCAGAAACAGTTTCAAATATTGAGATGGGCTATGTATTTGAGGAACTAATTCGTCGTTTTAATGAGTATGCAGAAGCAGGAGATCATTACACGCCACGTGAAGTTATTCGTTTAATGACACATTTATTATTTTTACATGATGATGCGAGCATTTTAACGAAGCCAGGTTTAACACAAACATTGTATGACTGTGCAGCTGGTACAGGTGGTATGGGTTCAGTTGCCCAAGAATATTTACTTAATCAAAATCCAACAGCACATTTAGAATTTTTCGGCCAAGAGATTAACCCTGAATCTTATGCAATTTGTAAGGCAGACTTACTTATTAAAGGTGAAGATGCACGTAACATTCGTTTAGGAAACACGTTATCAAACGATCAATTCCCAAATGATACATTCGATTACTTAATTTCAAATCCACCTTACGGAGTAGACTGGAAATCATATGAGAAAGCAATTAAAAACGAACATGAGAAACAAGGTTTTGATGGTCGTTTCGGACCTGGTACGCCTCGTACAAGTGACGGCCAACTATTATTTCTCATGCACTTAATCTCAAAAATGAAGCCAGTCACAGCAGAAAATCCTCAAGGCTCTCGATTAGCCATTATTATGAATGGCTCGCCGTTATTTACAGGTGATGCAGGTTCTGGTGAAAGTGAAATTCGAAAGTATGTGCTTGAAAACGACTTAGTAGAAGGTATTGTCGCATTGCCAAATGATCTCTTCTACAATACAGGCATTGCAACGTATATTTGGATTTTAACAAACAATAAAGCACCTCTTCATAAAGGGAAAGTGCGGTTAGTCAATGCAATAGACTTCTCGAAAAAGATGAAAAAGTCGATGGGTAGCAAGCGTAACGAAATTACGGAAGAGCAAATGAATGAGATTGTTCGTTTATACGGTGATGCACAGCCAAATGAGTACGTGAAAATTTTTGAGAATGAAGACTTTGGTTATTCGAAAATTACAGTAGAACGTCCATTACGTTTAAACTTCCAAGTAAATGAGGAGCGTTTGGCACGTGTAGTAGAGCAAAAAGGCTTTGAGAACTTAGCAATATCGAAGAAAAAAGGCGATGCAGGTCACTTTGAAATTGAAGAAGGTAAGAAGCTACAAACGCAAATTTTATATGTCTTACGCACGTTAGAAAGCGATACAGTATATAAAAATCGTGAGGAGTTCACGATTGTACTAAAAGGTGCATTGAAGCAAGCGGGTATTACTATTGGGGCACCTGTATTAAAAGCAATTTTAGCTGGTCTATCAGAAAAAGATGAAACAGCCGATGTATGCATGAAAAACAAAACAGATATCGAACCAGATACAGATTTACGTGATACTGAAAATGTACCGTTAAAAGAAAACATTCATGACTACTTTGCACGTGAAGTATTACCACATGTACCAGATGCATGGATTGATGAATCAAAAACAAAGGTCGGCTACGAAATTCCATTCACTCGCCAGTTCTATAAATACACAGCACTACGCAGCTCAGCTGAAATTATGGAAGAGATTCGTGCGTTAGAAGCGGAGCTTGCTGAGCAGTTGAAGAAGGTGATGGGATGAGCAGAGAGTTAAAAGATTCAGGAGTAGAATGGATAGGAATAGTACCAGCAAACTGGTCTGTAGAAAAAATCAAGTATACAACGTATGTTAAAGGTAGAATTGGTTGGCAAGGTTTAAAATCTGATGAATTTACCGATGAAGGACCTTATTTAGTTACAGGAACGAATTTTATTGGAAAAGGAATTGATTGGGGGAGTTGTCATCATATTTCAAAGGAGAGATATCATGAAGCCCCACCTATTCAACTTAAAGAAGATGATTTATTAATTACTAAAGATGGAACCATTGGTAAAACAGCTATTGTTAGAGATATGCCAGATAAAGCTATTTTAAATAGTGGCATTTTTGTAACGAGATCAGGTAAATATGAAGTTGATTTTATGTACTGGATGCTTAATTCTCAAGTCTTCGATAAATATATTAAATTCTTTGAAACAGGTTCAACAATTAAACATTTATATCAAGAAACATTTGAAAATTTTTCTTATCCTTTACCTACACGATTAGAGCAAAAAAAAATAAGTTTGTTTTTAAATCGTAAAATTAAACTAGTAGATGAAGTTATTAAAAATAAGGAAAACATGATGACACTTTTGGAAAAACAACGCCAATCAATCATCACAGAAGCTGTTACAAAAGGTTTAAATCCGAATGTGAAAATGAAAGATTCAGGTATTGAGTGGATTGGTGAGATTCCTGAGCATTGGGAGATAAGTAAGTTAAAATATCATGCTGTAAGAATTGGAGACGGTTTACACGGAACACCTGTATATGATGATCAAGGCGAGTACCATTTTATTAATGGGAATAATCTTGGTGATATATCTATTCGATTTAATGAAAAAACCAATAAAATTAATAAGGCTGAATTTATATCACATGGTCAGAAAATAGGTGGAAATACAATTTTGGTTTCCTTGAATGGTACCATAGGCAACGTATCTATTTATAATAATGAAAAAATCATGTTAAGTAAGAGTGCGGGATTTATTAATTTGAAAAATAATATTGAAACTTTATATGTTTACTATTGGTTGAAAAGTATACATGTAGAAAATTATTTTACTAAATCTTTTGCTGGCACTACGATTAAAAATCTATCCTTAGAGACTTTGAGAAATACTCCTATTTTAATTGTGCCTATTATTGAGCAACAACAGATTGCTAAATATCTTGTAGATAAACTAAAGGAAAATGATTCCTTGCTCGAAAAAGTAAAGATCCAAATCGAAAAATTAAAAGAATACCGCCAGTCCCTTATCTACGAAGCGGTAACCGGCAAAATCGATGTAAGTGAAATGGAACTCCTTGAAGTGAGGTGAGTTTTGATGGCTGTGGATACTTCAGAAAAAGGTTTTGAAACGAATATTGAAATAGCATTAATTGCGAATGGCTATAAAAAGCGTGTGTTAGAAGGAGAAGGGAGTGCTGCTTTTAAGCAGCATGCTATCGACGTAGAAGAGCTATTTGCTTTTTTGGAGGATACGCAGGAAAAACGTATGCGTACGCTAGAGAAATCGTATGGTCCTTCTTATAAAGAAGAAGTTTTAAAACGTATTAAAGACCAGCTACATCGTCAAGGTTTGGTCGAATGTCTACGTAAAGGTATTAAAGATCGTGGCGTGACATTACAACTTGCGTATAATAAGCCACCTACGGATATGAATAAAACATTAAATGAGCAGTATGGGAAAAACCGCTTTAACGTTGCTCGCCAAGTGTATTACAGTGATAAGCATAACAATAGCTTAGATATGGTGCTATTTTTAAACGGTTTGCCCCTTGTTGTGATGGAGCTAAAAAATCCATTAACAAATCAAACCGTTGAACATGCGATGAAGCAGTTAAAGACAGACCGTAATCCACGTGAGCAACTGTTTAAATTTAATGAGCGTGTTGCTGTCTACTTTGCCGTTGACCCAGATGAAGTGTTTATGACAACAAAGCTTGATAAGAGCAAAACGTACTTCCTCCCATTTAACAAAGGCAATAATGGTGGGAAAGGCAATCCGTTAACTTACGGTGACAACTATCGAACGCATTATTTATGGGATGACATTTTAGCACCTGATAGCTTGCTCGATATTATATATCGCTTCATCTTTATTAAGAAAGACGACATTAAAGATTCAAACGGTGAAACAATAGGTGAGCGTCAAATGCTCATTTTTCCTCGTTTCCATCAGCTTGATGTTGTACGTAAGTTAGAAGCAGATGTTGCACAAAAACTTGTCGGTCATAATTATTTAATTCAGCACTCTGCGGGATCTGGTAAGACGAACTCGATCTCATGGCTTGCACACCGTTTAGCTAAGCTACATAACGAGAAAAATGAATCGATCTTTAGTAGTGTGATTGTGATTACCGATCGCCGAGTGTTAGATAAGCAATTGCAAGACGCAGTGTATCAGTTAGAACATAAAGCAGGAATGGTCGAACCAGTCGATAAAAACTCAGAGCAATTAGCACGTGCTATTAATAGTGAAACACGTATTATTATTACAACGCTCCAAAAGTTCCCGTTTATTTTGGAAAAAGTAGCGGGTTTAGAGCGAAAAAAATATGCAGTTATTATCGACGAAGCGCACTCATCTCAAGGTGGTAAAGCATCTACTGCGTTAACAAATGTTCTATCAGATAAGACGTTAGAAGCAGCATATGAAGAAGACCGGATTGCCGAAGAAAACTTAGTTGATGTAGACGAGAAAATTGTGGAATCCATTTTGAAAAGTGGAAAACAGGATAACGTATCGTTTTTTGCATTTACAGCGACGCCCAAGCCCAAGACGTTAGAAAAGTTTGGTACGGTTGGTATTGATGGTAAGCCAGAGGCCTTTCATCAATACACAATGCGCCAAGCAATTGAAGAAGGGTTTATTTTAGATGTACTTGAAAACTACACGACATATAAAACGTTCTGGAAAATTGCCAAGACTGTCGATGATGATCCGGAGGTATCGAAGAAGCAAGCCACCAAAAAGCTTGCTCAATACGTTTCATTGCATCCGCACAGCATTGAACAAAAAACAGAAATTATCATTGAACATTATCGGAATTTTGTACAGCGGAAAATTGGTGGACGTGCCAAGGCAATGGTCGTGACAGCAAGCCGTTTACATGCAGTACGTTATAAAATTGCTTTTGATAAGTATATCCATGAAAAGGGATATAACGATTTAAAAACAGTTGTGGCCTTCTCAGGTACTGTAAAAGACGGTGGAATAGATTACACGGAGCCGGACATGAACAGTTTCTCTGAAAAAGAGCTACCTGATAAATTCAATTCAGATGAATTTAAGGTATTGCTTGTAGCTGAGAAATATCAAACGGGATTTGATGAACCACTGTTGCATACGATGTATGTAGATAAGCCATTAAGTGGTATTAAAGCGGTGCAAACCCTATCTCGTTTAAATCGTACTTGCCCAGGTAAAGAGGACACATTCGTACTCGATTTTGTAAATGAACCAGAGGTTATGAAAGCTTCGTTCCAACCATATTACGAATCAACAAGCCTATCTGAAATTACGGACCCAAATATCCTTTATGATATGCAGGCTGACATCGAGCCTCATCAAGTATTTAAAGAAGATGAGGTGCAAAGGGTTAATGAACTTGAAGTAAAAGACGGTGTGAAAAAGTCAACTAGGGCGCAAACAGAGTTAAATGCAATTCTTGACAAAGGTGTAGAGCGATATAAAAAGCTTTCAGAAGAAGAACAGGTTGATTTTAAACAAGCCGCAACAAAATTTATTCGTACGTATAGTTTTGTGCTACAAGTTGTAACATTTATTGATCTAAGCTTACACAAGCAATATATTTATTTAACATACTTGTTGCGCAAACTACCTCGTACAACTGGTGATAAGGACGTTTATTTAGCTGATGATATCGCACTTGAATACTATCGAAATCAAAAGGTATTCGAAGGAAGCATCGAGTTGGAAAAAACGGGTGGCATTGAACTTGATCCACAGAAGCATGGTGCTGGTGGTGTAGCTGAAGATGAGAAGGTGCGCTTATCAAGCGTGTTAGAAAAGTTAAATGAGCGCTTTGGTACAACATTTACAGAAACAGATTTTCTTTCTCGTGAACAAGTGAAAGAGGACATGTTGAATGATGATGATCTTCGTCAGAAAGCGAAAAACAATACAAAAGAAAACTTCAAATTTGCTTTCGAAAAAACATTTATGAATTTTGTTATCGACAGAATGAGTAGCAATCAGGAATTCTTTATGAAAATTTTAGAAAACGATGAATTTAAGTCTTATATTATGGAAGACATGTTGAATGAGGTATATGGAGAAGTGAATCGATGATAATTCTATCGAAATATCACAGTATAAGTCCTAAAAGAAAAAGATGACGGACCGTCATCTTTTTCTTTTATAGTAGTTACTGTTCAGTTTTTTGTGAAGGTTTCAGGAATCGGATAAACAAAGGGCTAACTACAAAAATAGCTATAATAAGTAAAAGTTTATTTGATACAAATTTCATGAACGTAGTATTAATGATATACAATGAAATGAGTAATAAATAACATACTAAGAATAATAAACCAGACTTCCTTTTTTGAAACGGTTTATCTAAAAGAATGAGCATAAATAAACCTGCCATGATAATGATGAAGGTCATTATTTTACCTCCTTAGTTATTGTGGAAATACACCAGATGGAACTGCCGCATAACCTAATCCAGTAAATCTTATTCTTACGCCATGTCCTTCATGTTCATCTTGAATCATTTGACCAAAGCCTACAAGCCCTCCTCCTATTACTCCGGCAATAGCACTAGCTAGTTGAGTAGGAGGAACGGGTATAAATCTAGAAATGGCTGCGATTCCACTAGTAGCGCCCCCTCCAGCTTTGAAAGACTGATATAAAGATCTGGTTTCATTGCAATCAAAGTATAAGTTGTATCCCCACCAATAAACATTGTGACCGTTCTTCCCACATCCTTTAGATAATGTTGATACCTTATGATCAAGTGAATTAGTGCTAGATTCATCTAGGATTTTAATACTAAAATCAGGTTGAATAACAGCTTTCTTTTCAAGTACTAATTGGTTACTATACTTAAGCCACGCCTTTACTTCATTAATTATTGAATGATCTAGATTCAAATCAGTATAATCTGACTTTAAAATAAGAGTTCCTTTTTTAGATAAATATAGATATGATTCTATCTTTTTTATGTCTTTCATACTGACTTTTGTCTTTTTAACGTCTTTTTGTTCAGAATTAACAGGTTGATTTTTTTCAGAGTTGTTATCATCTGATTTTTTCACTTCCGCAGAGCTTACATTAGAAAAGAACGTTGTGGATATTATAATAGTTAACAAGACTATAAAAAATTTAGAAATTTTACTACAATTGTTGTTCTTCATTAAGTTTTTCCCTCCCGTTTAATGCTGTCATCATTGTACTGTAAAAAAAATATGATGTGGTAATTATTATAAAAAAGGGGAAAAAAGTAGGTTTTATATTGAGCTGGGAGTTAATTTTCGGCGAATTTTTAATTAGTCAAAAAGATGTCTTATGACTCTTGTGGAGTGTGTCGTGAAAAAAGAATAAACAAATGTCATAAAGATCTTAAAAACCGCCAACCAATTCAAAATCACATCTTCCCATTTGAGACGTCCTCATATATAGTAAGATTAGACTAGTTCTAAATAACTGAAATTGGGGCGTTTACATGGATTCGATTGTTTTACATTTTATTGTGATCATGAGTGTTTCTGGCATTCTGTCCGTAATATTATCAATCATTGCTCATGCAAATCGCCATCGGTATATTGGCTGTCAATTGTTTATGTATATGTCTGGAGCAACTGCGATTTATATTTTTGGACATACATTTGAATTATTGGCGCGCACCCCTCAAGAAATTACATTCTGGGTTAGTTTTCAATACATAGGTCTTCCGTTTATTGCACCGTTCAGTCTGATGATTGTGCTGCAGTTTACTGGTTTCCATCAATATGTAACAAAGCGCCGCGTGCTTCTCTTCTTGTTGATTCCAATTTTAACCACCATTCTGGTGTTCACCAACTCTTTTCATTCACTCTTTTACCGAAGCATAACGATGAATACAGTAGACGGCTTTTTATTAGCTGATTTTACCATTGGTTATTGGTATATCATTCATGGGGTCTATACATTTGGTTGTTCCATGCTCGCTATTTTTATGCTGCTTTGGTTTTTACGTGTGAAGAAAGATTATTTGAAACAGGTTCTGATCTTGCTCGTTGGGATATTATTACCGATCACGACTTCTTTTATCTATTTATTAGGTGTCACGCCTTTTCACATTGACCCAGTACCAGTGGTGATGTTTTTAACCAACGCACTCTACTTATGGGCGATTATGTCTTTTCATCTCTTTAAGCTCTCTCCCATTGCGATGGAGCGTGTGTTTGAACATATGTCAGAAGGTGTTCTTCTATTGGATCGATACCGAACACTGATTGATTATAACCCTGCGGCTGCATTGATCATTCCTGTGCTCGCTAAAAAGGGAATCGGCTATAAAATCGATGATATATTCTCAGGGATCATCAAAGAGCCGGCGTTTATCCAGTGGCTGCGTTCTCCGCAGGATCATTCACAGTATGATTTAATGTGGGAAAAAGAGCAGCCCTTCTATTATCATCTCACTGCTTCTTCTCTTTTTAATAGAAGAGGCGAAGTCGAAGGCAGGCAAATTGTGATCAGCGATGTTACTGAGCAGCGACTATTGCAGGAAGAGCTGGAGCGCCGAGCATATATTGATGGTTTGACGAATATCTTCAATCGGTCTTCCTTTATTGAACGAACGCAGATGTTATTGGAAGAGGATGCGCAGGATACTGCGATATTGCTATTTGATATTGATTTCTTTAAACAAATCAATGATACGCACGGACATCACATTGGAGACGAGGCATTGCGTCATGTTGTGTCCATTTGTCAGCAACATTTGAAGATGGATGATTTATTTGGGCGATATGGCGGAGAAGAGTTCGCCATTTGTCTGCCGCATCATTCATTTGAAGAGGCATGTCATATTGCGGAACAAATGAGACATTCATTTGAAGTGAGTTTCTTTCAGACAGATGAGAAAAAAGTAAGAGTGACAGCAAGTTTTGGCGTCGCCCATACAGCGAATGATCCCTCTATATTAGAAACGCTTCTATTTGAGGCAGATCAAGCCTTGTATATGTCAAAACGCCAGGGACGTAATCGGATTTATGCATCAACTGGTTCGGACTATATGCTGTACCAAAAGCAGGATCTTCCGCCTGCTTCTCATTGACTGTTGTCCTTCATTTAGATATGATAAACATAACATTTGAACGGTTTCCTAAAGGGGAGTAGCTTTTACGGTTTGGTCGTCATTACAGAAACATCCGTTGTTTCTCGGCCATTCCGGCATGAACATGTTAGCCAGACCTTTGCCTATCACACTTGAGGCAAAGGTCTGGCTTTTTTTAAGGTCTTTTTGCATCTGTGTGGTTGGGAGCTGGACAAATGAGGGGTTTCAACATAGCAGATGAAAGGATGATGGATCTTGAAACAATATGTGATGGCGTTTCTATTTACCGGTACGTTTTTGTTAAGTGGATGTTCTGGACTGCTAGACCAAGTAAACGATACAACGACATATGTCACAGAGGCAAATGAGTATGTGACAGATATTCAGCAATTCACAGAGGATTTTCCACAGCTTGCGGAAGAAGCTGTACAAGATGTTGCCAAAAGAGCAGATTTGACGCAGCAGCTGGAATCATTGAAAGCAGACATTCAAGAATTTAATGAACTCACAGCCCCATCAATAGCAGAAGACCTGCATGCACAAATCATAGAGAAAAATAAAGTGCTGTCAGAGGAGATTCAAACCTATTTACAGCAATTGAAAATGGACAACTTCGATGCTGCAGCTATTTTAGAGGATCAGCAAGGCCTCATGAAGCAGCTTCAGCAATCTGTCAACCTTTTGCAAGATATTGAACAGTTGACAAACTAGGATAAACAAACGGTGATCACAGCATATCTTTGCCTTTTCAGGTGAAGATATGCTTTAATTGAATGTAAGACAAGTATGATAGAAAAAAGGTGATCAGATGACAGAACAAGAAGAAAGACATATCGCTTCGCCTAGAGCTGAGAAGGAAAAAGAGCAATTAATCAATCGCTTAAAACGAGTGGAAGGTCAAGTGCGAGGGATTCAGCAAATGATTGAAAACGATCGTTACTGCATAGATGTCGTGAATCAAATTTCTGCTGTCAATGCAGCTTTAAAAAAAGTGAGTCTTCAATTAATGGAAAAGCATACACACCACTGCGTAGCGGATGCCATTAAGAGCGGTAATGGGGATGAAGCGATTGAGGAGTTAATGAATGTCTTCACGAAGCTGACAAAATCGTAGCAAAAAGCGGATCATTTATGTTTACAATGATACCCTACTAGGGTATAGTAAAAATAGAAAATGATTGATGGAGGCGATGAGAAGTGGAACAAGCAACACTACAAGTGCAAGGCATGTCTTGCGGACATTGTGTGAAAGCAGTCGAAGGAAATGTAGGAGAATTAGCAGGTGTTGAATCTGTGAAAGTCCATTTAGATAAGGGTCAGGTGGAGGTTTCCTTTCACTCAGATCAAATCACGTTACACCAGATCTCTGATGTCATTGAAGAACAGGGATATGATGTCGTATAAAATGAGCATACGTGCTGCATAAGACAGCACGTATTTTTTTAAAAATAACAATACCCCCATGGAGTATGTGGAGAGGTGAGATAAATGAAAAAAGAAATTGATTTTCAAATTACGGGAATGACTTGCGCCGCCTGTGCAGGCCGCATTGAAAAGGGCTTGAACAGGTTGGAAGGTGTGGACGACGCCAGTGTGAACTTAGCGCTTGAAACATCCCACATTGTGTATGAAACAGAACAACTCACAGCAGAGGATCTAAAACAAAAAATTCAATCTCTTGGCTATGATGTGGTGATGGAGCAAGCCGAATTTGATATAGAGGGAATGACATGTGCGGCTTGTGCAAACCGAATTGAGAAAAAAGTCAACCGGATGGACGGTATTGATAAAGGATCAGTGAACTTTGCGCTTGAATCACTTCAGGTGACGTATCATCCTGGGCAAATATCTCCAAGTGACATAAAAGAGGCTGTGAAATCCATTGGGTATTCATTAATCGAACCAGCCGAAGAGCATGCAGAGGAAGGAAAAAAAGACCATCGCCAAGTAGCGATTGAGAAACAAACGGCACGCTTTTTGTTCTCGATGATTTTGTCATTGCCTCTTCTTTGGGCAATGGTCAGTCATTTTTCTTTCACATCGTTTATTTGGCTGCCAGAAGCGTTTATGAATCCATGGGTTCAGCTCGCATTAGCAGCGCCCGTCCAGTTCATTGTCGGCTGGCCTTTTTATGTAGGTGCTTATAAAGCGTTGAAAAATAAAAGTGCCAATATGGATGTCCTTGTGGCATTAGGGACATCAGCTGCTTTTTTCTATAGTTTATATGAAAGTATTCAGTCAGCGGTTCAAGGCACACATGAGGCGGCCCTCTATTATGAAACGAGTGCTGTGCTCATTACGCTAATTGTGCTCGGAAAATTAATGGAAGCAAGAGCGAAAGGAAGATCATCAGAAGCGATTCAAAAACTGATGGGTTTACAAGCGAAAGAAGCTGTGATAGAACGAGATGGGAAAGAAATGACCGTTCCTATTTCTGAAGTGAAAGTGAATGATCTTGTGTTCGTCAAGCCGGGTGAAAAAGTCCCGGTAGACGGAGAAATCATCGAAGGAACAACAGCGATCGACGAATCCATGATTACAGGTGAAAGTCTGCCAGTTGATAAAACCACAGGAGATACAGTCATCGGGGCAACCATCAATAAAAATGGATTTGTGAAAGTGAAAGCAACAAAAGTAGGAAAAGAAACGGCTCTTTCACAAATCATTCGAGTCGTCGAACAAGCGCAAGGCTCAAAAGCACCAATTCAAAGAATGGCAGATCAAATTTCAGGGATATTTGTCCCCATTGTTGTAGGATTGGCTGTGCTCACTTTTCTGATTTGGTATATCTTTGTTGATCCAGGAAATGTGACAGCAGCCCTTGAGACCTTTATAGCGGTCATCGTCATCGCATGTCCTTGTGCGCTTGGTCTTGCTACACCGACCTCTATTATGGCAGGCAGCGGCCGGGCAGCTGAATCAGGGATTTTGTTTAAAGGCGGAGAACACTTAGAGGTAACCCAATCACTAGATACAGTAGTGCTAGATAAAACAGGGACTGTGACAAAAGGGGAGCCGAGTCTTACAGATGTGATCGCGTCTGCCAATTGGACAGAAGATACGCTGCTTCAGTTAGCAGGATCGGCAGAACAGCAGTCAGAGCATCCACTTGCCAGAGCGATTACAGAAGGCATGAAGAACCGGGGTCTCCAAGCGGTAGAGGTAGAAGCTTTTCAAGCAGATCCTGGTCATGGAATTGAAGCAAGAGCTGCAGGACATGAGCTTTTGATTGGCACACGGAAGCTCCTAAAGAAACATCATATCAGCTGCGAAGCACTAGAAGCAGTTGTGACTGAGCTTGAAGAACAAGGAAAAACGGCGATGCTCATTGCCATTGACCGCGAGCCAGCAGGTATTGTTGCCGTTGCTGATACAATCAAATCGTCTTCTTCTCAAGCGGTCGCTCGTCTCAAAGAGCAAGGGATTCACGTCGTGATGATGACAGGAGATAACAAACGCACAGCAGAAGCGATTGCGAGTGAGGCAGGCATAGATCATGTCATTGCTGAAGTTCTTCCAGAGGAAAAAGCGGCTCATATTGTAGCGCTTCAGAAACAAGGAAAAAAAGTGGCGATGGTTGGAGACGGCATCAATGATGCCCCTGCCCTTGCAACAGCAAATATCGGGATGGCTGTCGGAACAGGTACAGATGTTGCCATGGAAGCGGCAGATATTACGCTCATGACAGGAGATCTCCATGCCATTGCAGATGCACTTGAATTTAGCAGAAAAACGATGAGAAACATTAAACAGAATCTATTTTGGGCACTTGCTTACAATTGTATTGGCATACCAGTCGCCGCATTTGGGTTCCTGGCACCATGGCTTGCAGGAGCGGCAATGGCCTTTAGTTCTGTATCGGTTGTGCTGAACGCACTAAGATTACAGCGATTGAAACCTGTCAGAGAGGGTGTGGCAAAATGAAGCTGAATGTCAAATGGGTGTGGACGTTGAGTGCTGTGATTTATGTAGCCATTGTACTGATAGGCTATGCGGTTTATGTCGAACTTTCTCCTCTTCAAGAGCCGCCAGCTGATCATATGCAACATGAGACTTCATCAGAAGCGAAGTCCTCGCATTCGGTGTCAGTCCTGCGCTTCGGTACTCGCCCTTTCTAGACTTCAATGGATTTCTATCACAAAGAGCTAACATAAAGTTCATTTTAGCTCTTTCTCAACAACCTGAGACTTCGCCAAAAGCGAAGTCTTTTTTTAACAATTTTGTGGAAAAACCCACCTTTTAAAAGATTTTTCATAAAAAATTCACTTCTTTTTGTTCCTTTTTGTCGTTTTTTGTAGGTTCATCGTTAAGATGCGATTAGGTAACAAAGAAAGCGTTATCAAAAAAAGGGGGTCCACGTATGAAAAAGTTAGGGTTAGCTTCTCAAATACTCATCGCACTTGTTTTGGGTGTTGTCGTAGGAGCACTATTTTATCAAAATGAAACCGTTATTAATGTGTTAACGCCGATTGGCGATATATTCATCCACTTAATTAAAATGATCGTTCTTCCAATTGTTATTGCTGCATTGATTGTAGCCGTTGCAGGTGTAGGCGATATGAAAACCATCGGAAGACTCGGTGGGAAAACGATTCTTTACTTCGAAATTGTGACAACGATTGCATTAGCAGTTGGACTGCTTGCGGCAAACGTTTTCCATCCTGGTACAGGAATTGATATGAGCAACATGGAGAAAGGCGATATCTCTAAATATGAAGAGACATCTAAGTCTTCTGCCGAAAAAGCTAGTTTCTCTGAAACGATTGTGCATCTTGTGCCAACAAACGTGTTCCAATCCATTGCAGAAGGTGATCTATTACCAACAATCTTCTTTACAGTGTTATTCGGATTAGGAATTGCAGCAGTTGGAGACAAAGGAAAACCAGTGTTAGGATTTTTTGAGGGCATCCTCGAAGCGATGTTCTGGGTGACCAATAAAGTGATGAAGTTTGCACCATTTGGTGTATTCGCGCTCATCAGTGTGACGGTGATCAAATTCGGGGTCGGAGCGCTTCTCCCGCTAGGTAAACTGGTACTTGTCGTTTACGGCACAATGGCATTCTTCGTGATTGTCGTACTTGGCATTATCGCAAAATTAGCTGGAACAAGCGTCTTTACACTATTTAGAGTGTTAAAAGAAGAAATCATTCTTGCATTCTCAACAGCAAGTTCAGAAGCTGTACTGCCTAGACTAATGGATAAAATGGAGAAGTTCGGCTGCCCGAAAGCGATCACGTCGTTCGTTATCCCAACAGGCTATACCTTTAACTTAGATGGAAGTGCCATCTATCAATCCATTGCCGCCATATTTGTTGCACAAATGTACGGCATGCCTCTTTCCATCTATGAGCAAATTACGTTACTATTAATCTTAATGCTCACATCAAAAGGAATGGCTGGTGTACCAGGTGCATCGATCGTTGTTGTCATCACAACACTTGGAGCAATGGGACTTCCACTTGAAGGACTTGCCTTCATCGTTGGGATCGACCGTATCCTTGACATGGTTCGTACAACTGTTAACGTATTTGGTAACTCACTTGCAGCCATTGTCATGTCTAAGTGGGAAAAAGTGTTTGATCAAGAGAAATCGAAGAAGTATATTGAGGAATTAAAACAACAAACAAAAGCAGCGTAAAAGGAGATCTTTTCAAATGACGAAGCTACAGGACAAGCAAGTTCGTATCGAACGAGACTTTCTAGGTGAAAAGGAAGTAGAAACTCAAGCGTATTATGGAATTCAAACATTACGTGCAGTAGAGAACTTTCCAATTACTGGCTACCATGTTCATGAGGAACTCATCAAAGCATTAGGGATTGTCAAAAAAGCAGCCGCACTTGCAAATATGGATACAAAGCGACTATATGCTGGTCTTGGAGAAAAAATTGTTCAAGCCGCAGATGAGGTTATTGAAGGAAAATGGAACAATCAATTTATTGTCGATCCAATTCAAGGCGGGGCTGGCACTTCAATGAATATGAATGCCAATGAAGTCATTGCAAACAGAGCGCTTGAACTACTAGGAAAGGAAAAAGGCGCTTACACTGAGCTAAGTCCAAACACGCATGTGAACATGTCGCAGTCAACAAACGACGTTTTCCCAACAGCGATTCATATTTCAACATTGAATATGATTGAAAAACTACTTTATACGATGGAAAACATGCATCAAGTCATGACAGAAAAAGCGCAAGAATTCGATCATGTCATCAAAATGGGACGTACGCATCTTCAGGACGCTGTTCCAATCAGACTTGGTCAAGAGTTTAGTGCATATGCAAAGGTTCTTGCTCGTGATATTAAACGAATCAAGCAGTCTAGACAGCATTTATATGAAGTCAATATGGGCGCAACAGCAGTTGGAACAGGACTGAATGCTGATCCTAAATATATTCGCCAGGTAGTTGGTTATCTAGCTGACATTAGCGGATTGCCGTTAGTTGGAGCAGAAGATTTGGTCGATGCTACGCAAAATACAGATGCTTATACAGAAGTATCAGCTGCACTGAAAGTATGTATGATGAATATGTCCAAAATGGCAAACGATATTCGTTTGATGGCTTCAGGTCCTAGAGCAGGCTTTGGTGAGCTGCACTTGCCGCCGAGACAGCCAGGTTCATCTATCATGCCAGGGAAAGTCAACCCAGTGATGCCTGAGGTCATGAACCAAGTGGCATTCCAAGTCATTGGAAATGACCACACGATCTGCCTTGCATCAGAGGCTGGTCAGCTTGAACTGAACGTCATGGAGCCAGTTTTAATATTCAACTTACTACAGTCTCTCAGCATGATGAAAAATGTATTTGAATCCTTTGTCGATAACTGCTTGCGTGACCTAAAAGCAGATGAATCTAGATTAAAAGAATATGTAGAAAAGAGTGCTGGTGTCATGACGGCGGTCAATCCGCATATTGGTTATGAAGCTGCTGCACGAATTGCGAGAGAAGCGATTCTTACAGGCGTATCTGTACGTGAGCTTTGTCTGCAAAATGATGTGTTATCAGAGGAAGAGCTTGATGTCATCTTAAATCCTTTTGAAATGACGAAACCGGGTATTGCTGGTGCATCACTTTTAGAAAAGGATCGTTTAGAAGATTAAGCAGCATCATGAGAAGCGCACACCGACAAATGTCCGGTGTGCGTTTTTTCATGGACTGTTTGTTTTTCTGAAGCTCACATAGTATACTATCGTCAATTATTAGGGATGTGACTGCGTTTGAATCTACTGAAAAAATGGTTGAATACAGAGCCTTATTTAATTATCATGCTCATTGTTCTGACTCCGATTGGGGGAGAGCTGAAATTTTATCCATTTGAGGATAGCTTTCGGGTCAGCTTTGGAACCGTTGTCTTTTTCTTTATCCTGCTTCAAATGAAAAAATTCCCGGCATGGGCAAGCGGCATCATTGCGGGGGGATCAGTGTTTGCATTCCGGGTGCTTCTTGATACCGCTGTGTCAGGCCACTTAGCGCTGGAAGAGGCCGTTTCTTTAAGATTTCCTTCCCTGCTGTATTACGTCGTCTATGGTACGCTTTTTTATGTATTACAGGTCAGACGTTTCCGTGATAAGCCTTGGCTCATTGGGGCAACAGGGATCATCATGGAACTATGTGCAAGTGTAGTCGAAATGATTGCACTCAGGGGAGCCATTGATGAAATTTTAACAGTGAGAACGCTGTTTCAACTATTTGTATTGGCGATTTTCAGAAGCTTTTTCGTATTGGCTTGTTATACGATGATTCGATTATACGAAGAACAGGCGAGAGAGCGCCAAATGAAGAAGGAAAAGGAACACCTGTTGATGCTGCTGTCAAATCTTTATACGGAATCTACATATTTTTATAAAACCCTTGCACATGCTGAGCACATTACAGCTACTTCATATCAATTGTATCAATCTCTGCATCATGCAAAGGATACGGAATCATTAGATTTGAAAAAACTCGGAAAAACAGCCCTGCAAATTGCAGGTGAGGTACACGAAATCAAAAAGGATAATCAGCGGATTTTTTCTGCCTTATCAAAACTGATTCATGAGGAAAACTTTCAGGAGTATGCAAGTCCTGCTCATATCGCTGGACTTGTGATTCGTATCCATGAAAATTACGCGGAATCTCTTAAAAAACACATCGTTTTTCATTATGATGAAGATGGGCAGCATCCCGCTTATCACGTGTATACCATTCTATCTTTATTAAATAACATTGTATCCAATGCCGTTGAAGCCATTCCGGTGAATGGAAAGGTATCACTATCCATTTTGCGGAAAGAAAATGATGTGATTTTTCAAATCAGTGACAACGGGCCAGGCATTAAAGAGCGTAACCATCATGTGATCTTTAAACCGGGCTTCACTTTAAAATACGACCAAGCCGGGAACCCATCAAGCGGCATCGGTCTTTCCTATGTGAAAGACACAGCCGAGAAGCTTGGCGGAAGTGTTGAAATGAAAAGTGTCCCAAATCAACAAACGATGTTCACTTTAACGATACCAATTGATCAAGTCAGCAGAAAAGAGGGGAATGGGAGATGAGATTTTTTATTGTTGATGATGATGAAGCTGTTCGTTCTTCACTGGCACAGCTCATTGAAGATGAAGAGCTTGGCATTGTGGCAGGGGAAGCAGAGGATGGTGCTGAAGTAGCAGCGAGCTACTTAAATGATTTGCATATTGATATCTTGTGTATTGATCTTCTGATGCCAGAAAGGGACGGTCTTGAGACGATTCGAGCGATCAAGGATGAATTTCATGGGAAATATTTAATGCTGTCACAAGTAGAAACAAAGGAACTCATCGGCCAGGCATATACGCTCGGTGTCGAGTATTATGTGACAAAGCCGATCAATCGAGTAGAGGTCTTAAGTGTGCTCCATCTCATGATTGAACGACTGCATTTAGAGCACTCAATTGAAAATATTCAGCATTCGCTCAAATCGGTCATGCAGTTCCAGCAGCGCGGACAGACGAAAACGAAGCAGCGCGGGAAAAGTCTTGCAGAGGCAGGTCAGTTTTTGCTCGCGGAGCTTGGGATTGTCGGTGAAAAGGGGTCTAAGGATTTACTAGATATGATTCTTTTCACAGATCAGTATTTAGCGTTACATGCCGATCAGCACGACTCTTTTCCTTCATTAAAAGTGATTTTTACTGGCATCACAGAGGATAAATTAAACGAACCTTTTACATCAGCAGACATCGCAAGAGAAGCAAAAGCAGCGGAACAGCGGGTAAGACGTGCGATCAACCAATCATTGAAACACATCGCCTCGCTCGGGTTAACCGATTTTTCTCACCCAACCTTTGAAAACTATGCATCAAAATTTTTCGATTTTACCATTGTGCGTAAGAAAATGAGTGAACTCACAAAAGAGACAAGTGGAAGAGAAGAGCACACACGTATCAATGTGAAGAAATTTGTGCAGGTGCTTTATTACGAGGCAAAACGAATTTTTATGGAAGATTAAAAAGACATGCTCTCTATAAGGAGGGCATGTCTTTTTTTGTGATGGATTGAAGATGCATCTGCAGCACGGAGCGCATAAGCTGAGGCGGTAAACGATGGGGCTGTACGATTCCATTCAATGCAAGCCCATTGATGACCGCATAAAGCCGCTCAGTTTCTAATAAAAGATCGATATGATCTAGCAGTAGCTCATCCTCTTTCAATTTCATTATGCAAAATTGAACGGTTTGAAAAAGCTCGTCATACATCTTTGCATTGAGCGGCTGTAAATCTGGTTCAGTCAGTGCTTTGACTGTAAAAGCCTGCCACACCTCCATTTCAAATATTCGTTCTTCGTCTAGTGGAAGAACCTGCTCCAATAAAGTGAATACATTTTCCTCTGTTGAACCGTTTAATGGAAGCTTAGCAATTCGCTCCTTCACTCTTTCCTGAATTAAATTCATGGAGAATAGAAATAATTCTTGCTGTGTGGAAAAATAATGACGCATAGAGCCGGCTGAAATGCCAGCTTCTACGGCTATTTTTCGTACAGAAGCGCTTTCCAATCCCTCTTGTTTAATCACTCTCATAGCAGCTTGAGCGACCTTTTGTTTTTGTTTATGGTGATCGACGATTTTTGGCATACCTTGATTTTAGCACAGCTATTGTTTTTTTAACACAGTTGTGTTATTTTTTATTTAATACAATCGTATTAAAAAGGATGTGGGGAAAATTGGTCGGTTTATTGATTGTGGCATGTGAAATTGGTTTTTGGCTGTTTATTCTTATGGGCTTAACACTGCGTTATGTGTTTAAACAGAAAAAATGGGGTGCTTTCTTTCTTGTCTGTACGCCGGTTTTAGATCTCATCCTTCTTGCGGCTACTTATATAGATTTAAAGCAAGGGGCTGTGGCGAGCGTCATTCACGGGCTTGCGGCTGTTTATATTGGTGTGAGTCTGGCCTTTGGACATCAAATGGTGAAATGGGCGGATGCTAAGTTTGCTTATCGTTTTGCAGGAGGCCCTAAGCCGAAGGGAAAACCAAAGTACGGGAAGGAGCGGTCTTTGTATGAAATGGTGGGCTGGACGCGTCATTTCATCTCTTATGTCATCGGAGCGGGGCTATTATATGGATTGACCTATCTCATCCAAGCACCAGAACGAACGGAATCTCTGATGCAGCTTGTCAGTGTGTGGGGGATGGTCTTAACCATTGATTTCATCATTAGCATCAGCTACGTCATTTGGCCGAAAAAACACCCGGAGAATATAGCAGGATGACAAAAAAGACAGGCGGATTTACTCCACCTGTCTTTTCTTATGATGACAGTCCTTTATAAATGGTGTCAATATTCCATTTCATCATCTTATAGTAGCTGTCCCCATCTTCACCTTCTTTGCCAATAGAATCCGTAAATACTTTCCCCTTAATCGGAACTCCGGTTTCCTCAGATAGGCTTTCAAGGCTGCGCTTATCTACACTTGTTTCAAGAAAAAGGGCAGGAACTTGATGGTCTTTGACAAAATGAATGATGCGCTTCATTTGTCCAGGTGTTCCTTCACTTTCTGTGTTGATTTCCCAAATGTAGCCGGCTTTCAGTCCATACGCATCCGCAAAATATTTGAATGCCCCTTCGCTTGTGACAAGGAGTTTTTTGTCTTTTGGCAGTTGATCAAACTTGTCTTTTGCTTCATCGTGAAGCGTTTGAAGCTTTTTGATATAGGTTTCAGCATTTTTCTCGTAATCCTCTTTATGCTCAGGATCTGCTTGAATGAGCGCATCTCTGGCATTTTGCGCATAAAGAATCCCATTCTCGACATTCAGCCATGCGTGTGGGTCCTGCTGGCTTTCAAGCCCTTTTGAAGACAAATGCTTCACTTTGACACCTTTACTCAGTTCGGCTACAGGTGCATCATCCCCGTCCTTGCCGCTCGATTCAAGCAGTTTTTGAAACCAGCCATTCCCTGTTTCAAGGTTCAAGCCATTAGATAGAACAAGGTCTGCATCCGTCGTATACTGAACATCCTTTGGCAGTGGGTCAAATTCATGTGGGTCTGTACCAATGGGAACAATGCTGTGAATAGAGACATGCTGTCCTCCTACTTCCTTCACAATGTCATAAAGAATGGAGTAGGTCGTGACAACTTTTAATTTACCGTCATCTTTTCCGGAACTTTTTTGCTGAGTAGAACAGCCTGCGATGACCAAAAGGGCAATACATATTGCGGTCAAACGGATTGCTAATACCTTCTTCATATATGTCCTCCTTTTACATAGACGCTTCCTTTTTTAACTGTGTTCGTTTTCGCTTCGATTTTAAGGATCTCCACAATATCCCTTGTTTCGGTGAAAAGATAAAGGCACTGCCGAATAATATGGTCGCGACCAGCACAATGGAAGCACCAGACGACAAGTTATACGTAAAGCTGAGCCCAAGTCCTACGACGGCTGAAACTGCTCCAAAAAAAGCAGATAAATAAATCATGATCCATAGCCGGTCTGTCAATAAATAAGCGGTGGCAGCTGGTGTAATAAGCATTGCAACAACAAGAATAATACCTACAGTTTGCAGGGATGCCACGGTCACTAAGGTTAATAAGGTCATGAGGAAATAATGGATCATGCGATTTGGTAAACCGTAAACGGAAGAAATCACTGGATCAAATGAACTAATGAGCAGTTCTTTGTAGAAAACAATGACAGCCAGTAAAATGAAAATGCCGATGCCAAGCGTGATCCACATATCAGATGAACGAACGGCTAGTACGTTTCCAAACAAGATATGATATAAATCGCTGGAACTTTTTAAAAATGTAATCAAAATGATCCCAATGGAAAAAAAAGCAGTGAATACGATCCCGATGGCAGAATCATTTTTAATGCGGCTGTTTTGACTGACATATCCGATGCCGATGGCTGTCAGTACACCAGTTAGAACCGCACCAAAGAAAAAGTTAATGCCGAGCATATAAGAGATGGCGACACCTGGAAGTACAGCGTGTGAAATCGCATCTCCCATCAAAGCCATTCCCCGTAAAATGATAAAGCAGCCAATGACGCCGCAGATGATCCCTACCATAACGGATGTAAATAAAGCTTTTTGTAAAAACGCATATTCAAAAAGTCCGGTTAAGAATTCCATTACGCGTCTCCTCCTGCTGATTTTAAAAATGGCAGCTGTGTTTCGTATGCTTGGAGCATGACCTCAGGACGAAGAATATCATCGACAGGCCCTGCTTTGACCAGCCTCTTATTTAGAAGAACGAGATGGCTGAAGTAATCATCGGCTTTACTTAAGTCATGGTGGACGACCAGAATGGTTTTTCCTTCATCTCGTAATTCCTTCAAAATGCCGATCATCGTTTCTTCACTTGCCATATCAATTCCGACAAATGGTTCATCTAAACAAAAGAGCTGTGCGTTTTGAGCGAGTGCTCGCGCAAGGAAGACACGCTGCTGCTGACCGCCGGATAATTCCCCAATCTGTCTTTTGGCAAAGTCCTGCATCCCGACCTTTTCTAAGCAATGGTACGCATAGGCACGGTCTTCTTTTTTCGGTCGTTTGATCAATCCGAGCTTTGGGTATGTGCCAAGCAGTACGGTATCCAGTACATGGATAGGAAACGTCCAGTCTAGGTCATTTCTTTGCGGTACATAGGCGATCTGTTTTCTCACTTGTTTAAAGGGTTGTTCAAAAAAACGAATGTCGCCTTGATCCTTTTCAATTAAATCCAAACATGCTTTCAATAAAGTCGATTTACCAGCACCATTTGGACCAATGATTCCAGTCATCGTTCCTTCCTGTATGGAAAGAGAGACGTTTTCTAGTGCATCCTGTCCGTGGTATGAGACATACAGGCGGTCGATTGTTAAAGCATATGACATCTCTTAAGGCCCCTTTCGATCATCAATTGCGTTTCCTAAAAATATATGCATACATTTAATAATTTTGACTAAAGGATGAAATGATTCTCTAACGCTAATTTGTTTCCTTAAGGAAACTTTTATCTTATTCTAATCGTATGTCCTTCTTTTGTAAAGAGAAATGCTGAAATATTCCCATCAAGCGATCGTTTTTATGTTATGCAACGAAGAGGGGACATGAGCATGGATTATTGAAAATTCACGTGACATCCTTGATTACGAAAAATCTCAAACATTTGCTTATAAATGATTGACAGTTTGTAAGAACTCCTCATATAATAAGGGTAATTCAATATATGAATATGTGCTCATATATAATATCTGCAGCAGCTGATAGGTTTGATTGAATCAGGGAAGGCTACTTATATAGAAAAAGGTGAGAACATGAAAAAGATGAAGGATGAATACGTATTAAGCGGTCTCGATTGTGGAAACTGTGCACGTAAAATTGAAACAGGTGTCAGCAAACTCGAAGGAGTGGAAGCTTGCTCAATTAATTTTGCGACGGGTACATTAACTGTGACACATGCTGATGCACAAGAAACGATGTCAAAGCGTATTGAAAAAACCGTTCAGTCCATTGAACCTCATGTGAGTGTATCACCAAAAGAAGAAGGACATCACCACGATCACGATCATGGAACAAAGAATTTAAAAACGATTGTACTGAAATTAATTGGTGGTGCAGTCATTGGAACGGCGGCTTATTTTATACCTGACAATGGCTTACTGAAGTTCATCATGTTTTTCGCCGCGTATTTACTAGTTGGCGGAGATGTTGTCTTGAAAGCACTGAAAAATATTGTGCGTGGTCAAGTATTTGATGAGAACTTCTTAATGACCATAGCTACAGTTGGTGCTTTTGTGATTCAGCAGTATCCTGAGGCACTGGCAGTCATGCTGTTTTACCAAATTGGAGAACTGTTCCAAGGGGCAGCTGTGAACCGCTCTAGAAAATCAATTAGCGAATTAATGAATATCCGTCCAGAATACGCAAACCTCAAAGTGGGGCAAGAAACAAAAAAGGTAAAGCCGGAAGAAGTCAAAGCTGGTGACCGTATTGTCGTCAAACCAGGTGAAAAAATTCCTTTGGATGGACGTGTGATAGACGGTTATTCTCTTGTGGATACCTCTGCACTAACTGGGGAGTCTGTTCCAAGAGATGTGGAAGCAGGAAAAGAAGTGCTTGCTGGATTTGTGAACCAAAACGGCATTCTTGAAATTGAAGTGCAAAAAGAGCTCAGTGAGTCAGCGGTTACGAAGATTTTGGATTTAGTCGAAAATGCAAGCAGCCGTAAAGCGCAGACAGAAAACTTTATCACAAAGTTCGCTAAATATTATACACCTGCTGTGGTCGTGCTAGCTTTATTGCTTGCCTTTGTACCACCGCTTCTCATCCCATCAGCTCAATTGTCTGATTGGGTGTACCGGGCACTTGTCTTTCTTGTCATTTCGTGTCCATGTGCTCTCGTTGTATCCATTCCATTAGGTTTCTTTGGCGGAATTGGTGCCGCATCAAAACGAGGTATTTTAGTGAAAGGCAGTAATTACTTAGAAGCCTTAAACTCTGTCCGCTATGCGGTGTTTGATAAAACAGGTACTTTGACAAAAGGGAACTTTACAGTCACTCATATCGAAGCAGCGAATGAGAAATGGTCAGAAGAGGAATTGCTTTCTTTTGCAGCGCTGGCAGAAGCGCATTCTTCGCATCCGATTGCAGAATCGATTAAGGCGGCTTACGGAGCGTCTCTTGATGAGAGCCAGATCGAATCTTACGAGGATATTGCGGGTCATGGGATCAAAGCGACAATTCGCGGAGCTCATGTATTGGCAGGTAACCATCGCCTTATGGAACGAGAGGGCATTGCTTTTGAAAAAGAAAAACGAAGCGGAACGGTTGTGTATTTAGCAATAGACGGTGAGTTTGCGGGATCGATCTTGATTGCAGATGAAGTAAAAGACGATGCAGTTGAAGCGATATCTTCTCTAAAAGCTGCGGGCATTCAAACCGTGATGCTTACAGGGGATGCTTCGCAAGTAGGAAATGCAGTCGCACAGCAGATCGGCATTGACGAAGTTCACACTGAATTATTGCCACAGGATAAAGTCGCCAAAATCGAAGACATGTATGAGAAAAAAGCATCTCAAGACAAATTATTGTTTGTTGGTGATGGCATAAACGATACGCCGGTTTTGGCAAGAGCGGATATAGGTATTGCCATGGGTGGACTTGGTTCAGATGCAGCAGTTGAAGCGGCTGATATTGTGATTATGACAGATCAGCCATCGAAGGTAGCGGAAGCTATTGCTGTCGCTAAAAGAACGAGAGCCATCGTATGGCAGAATATTGCGTTTGCTCTTGGGGTGAAAGCCGTCTTTCTCATACTTGGTGCATTCGGTATTGCAACGATGTGGGAAGCCGTCTTCTCGGATGTTGGTGTCACTGTACTGGCTGTTTTAAATGCGATGAGGGTCATGAAATAAAATTGTAAGGAAAAATTCATGAATAGCGTCTTTCATAATAGACCCCCTCTTGTTAAAATAGAAGAAGTTGGATAATGGCATTTTCCTGAGCTGTTATCCTTTTTCTTTGTGAAGGAATGAATGAAAAAGATAAGGTAGGTGCTTTTGTGAGTAAAAAAAATAATCAATCTTCATCCATCAAGTTTGCAGTTATATTAACCATCATTGCAGCTCTTCTCATCGGTATTTTCGTTGTGATCGGTAACAACAACAGCCAAGAAGCACAAACAGTCGACAGTAAGCCGTCTATTAAAGGACAGCCTGTCATGGGAGATCAAAAGGCAAAAGTGCAAGTTGTTGAGTTTGGGGACTACAAATGTCCATCATGTAAATCATTTGAGACAGACATTTTCCCAAAATTGAAAGCAGACTACATAGATAATGGCGATGTATCCTTCTCATTTATTAACTTACCACTGCCTGTTCATGGGGACGGTGCGGTATTAGCAGCACTGGCTTCTGAAGAAGTGTGGAAAGAAGATCCGAAAAACTTCTGGGCATTTCATGAAGCGGTCTACAACGCACAACCAGATAGTGAAGCAGAATGGGTAACGCCAGCAAAGCTCACCGAATTGGCGAAGAAGACAACGAAAATTGATACGGACAAGCTGAAAGATAACCTATCAAAGAAAACATATCAGCCACAGTTGAACACAGATGATCAGCTGGTGAATCAATACAAAGTAAATGCAACACCAACTATTTTCATTAACAATAAACAAGTCCAAAACTTTTATGACTATGATGAAATCAAAGAATTAATTGATCAAGAGCTGAAAGGGAAAAAATCATGAAGAATAAACTGATTTACTTATACAGCGCTTGGATCGTGTCGATTGTGGCGACGATGAGCAGCCTGTATTTAAGCGAAGTAAAGAAGTTTATTCCATGTGATATGTGCTGGTTTCAGCGCATTTTCATGTATCCGCTTGTGCTTTTACTTGGAATTGCTACATTCCGTGGCGATGTCAAAGTGAAGTACTACGTTCTCCCTTTGGCCGGAATTGGTGCTTGCTTTTCCATCTATCATTATATGGAACAAAAGATTCCAGGCTTTGCATCGATTCGTCCTTGTCTAAGCGGTATTCCTTGTTCCGTTGATTATCTGAACTGGTTTGGTTTTATCACCATTCCACTCTTAGCTCTTATTGCATTTATTCTGATCATCATTAGTATGCTACTTTTAAATGCAAAAGAAGATTGAGGAGATAGCCTGCTTTTAAGCAGGCTATCAGCGTGTAGACAAACCCTCGCATTCGTTGTCAGTCCTGCGTGCTGGTGCTCACGAATGTCAAATTCGCTCCGCGCCAGTACTCGTCCTTCCTAGACTGCAAAGGTTTTCTATCACGCTGAAATGAAGACAAAGGGATAAAATCAAGTTCATTTTAGCCCTTTGTCAACAATCTGAGCCTGCTTTTAAGCAGGCTATTTTTTATTTTTGCAAAAAGATAAAATTTAAAGAAAATTTGTATTGCTTTTCATTTGTGTCAGATATACATTAAGGGGAGAGTGTTAGATGATCAGACAATGGTAAGGAGATAAGCGGAAAATGGCATGGGAAGTCTTAAGTATTATAGGCATTGTGGCATTCGCCATTAGTGGTGCGATTGTCGCAATGGAGGAAGAGTACGATATTCTTGGTGTGTACATTTTAGGGATTGTCACAGCATTTGGCGGTGGAGCGATTCGGAATCTATTAATTGGTCTTCCGGTGTCTGCTTTATGGTCGCAGGGCAAAATGTTTACCATTGCCCTTGTATCCATTACGATCGTGTTCCTATTTCCAAAGCTTTTGCTCAAGCACTGGAGCACGTGGGGGAATTTCTCGGATGCGATCGGTTTAGCAGCCTTTGCGATTCAAGGTGCATTATTTGCTGTACAAAGAGAGCTCCCGCTCAGTGCGGTCATTGTGGCAGCCATTTTGACTGGAAGCGGCGGCGGCATTGTGCGTGATTTATTAGCAGGACGAAAGCCACTTGTGCTAAAAGCAGAGATTTACGCAGTATGGGCAGCCCTAGGCGGCTTACTCGTCGGACTCGGCTTAGCGCAAGGAGAGCTTGCTTTATATCTGCTGTTTGTCATCCTCGTCATATGCAGGGTTTGTTCCTACTTATTCAAATGGCGGCTTCCCGCAAGGTCTTATTTTTTAAATAAAGGGTAAAACGAAAAAAGGGCGATGTCGCTCTTTTTTTTATGTGTTATTCGAGCTTGATGTCAGCAGGTCAAGCTGTTTTCGTGTAAAATAAAAGTAGGTTCTTTATTCATCATTGGAACAATACACGAGATGAAAATGTTGTCATTTGACTGAATATGTAGATTCAGTCTTTTTTTGCCTAGATGGATTGTTATGTGTTGGTTTCGCTTTTTGCGGGATACTAAAGAAACGCTCATGACCGAACGGATGGATCTGAAAGAAATGAACACATCTTTGCATGTAAGCAAAACATGACGGAAAAAATGAAATGGGAGGGACATGTACTAGTGGAGATTTTTTTGGCAGTGCTCGTACTACTAGCACTCATTGCATCATCTAATATTATCAATCGTTTTCTGCCCTTTATTCCAGTTCCATTAATCCAAGTGGGTTTAGGGATATTGGTCGCAGCTTTTCCTTCAGGTTTACATATTTCTTTAAATCCTGAGCTATTCTTCGTTTTATTTATTGCACCGCTGTTATTTAATGATGGGAAGCGTACCCCAAGGGACGAGCTGTGGAAATTAAGAGCGCCCATTCTTCTATTAGCTTTAGGGCTCGTATTTGCGACAGTCATTGTCGCAGGATATACCATCCATTGGATGATTCCAAGCATACCACTTCCAGCTGCATTTGCGCTTGCAGCGATTTTATCACCGACAGATGTGGTTGCTGTAAGTGCACTTTCCAGCCGTGTGAATATGCCAAAGGGGATCATGAGACTGCTGGAAGGCGAAGGGCTGATGAACGATGCGTCAGGACTTGTTGCCTTTAAATTTGCTATTGCAGCAACGGTTACAGGGGCATTTTCCATTGCAGAGGCATCCTTTAGCTTTGTTCTTATTGCTGCTGGCGGATTATTGACTGGATTTATTCTGTCGTTTTTTATCATTCGTTTTCGCTACTTTCTCCGCCGTTTAGGCATGGACGATGTCACAATGCACATCATCCTGCAAATCCTCACGCCGTTTGTGATTTATTTAGCAGCGGAAGAAATTGGCGTATCCGGCATTTTAGCCGTTGTTGCCGGTGGTGTGACACATGCCATCGAGCAAGACCGAATGGAAGCGAATTTAGCAAAACTGCAAATTGCTTCTTCAAACACGTGGAATATTATTTTATTTATTTTAAATGGCCTTGTTTTCGTTTTACTTGGGTTACAAATTCCTGATGTATCGACCGTCATTTTCCAAGATGAAGCCTTTAATAATATGCAGGTCATCAGTTACATTTTAATCATTACATTCTGTCTAATGATTCTCAGATTTCTATGGGTATGGCTGTTCTGGGCAGGAAACTGGAGTGTATCGAAAAAGAAGAACGCGAAAAAACCGAAGCTGCGTGCTTCCATGCTGATGACATTCTCTGGTGTTCGTGGTGCTGTTACATTAGCAGGTGCTTTCTCCATCCCATTTACGCTTGCAGACGGATCACCATTTCCTGAGCGTCATTTAATTATTTTCCTCGCAGCAGGCGTCATTTTATGTACACTCATTTTAGCGAGTGTGCTGCTGCCTATTTTATCGGAGAAAAAAGATAAGCAAGTGGATGTGGACTTAGATACAAAGATTCAGCACGCGAAACGGAAGCTGCTGAGAAGTGCCATTAAAACTCTAAAAGAAGGAATGAATGAAGACAATCGAGAAGTCTCCCTTGCACTCATCAATGATTACCGAATGAAGCTGAGAAATATTCAGCGGGAACCGTATCAGTTTGGTATGAGAAAACAAGAGAGAAAAATCAGACTACACGGCATTAAAGCAGAACAGATGAAACTTCAGCAGTTGATTGAGGAAGAGAAAATCGACAAAGAAGAAGCGTATGAGCTGCAAGAGAGATTTCATGAGCTGGAAATGCTCTATTCCAACTCCTTTAAAATTCGTTTCTCAAAAGTGAAGTTTCTGCGCTTACTACAATGGCTTCAACTATGGCGTCCGAATCAGCGTATTTCAAGCGGCATATTAGAAAACGAGGAATCGTATAAACAAATCCGTAAGAAAACGGCTGAAGCTGCGGTGGATTCTATTAAGCACCATATGACCGAAGACAATCAACAAACGTGTCATCAAGTCATTGGGTTTTACAATCAAGTGATATTCCGCTGTGAACATGGTCCTTCTTTCTTTCAGCAAAAGGATCGTACGTTTGACCGGAAGAAGAAAGAGCTTAACTTCCAAGCCGTACAGACGATTCGTAATGAAATCCAAACCTTATATGAAAATGGCGAAATCAATCGTGATATTGCCCATCATTTAAGGGAGTATATCAACGACATGGAAGCAGTCTTACTGACCAATACATGATGTTGTCATCTTCTCGCCTATGTTTTATGATGAAAAAAAGAGACGAGCAGGGGGAGAGGCAGGATGACATATTACGGAGCGATTGAAGCTGGGGGAACAAAGTTCTGTTGTGCCATTGGCAATGAACATGGTGATATCATAGAGGAATTGACCATTCCAACAGAGCACCCGGAAAAAACCATCCAATCACTTATTCCATTTTTTCAGCAACATGAAATTGCAGCATTAGGGGTTGGTTCCTTTGGACCGATTTGTGTCCAGAAAGACGATCCTTCTTACGGTTACATCATGAATACGCCGAAAGTTGAATGGAAACATTACCCGTTTATACCTGAGCTGGAGAAACAATTAGGCGTACCGGTGTCCTTTACGACAGATGTCAATGCCGCAGCATTAGGTGAACTGACAAAAGGGGCCGCCAAAGGGCTAAGCAGCTGTCTGTATATCACGGTCGGTACGGGGATTGGTGCCGGGGCTGTTGTGAAAAATGAGCTTCTCCACGGTCACTCACATCCAGAGATGGGACACATCCTGGTCAGGCAGCATGAATCAGATCAGTTTGCAGGTGTCTGCCCGGCGCATGGTACTTGCTTAGAAGGACTGGCGGCAGGACCAGCTATTGAGGCAAGGTGGGGGAAGCCGGCTAAAGAGCTTACCGAAGAAGAAGAAGTTTGGTCTCTTGAAGCAGATTATTTAGCACAGGCATTAATGCAATACACGCTGATATTAAGCCCAGAGCGAATCATAATGGGTGGAGGCGTCATGAAGCAAAAACAGCTATTTCCGCTCATTCGAGAGAAGCTGGCTGCGTATGTCAATGATTATGTCGACATGCCGCCGCTTGATACATACATTGTCTCTCCTGGACTTGAGGACAAGGCAGGTATGACAGGTGCTTTGCTGTTAGCGATTGAAGCGAAGAGAAACGCCTGATAATAGAGTTTTCAAACGCAACATGAGATAATGAAAAAGATGGAATCTATGAAAAGGTGGTTGTTAACATGGTCAAAAGCTTGAATGATACCGTAACACTAAATAACGGAGTAGAAATGCCATGGTTTGGTTTAGGTGTATTCAAAGTGGAGGACGGCAACCAAGTGGTTGATGCCGTAAAAGCAGCCATACGAAACGGTTATCGCAGCATTGATACGGCTGCCGTTTATAAAAACGAGACAGGCGTAGGGAAAGCCATTAAAGAATCTGGCGTCAAAAGAGAAGAATTGTTCATTACGTCAAAAGTATGGAACACAGATCAAGGATATGACAAAGCACTCGCTGCATTCGACGCAAGCTTAAACCGGCTCGGTCTTGATTACTTAGACCTCTATTTGATTCATTGGCCTGGACCAAATGCAGACACGTTTAAAGAGACATGGCGTGCGCTTGAGAAGCTTTATAAAGATGGAAAAGTAAGAGCGATTGGTGTCAGCAACTTCTACGTGCAGCATTTAGAAGAGCTGTTAAAAGATGCGGAGGTTGTTCCAGCGGTGAACCAAGTGGAGTTTCATCCAAAACTGACACTTGTAGAATTACGACAATATGCGAAAGAAAAAGGCATTCAAATTGAAGCGTGGTCTCCGCTGATGCAAGGAAAGCTTTTGGATCATGACGTATTAAAGGAAATTGCAGCACAATACAACAAATCTGTGGCTCAAGTGATCTTGCGTTGGGATCTGCAAAGCGGTGTTGTCACTATTCCAAAATCAATCAATGAAGAACGCATTAAACAAAATGCCGACATTTTTGACTTCGAGCTTTCACAAGAAGACATGGAAAAAATCAATGCACTTAATAATAACGAACGTGTCGGGTCTAATCCAGAAACGATGACGGTTGGGTTTGAATAAATAAAAAATCCCCTTAGCGTGTAGACAAACCCTCGCATATTTTGTCAGTGAGTACTGGTGCTTCCTAGACTAGCAAAGGTTTTCTATCACGCTGAAAAAAGACAAAGGGCTAAAATCAAGTTCATTTTAGCCCTTTGTCAACAATCTGAATTCCCTTTCTCTTTTTGAGAAGGGGATTTTTTAAGTCCTGCTTCGGCGCACAGCCAACAGCATGAGAAAAGACAGGATCACAATACAAATCGTCCAAGCCCACGCAAGTTCCATTCGTCCAGAATCAATTGCCACATAGATGGCTGTTGGGAGGGTTTGTGTTTTCCCAGGAATGTTGCCGGCGAACATTAAGGTCGCTCCAAATTCTCCTAAGGCCCTTGCAAAACTTAGAACCGCACCAGAGAGAAGAGATGGCAGTGCGAGTGGGACGGTAATATAGGCAAAGACCTGGAAAGAATGCGCACCATCAACTTTTGCAGCACCTTCAATGTCTGACTCAATCGTAGAAAAACCAGCTTTCGCTGATTGATACATGAGCGGGAATGCGACAACCGTCGATGCAATGACCGCTGCCCAATAAGTGAAGATGACAGGCTGATGGAAGATCCATTCAATGGCTTGTCCAATCACACTGTGCTTCCCGAACACGACGAGCAGCAGAAATCCTACGACCGTTGGCGGAAGGACAAGCGGCATCATGAGGAGCGTTTCCACGATCATTTTTCCTTTGAAAGATGTACGCGCCATCCAAAAACCAATGGACGTTCCTAAAACGACAGCCAATAACCCGCTGAAAGCAGCCACTTGTACGGACAGCCAGATAGGTGAAAGAAAATCTTCGGTCAGCATCGGCATTATTTCACTTGAAAGCCGTACTTTTTAAAAATCGCTGCGGCTGGATCTGATTGGAGATATTGAAAAAATGCTTTCGCTTCCTTCATATGTTCAGTCTGTTTGACAATGCCAACTGGATAAATGATGGGGGAATGCATGTCCTGATTTGCCTCATCTACTATCTTTACTTTGCGAGAAACGAGCGCGTCCGTCTTATACACGACACCAGCTTCCACATTTCCTGTTTCGACATAGTTTAATACTTGACGAACATCCTTGCCATAGACAGCGTTCTGTTTCACTTGATCCCATATATTCAGTTTTGTGAAAATCTCTTTTGCATATGTACCAGCAGGAACAGATTCAGGTGTGCCAAGCGCTAACTTTCCTTTTATGTGCTGAACATCTCGAAAGGTTTTGATAGCAGAAGAACCTTCTTTTGGCACGATGAGGACTAGCTCATTTTGTATGACGTCCTTTGTATGATCCTGATCGATGTCGCCAGATTGAACAAGGTCATCAAAAGGCTCTTCAGCTGCTGAGAAGAAGAGATCCGCTTTTGCTCCTTGAGCGATTTGCTGTTTCAATGCACCTGATGACCCGAAATTATTCGTGAGTTTTACGTTTGGATGATCATCTTCATAGGCAGATTCAATCTCTTTCAAAGCATCCTGCAGGCTTGCCGCCGCTGAAATCACAAGTTCTGTCTTTTTGCTTTTATCTGGTGACGTCGACTCCGTTTGACACCCAGTCAGGAGCAAACAGATGGCGACGAAGGTTAAGAATAAATATTTCATGATCACACCTCTTTATCATTCAACATCATGTGTATCCTTTATTATAATCAAACTTATTTGACCATTCATAGGTTTTCAGGAAAAGAGAAAAGAAAAAGCCGCCAGAGGGCAGCTTTTAGTGCTGATAAAAACGTAGTAAGTTCCCGTTGATTACTTTATCTGATAGAGACAGCTCTTTATTGGCTTTTTCTATATAAGGCTGACATACTTCGTCTTGTTCAACAGGCTGTTTTGTTTTTTGATCATAGCACGTGTTTTTCGTATAAAGATAATCATCCGTAATAAAGTTTCCGTTTCTCAGCACAGCGAACGGCGTCCGTTCATTGGAGAAAAGATCATTCCCAAATTGAATGGCATCTTTTGATTCAATGCCGAGTAAATGAAGAAGTGTCGGTTTGACATCCATTTGACCGGCTGTTTCAGAAATGGTTTGAGGGGCCGCGTCTGTCACCCCAGGAATATAAATCAAAAAAGGGACCCGCTGCAGTTTAACTGCATCAAACGGTGTGATTTCATCCTGCTTCAGCAGCTCTGCCATTGCCTCATGATGTGCTTCTGAAATGCCATAGTGGTCTCCCATGAGGACAAACATTGTATTTTCATATAGTCCTTCTTCTTTCATTCGTTCAAAGAACCTTTTGATGGCTTCATCTTGATAGCGGACGGTGGTCACATAGCGGTTTAAAATGGTGCTAGTCGAATCGTATTCATCAATGAACTGATCCTTTGGATCAATTTCAAATGGGAAGTGATTGGTTAAGGTAATAAACGTGCTGTAATAAGGCGTTTTCAGCTTTTTTAAATAATCGATGGATTGGTCAAAAAAGTCGATATCCTTTAAGCCCCAGCCAGTCGAATTCTGTTCATTGACATCAAATGAATCGACATCATAAAAGCGGTCAATCCCAAGAGATTCATACATCACATCACGATTCCAGAACGTTTTATTATTCGCATGAAATTGGACGGATTGATAATTCTCTTTTTTCAATTGCTTGTACAGTGTGTCATATTCGTTGTCACTCGCTGTGAAAAAGACAGCGCCACTGCTAGATGGATAGAGGGAGTTTGCGACGATAAACTCTGAGTCCGACGTTTTGCCTTGCTCTGTCTGCTGATAAAATTCATCAAAATAGAAGCTTTTTTTGGCAAGTTGATTTAAAAATGGTGTGATGTATTGTCCATTCACCTTTTGATTCATGACAAATTGCTGCGTTGATTCAAGTGAAATGAACACGACATTTTTGCCTTTAGCAAGTCCAAAGTAGTCTTCATTTGGTGCACTGTAATCAGCTTTTGTGTAGTTTGCCACTGTTGAAAGTGTATCTTCGTCAGCAAAGGCTTTTTGACCAATACGTGCTGTTTGAGCGGCACCGTCATACAAATGGAATTGAAACAGCCCAAGGTTGCGTACAATGACTTCTCGATCATACGAGCTTGTCAAAAATCGAGGGTGGTCCATCAAAGCTGAGCTGACATGGAACAATAGCAAGCTGCAGCAAACCACATAGTATGTTTTGATCGTCTTAAAAGACGCTTTTGGTGATAGCGGTTTCCGTTTTAAGAGCCATGCCAGCACCACAAAATCAATCAGCATGAGTATAAATAGCGGATGAAACAATTCACTCATACTGCTACCCATATCTCCCATGTTCTTTGCTTGAAATAAGACAGGAATGGTAATGAAATCAATATAAAAACCGTAAAAGATCGTATTCGATATCAAAATGGCTGTCAAAATAAAATTTGTGGTCAATAAAAAGACCTTTTGTTTCGTTTCATTTAAGAAAAGAGCAATCCCAAACAAAGGGAGCAAAAAGCTAAGTGGATTGATCAAAAGCAGCCATTCGTGAAACAGATTGGCCGTTCGTATATGAAATCCGAATTGATAAATGATGTATGTTTTCATCCACATAAAGAGGATGGAGTACACTAAAAACCAGTGATTTTTGAAAAACGCTTTCATTTATGTAACTCCTCACCATTCTGTATTCAGCTGCAAGGCAAAAACACTTATCTTAAAACTACTAAAAAAATGAGGAATGATCAATTCATATCCTGCTTTTTTGCAAAACTCTTTTTTCTTTTTCTAAAACGGCAATGGGATGGATATTCCGCAAATGACAGCCATGTAATAGCAGGTGACAATGGTCAGAGCAGCTAGTACGACTTGCTCTCCTGTGCTGCCTGTTTTGACATAAAAGGGGAGGCGTACTTTCATGGTTGCAGGGAACAAAAATTTAATACCGTTCACTGTGCCTGCATCAAGGATGAGGTGGCTTGCCATCCCAACTAGTAACCCGGTACTGAGGCTGTCATTTGGAATGTATGTTGTCGCAATAAAATAAATGATCAGCAGAAATAATAAACTATGTGTAAAGGTGCGGTGCCCGAACACACTACTGATCAGTGTGGAAAGCAGCGGGAATTTCCTGCCGATTTTGCTTTTTGTATGACATAGATCTGGGATGAGGGCACCTACTGATCCTGCAGCAGCCATCGTCACTGGTTCGAATCCGTAATAATAGGCGACGGCTGTGGAGGCGGCAATTCCGCCCATAATATGTGTTTTTCCTGTCATGATGCGTACTCCTGTTCTGTTTTTTGTTCAAGTACTCACTATATCAAGGGTGAATCCATTCAGCAAGGCTTATTTCTAAAGAAAAATGGGATAAAATAGTTGGCTGTTTGGAAAAACATTCTATAATAAGAAGGAAGTCATGTTGACACTAACGATAAGGATGCGATTCGGATGAGTAATGCAGACATTTTAAAAGAAATTGTTCTTGTACATTATGAAGTCAGCCGTAAATTAAACCGCAAGTTACTTGAGTTAGAAAAAGACATCACGCCTCCACAGATATATGCTCTTTCTATATTGATACAAGGAAAAGTATCACATGCTGAAGAGCTCAAACAAAGACTCTCTCTCAACCCAGGTGCCGCTTCCATTGCCCTCAATAAATTATGTGAGCAAGGCTACATTCAGAGAGAAAGGGACAAGGACGATCATTCCCTTGTCCGGCTAGAAGCCACGGAAAAAGGGCTGGCTATTTACGAAAAGCATACACGTCTTTTTGGAAAGGTGATTCAGCATATGATGTCAGACTTCACAGAGGAAGACTTAAAGACCTTTCTAACGTATTTGCAAAAAATGAGACAGACCTTTCACGATGAATGAACCGCTCCTCT
The DNA here is from genome assembly GCF_003946835.1 of Bacillus sp. 2B09. NCBI lineage: Bacteria > Bacillati > Bacillota > Bacilli > Caryophanales > Bacillaceae > Bacillus > Bacillus sp. 2B09. The sequence continues at coordinate 121,022 of NZ_RPSG01000003.1, forward strand.
TTGTATAATGCTGAGCGCTGTAGCACAAATTAAACAGGCAAAGGCATTTTATGAAAAGGGGGGAAATAGCGATGTCATTTTTCCAAAAGGATAAAAAGGCGAAAAGCGAGAAAGACCATCAGCAGGTCGATCAGCTGTTAGAAGAAGCAAGTAAAGAACTAGCAGGCGATCCGCTTCAGGAAGCTGTCCAAAAGAAGAAAAACAACCATCAATAAGCTGACAAAAAGGCGGAGAATCATTTCTCTGCCTTTTTTCTATGTTTTTCCCTTTGACAGATATGAGAATGTTTGATAACCTTCGTGTAGTAAAAATGAATAGAAATCCTCACGCTATGTCTCAGTGAGGTAGAGGTTGCGCGGATGATGAGTCACTCATGGGAGAGATGGAATCGTTGATCATGAGAAAAAAGGCATCAGCGCCGAAGTGTAGAGAGAGCTCCAACTTTCTTTATGCTGGGTCTGCATTGAACAAATGCAGGACTGCCACGTCTTTGAAGCGTGGAGGGCTATCCGGAGATCAAGGTGTATGTTTTGAAAAGCATGGACTTTTGTTCAGGCTTTTTTTTATGTTCTGATTGCCTAAGAAAAGGGTATGCTGGTAAGAAAGTGACCCAACATGAACATAAAGAATGCAAGTCATTGCTTCACAAATATATCAATGAAGATACTGCCGGGTCTGGTCCAAAGTGAATATAACGGAGGTACGAAAATGGAACAGACAAAAAAATGGGGTTTTTGGTTATTGACGGCTTTTGTCGTCGGAAATATGGTAGGTTCAGGCATCTTTATGCTGCCTAGTACACTTGCCCAGCATGCAAGTCCTTTAGGTGTGACGATGGCATGGCTTGTCACAGGTGGCGGCGTACTGATGATTGCCTTTGTGTTTGGACATTTGTCCATTCATAAACCGCAGCTAACAGCTGGACCACAAAGCTATGCAAGAGCGCTTTTTAAAGATCCGAAAAAAGGAAAAGCAGCCGGTTTTACAATGGTTTGGGGATATTGGGTGGCAAGCTGGATTAGTAATGTCGCCATTATCACAAGCCTAGCTGGTTATTTAACAACCTTTTTCCCAATTTTAACCGTGAAAACGGAGGTCTTTACTTTTGGAAAAGAAGCGATCACACTTGGTCAGCTCACAACGTTTATCGTATGTACAATCCTTCTATGGGGGACTCATACGATTTTAATTACAAGCTTAAGCGCAGCAAGTAAGCTGAATTTTATTACGACCTTTTCAAAGGTGCTTGGATTCGTCCTTTTTATTGTCGCAGGCTTATTTGCATTCCAAACAGCATTATTTGAACATTATTATTTCCCTGTTGAAGCAGCAAGTGGTGAAGGAGTGCTCGGACTTGGAGGCCAAATTCATCATGCGGCCATTTCCACACTATGGGCATTTATCGGCATCGAATCTGCTGTCATTTTATCAGGAAGAGCTTCCTCGCAGCGTGATGTCAAACGTGCGACGATTACAGGACTTTTAATTGCACTGTCTATTTATATGATTATTACCTTGATTACAATGGGCGTTCTGCCGCATGATCAATTGCAAGGTTCTGATAAACCATTCGTAGACGTGCTTCAGCTCATTATCGGACCGGCTGGCGGCATTGTCATGGCACTTCTTGCGATCATTTGTTTATTTGGTTCGATGCTTGGCTGGATTTTGCTTGGTTCTGAAGTCCCTTATCAAGCAGCAAAAGCTGGCGATTTCCCAGCAGTGTTTGCAAAAACAAACAAAAAAGGCAGTCCTGTTTTTGCTTTGACTGTCACAAATATCATGTCACAGCTGTTTATTTTCTCAGTCATGTCACGTACGATTAATGAAGCCTTTACTTTCTTAACAACATCAGCGACACTTGCGTATCTCATTCCGTATATCGTGTCGTCGATCTACAGCTTTAAGGTCATCATGCAAGGTGACACATATGAGCTCCAAAAAGGAAATCGGACAAGAGACGGGATCATTGCGCTTGTGGCCATGGGGTATTCTGCTTGGGTCATTATTTCAGGCACAGCTGATTTAAAAACATTCGGTCTTGGTATTGGATTGTTCTTAGTTGGCATTTTACTCTACCCATTCATGTCCAAAAAATTTGCCAAAGGTACAGTATAAGAAATACGTTTCTCCAGCATTGGAGAAACGTATTTTTTTATGAGTCAGATGTTAATCGATCCACAATAAATTCGAGCTGACCTTCTAGTGACACAGGGTCATTAAAGAAGTAACCGACTGTATCTGTTTCAAATACGCGTTTGTTTTGGACAGCAGGAAGTGATGCCCAGATGCTGCTTTTATACACTTGATCGCCATTACTTTTTGAACCGCTCCATGGGCTTGTGAAAATATAATCGCCTGCAAATTCTGGAAGCTTTTCAAGAGAAATGTTTGCATAACCGACACCACTGTCGATGGCTTCTTTTTGGGCGGCCTTCGGAGCTTTTAATTTCAGCTCGTCATAAATGATTTCACCACCGCGTGCAAAAGTGTTACCGAAAATGTAAATGCCCTTATCGAATGGTGATACGATCGAAACGGTTTTGTTTCCTACAGCTTTTGTTACTTTTGGTTTCACTTCAGCAATTTTGGCATCCCATTGTGTGATCCAATCCGTTGCTTTTTTTGATGTGCCTGTCATTTTACCGAATTCTTTTAGCTGGTCTTTAAACGAATATTGATTGTATTGAATGGCAACTGTAGGGGCAATTTTTTTGTATTGATCAAATTTCTCATCTTCTCCCCAAGCAATGATCATATCCGGCTTCAAAGAGGCTACTTTCTCAACAGAGGGTGATTTTCCAATATTTTTCACTCCATCTGTTTTTCCTTTATAGAAAGGGTTTTTAAAGATGGGCGCAGTAGCAGCAATTGGGGTTTTGCCGAGTGTGACGAGATCCCCGTAATAGCTTTCCGCCAGAAGCACAATACGTTTTGGGTTTTGAGGCAGTTTCACTTCACCCTTTACATCTTGATAGGTGATCGTGTCATTTTTTTTGGCTCCCGATTCTTTATTGGAAGTGCTGCCGCAAGCAGCAGTAAAAATCATAAGGGTCATGAGGGAAATCAAAAGAAGTCCAGTTCGTTTTTTCACTAAAGTTCGCTCCTATTCAATTGTTTATGATAATGATTCTCATTTGCAATTATATCTTAACATGATAGAAGAAAAAATGCATCGGCTATTTTATGACCAAAAGAAAATGGTGAAATTCTCACGGTTTTTTGATGAAAATAAAGAAATTTATCAGAACAAGGATTTCAAAACGTGAAGAAAGTGATATACTAGACTCCGAGATTGATAATCATTATCACTAATAACGAATAGATATGAACGGAAAGGAAGAGACTGGTTTTGGGCTCACAATCGAATAAACAGCTGTCAGCTAAAGATGATGCGATAGATATTGTGACAAAGCCTTTTGGTACAGCAGCTGTTGTCATCATAGGAATCATTGCTTTAGCATTTGGTCTTTTTTTATCAGTATCGCTAGGAGCGGCAAACATTCATTTACACACGGTATGGGAAGCCGTCTTTCATTTTGATTCACAACAAACCTCACATCAAATCATTAGGGAACTAAGGCTACCGCGTACAGTTGGTGCCGCACTTGTCGGTGCCTTTTTAGCAGTATCAGGTGCCATCATGCAAGGCATGACAAGAAATGCGCTTGCGTCTCCTGAAATCATGGGTGTGACAAATGGCTCTGCATTTGCGATTGCCATTGCGTTTGCTTTTTTCCCAGGCCAATCTTCTTTTACATTAATTCTTTGGTCATTTTTGGGTGCAGCACTTGGCGCCTCTATTGTATTTGGGGTTGGAACCCTTTCAAAAGGGGGACTTACTCCTGTGAAGCTCGCATTAGCCGGTACGGCTGTTGGCGCACTTTTAAGCTCAATTTCCTCAGCGATTGCCATTCGATTTGACGTCGCGCAAGATATGAGTTTTTGGTACGCAGGCGGTGTGGCTGGGGTAAATTGGAGCAATATTAAGATCATCATTCCTGTTGCGGCTGTAGGACTGATCATCGCAATGATTCTTGCCCGCTCCATCACGGTTTTAAGCTTAGGTGATGAATTAGCAAAAGGGCTTGGACAATATACACGAACAGTCAAGGTACTTGGCATATTGGTCGTGATCCTTTTAACAGGTGCAGCCGTGTCAGTTGCAGGTTCTATTGGCTTTATCGGGCTTGTGATTCCTCATGTTACGCGTTTCTTGGTCGGCGTTGACTATCGCTGGATTATCCCTTGCTCAGCTATTTTAGGGGCTATTTTGCTCATTTATGCAGACATTGCGGCAAGGCTTGTCAATGCGCCGTTTGAAACGCCAGTTGGTGCCATTACAGCCATTATAGGCGTTCCTTTCTTCTTATATTTAGCGAGACGTGAAAGGAGCGGAATTTAAATGGAAATGGTGCAGCAGGCAAAGAAAAAGAAATACAAACGAACGATGGTCATGATCTTTTTAGCGATCGTGGCTGTGTTCCTGATTAGTTTAAATACCGGAGAGATACGGATTTCTCCGATGGATACATTCAAAACATTTTTTGGACTCGGAAGTGAAATGGATGAGCTTGTATTATTCGAGTTCAGACTTCCAAGGATGGTCATCGCTTTACTTGTTGGCGCTTCTATCGCTGTATCAGGAGCCATTTGGCAAGGTGTTTCTCAAAATGGTTTAGCTGATCCCGGCATTCTAGGTGTAAATGCGGGTGCAGGCTTTGCGGTGGTTTTGTTTATCTTTGCCTTTCAGGGTTCGATGTCGAACTTAGGTGATTTTTCAATATTTGTACTGCCGCTTTTCGCTTTCGTAGGTGCCGCCTTTGCTGCATTCCTCATCTATGTGCTAGCGTGGAAAAAGGGCATTACGCCTGTTCGATTGATTTTAACTGGTATTGGGATCAATGCTGCATTTTCGGCAGCGATTGTGGTTATTCAATTAAAGATGAGCCCAAATGATTTTAACCAAGCCATTGTGTGGCTGTCAGGAAGTATTTGGGGCTCAAGTTGGACATATGTCTTATCAGTCGTGCCGTGGATGCTGATTTTTCTTGTATTAGCGATGGTGAGGGCACGCTACTTAAATATCATGAATTTGGGTGATCAGATATCTTATGGCTTAGGGATTTCAGTTCATAAAGAAAGAAGTTTTCTCATGCTGATTGCAGTTGCATTAGCCGGTGCGAGTGTCGCTGTTGCAGGGAGTATATCGTTCCTAGGGTTAGCGGCACCACACCTCGCAAGAAAGCTAGTTGGTCCGAAACATCAAGGAATGATACCGGCGTCCGCTATGATTGGTGCACTGCTGTTATTACTTGCAGATACACTTGGGCGTGTCATACTTGCTCCATCAGAGGTGCCCGTTGGACTTGTCGTTTCTGCTTTAGGCGCACCTTACTTCATTTACTTATTGATGAAAACGAACTAATGAGGAAGGAGAGTACAACAGATGAAATCACTTGAAACAGAAAAACTTTGTATTGGCTATCATGACCGTTTGATTGTAGACGATTTAAATATCAGCATCCCAAAAGGCAAGGTGACCACATTAATTGGGCCGAATGGGTGCGGGAAGTCAACGATTTTAAAAACAATGTCTCGTATTATGAAGTCCCATCAAGGTGCTGTTTATTTAAATGGCCAGGCGATCCATCAAACACCAACAAAAGAAATTTCAAAACAAATGGCCATTTTACCGCAGACGCCTGAAGCCCCAAGTGGTCTGACCGTTTATGAGCTTGTGTCATATGGACGTTTCCCGCATCAAAATGGATTTGGCCGTTTATCAAATGAGGACAAACGAATCATCAGATGGGCACTTGAGGAGACGGGAATGATTGCATTTCATGACCGGCCAATTGAAGCACTCTCCGGTGGACAGCGTCAGCGGGTATGGATTGCGATGGCACTCGCTCAGGAAACAGAGCTGCTTTTATTAGACGAACCAACGACGTATTTAGATCTTGCTCATCAGCTGGAGATCCTTCAGCTATTAGAACGCTTAAACAGAGAACAGGGCAGAACGGTGCTGATGGTAATTCATGACCTCAATCATGCTGCACGCTTTTCGCATTACATGATTGCCCTCAATCAAGGGAAAGTCATTAAAGAGGGTACACCTCATGAGGTCATGACAAAAGAGGTACTCAGTCAGGTGTTCCACATCGATGCAGAAATTGTGCTTGATCCGAGAACGAATAAGCCGATCTGTTTAACATATGACTTAATGAATCATGAAAGAAAGCTTGAAGCTGTGAACGGATAATAGATGGACAAAAACTCGGTATATATGACCGAGTTTTTTTGCATCTTCTGGTATTACCTATTGATGCCATTTTCTCCAGTTGATCTTTTTTCGCTTTTATGCAGAAAAGAGGTACTTTTTTACTTTGGACAATGGTAATATACGGTTAGAGATCATAGCTAGAAAGGAAAGAGATGCGTGGAAACAGCAAAAATATTGATTGCAGATGACGAAGAAGCAATTGTAAAAATGGTTGAACGCGTATTAAAAAAAGAAGGGTTTCAACATATTTATAAAGCCTATCATGCAGATGAAGCATTAGATATTGTCAAAAACGAGGACATCCACCTCTTACTTCTAGATGTGATGATGCCCGGTAAGTCAGGCTTTGATGTTCTGCCTGACATCAGGAAAATGACGAAGGCACCGATTTTCTATTTAACAGCAAGAACGTCTGATGTAGACAAATTGACTGGATTTGCACAAGGTGCAGACGATTACATCACAAAGCCATTTAATCCGTTAGAGCTAGTAGCTAGAATTAAGGCGCACTTAAACCGAACTTATGTCTCCTTACAGGAGGAGCAGGAAGAAGCGCACAGTCAATATGAATATGCTCATTTCTCGTACCATCCTCATGCAGCCGAGTTGAAAGTAAGGGGAAAGGTGACGGCTTGCTCAGCTCAGCTTTTGTCCTTGCTGAAGTATTTTTGTGACCATCCGAATGTAGTACTTTCAAAAGATCAAATCTATGAGAAAGTATGGGGTGTTCCGTCATATGGTGACAACAACACCGTCATGGTTCATATCCGAAAGCTGAGAGAAAAAATAGAGTTAGATCCAAGTCAGCCTGAATATATTGTGACGATCCGTGGTATGGGCTATAAGTTCATTCCCCAACCTGTGAAGGTTCTTCAATAGTTTATGAATTTACGAACAAAACTTTTCTTTCACTTTGTCGGACAAATGTTTATTGTCATCGTCATTCTAACGATCGGGCAAACATTCTCTGAAAATCTTTATTTTCAAAAGCGCTATGAGAATATGACTGAAACTGGTTTAACGAAGGCAGATGGAGATACACTCATGAGCTGGCTTTATTTTAACGAGGATGGAAAAATGGAAGCCGATGATCAGCTCAAACAAGCAGTGGAAAAACGTGATGGCTGGCTACAAGTGATTGATTCCAAAAAACGCAACGTCTATAGCTATCAACTCCCTAAAAACATTCCAACATCCTATCAAAAGGATGAAATGATCAAGATCTTTGAAAAAAGACAATTTAAAGATTACAAGATGTACTTCTGGCCAATTGAGATTGATCAAGAAAGCTTTATCGTCTTATATGGATTTAAAACGAACAGCACAAAGGTAGCCAATTATCTCAAGCAGCATGAAAAAAACCTGGCTGCATTGTCTCAATATTCAGTTGAAACAAAAGAATTTTTGAAAAGAATGAATGGATCGGTGCATCTGTTTAATGAAGAAGGAAAATACTTAAAAGGTATCCGAGCCAAAAATAATTTGAAAAATAACGTAACGGATGTTGAACTGCTCAAGTATCAATCAAAGCCTTGGGAGTTTAGAAGTGACCTGTCGTATATCAAAGTGAATAAGGATTTGTATATGATTGTTTCGGTGCCAAACAAAGTATACAGCCCAGACGAGCTTTATGATAAAGAGACAGAGGCTTTAAACCAATATACAACGCTTTTGATTGCAGGTCTTGCGCTTACGATTATTATCGTTATGACATTATGGTACTCGTATCGCTATGGGCTACCGATCTATCACATTATCCGCTGGCTGATTTTCTTATCAAGAAATAAATTGCAGGAGCCAACAAATAGAAAAGGTATTCCAGTAAGTAAAAATAAAAAGGGCCGTATTAAGCGGGAGTACCGGCTGTTTGAGGATATCCTCAAAACAATGGATCAGCTCACCAATACGTTAAAAGAGAATGAAGCAAACCGGAGAAAGATTCAAACCACAAGGGAAGAATGGATCGCAGGGCTGTCTCATGATCTAAAAACGCCTCTTAGCACGATTTACGGCTATGGATTAATGCTAGAATCAGATCAATACCAATGGTCCAAGGAAGAAGTCATGGAAATGGGACAAGTCATTCGTGAGAAATCAGAATACATGTCGACCTTGATTGAGGATTTAAACCTCACGTATCGATTGAAAAATGGTGCATTGCCTATTAATCGAAAACCTGTTGAACTTGGTGAATTTTTAGCCTCCATTATGGACGAGTTTTCAAGAAGCACGCTTTCAGAAGATTATTTATCATCCTTTGAAGATCAAACAGAGGGTGTCATGTTTGAGATCGATAAAGCCTGGTTTAGACGAGTCATTGAGAACCTGCTGGCGAACGCAGTGAAGCATAACCAGAAAGGTACTCTTATTCAAGCTGTTCTATCTGAAACAAATGATGAAGTTCGGATCGAAATGAAAGATAACGGACGCGGAATGGCGCAAGAAACGGTGGATCATTTATTTAATCGTTACTATAGAGGGACAAATACGAATGATCCAACAAATGGAACAGGATTAGGACTGGCGATTGCAAAAGAGCTTGTCTTGCTGCACGATGGCGATATTCAAGTAGAAAGTGAATTAGGTCAAGGAACAACTATTGCGATTATCCTAAAGAAAACACCATCTGTAAAATAACCAAAAACGATTTTCTTTTCTAAAGGAGATCGTTTTTTCTTGTTTTAGGATTGAAATCAATTTTGTAAGCGATTACAATAAAATTGTTAACGTGAACAAATTGATTTTCATCATTATAAGAGATGGGGGAGTTTGATGAAAGCCTTTTTAGATGAGCAGTTTTTATTAAACAGTCAAACGGCAGAAAAACTATACCATGAGTTTGCAAAGAACCTTCCGATTATTGATTACCATTGTCATTTAAGTCCAAAAGAAATCTATGAAAATAAAACGTTCCAAAATATAACCGAAGCATGGCTTTACGGAGATCATTACAAATGGCGCGCCATGAGAGCAAATGGGATACCTGAAACACATATCACAGGAGATGCCTCAGATTATGAGAAATTTTTAGCATGGGCGAAAACCGTTCCGATGACGATTGGAAATCCTCTCTATCACTGGACCCATCTAGAGCTAAGACGATATTTTGATGTCGAAGAACTTTTGAATGAAGAAAGCGCAGACATCATCTGGAAAAAAGTAAATGAAAAGTTGCAAGGAGACGGATTTGGTGCGAGAGATTTCATTGTGAAATCAAATGTTGAAACGGTTGTGACGACAGACGATCCGGTTGATTCGTTGATTTATCACCAACAACTGCGGGAAGAAGGCTTTTCTGTGCAAGTGCTGCCTGGGTTTCGGCCAGATAAGGCATTAGATGTCACAAATGACTTGTTTATCGAGTATGTTCATCAGCTGGCGGAGGTTTCATCTATCCCGATTGAATCCTATCAAGACTTCATAAAAGCACTTCATATGCGAATCGATTTCTTTCATGAACAGGGCTGTTTGATTTCAGATCATGCCATCAATGAAATGACGTACGAAGACACGACGGAAGAAGAAGCTACGATCATTTTTCATAAAAGAATGTCTGGACATCCATTGACGGAAAAGGAGAAGGTTCAATTTAAAACGCACACATTCATTGAACTAGGTCAGGCATATGCTCAGCGGGGATGGGCGATGCAGCTTCATATCAATGCGCTCAGAAACAACAACTCGAAAATGTTTAAGCGACTTGGACCAGATACCGGATATGATGCAATGAATGATGAAGACATTGCAAAACCTCTTTGCCGCGTATTAGATCGGTTAGAACAAGCACATGCATTGCCAAAAACCATCCTCTATTCCTTGAATCCAAGGGACAATGTGGTGATTTCAACGATAGCTGGAAGTTTTCAAGATGGAAAGACTCCTGGGAAAATGCAGCATGGAACCGCTTGGTGGTTTAATGATACAAAGCAGGGAATGACAGAGCAGATGATGGCACTTTCCAGTATCGGACTGATCAGCCGATTTATTGGGATGCTGACAGATTCACGAAGCTTCCTGTCTTACACAAGACATGAATATTTCCGTAGACTGTTATGTGACATCATTGGAGATTGGGTGGAAAAAGGTGAAGCGCCTAATGATCTCAATTTGCTAGGGGGAATGGTAAAAGGAATCAGCTATGAAAATGCAAAGCAGTATTTTCAATTTGAACGGGCAAATGAGCTATCGCATAAAAGCAAGATGATATGAACAAAAAGCAAGAATATGAAAGCGTTTTTATGATAAGATGATAAAAAATCATAAAAGGCGGAATAGCATGACAGTCACAATCAAAGATATAGCAAAATTGGCAAACGTTTCTCATACCACAGTATCAAGGGCTTTAAATAATAGCCCTTTTATTAAAGAGAAAACAAAACAAAACATCTTGTCGATTGCAAAACAGCTGAATTACTCACCGAATGTCCATGCCAGAGGCCTTGTCTCGCAAAAATCATTTACAATTGGTCTGTTTTTTACGAGTTTAACAGAAGGCACATCCTCAAGTTTCTTTGTTGATGCATTAAAAGGCGTCAACAGTGTGATAACAGAAAACTATCATTTGGTTGTAAGAGGAATTGACGATTTTCATGATTACACAACCATTCATAAACAGCGGTATGATGGTATTTTGCTCATGAGCCAAAGCGAGCATGATGAAGCGTTTATCCATCATGTGAAAAAACAGGGCATTCCCATTATTGTACTGAATCGCCGTGTAGAAAGTAATCAAGTGATGAATATATTAGCGGATGATGGTGAAGGGGCATACCAAGCTGCACACTATTTCATTCAGCAGGGGCATAAACAAATTGCCATTATTGAAGGGAAAGAAGGATTTAAATCCACACAAGAAAGAAAAGCTGGATTTTTGCAAGCACTCATTGACCATCATGTACCCATGAAGAAAGAATACATGATCACAGGCGACTATCATATGAAGAGCGGCTATGAATCAATGGAAGCCTTACTCACTCTTGATGTTCCGCCAACTGCCCTTTTTTGCTCAAACGATGATATGGCGATTGGTGCGATGAATGCATTGTTTGCAAAAGGTAAAAGGTGTCCTGATGATCTCTCTATTATCGGTTTTGATGATATTTCATTTTCATCTTATACAACGCCTGCCCTTACAACAGTCAAAAAGCCAATTGAAAAAATGTGTGCGCTTGGAGCAGAAGCCATTCTTTCAGTCATCAACGGTGAAAAGCAAGAAGACGATCATCTGGAAAAAGTGTATGTCCACACAGAGCTGATGATTAGAGATTCAGTCAAAAAGGTGCAGTAATCAGCATCTTTTAAATAAAAATGTTCACGTGTGCAAAAATGAGGAGGAAAAGCGTTTGAGACGATTATCCAAAGATGTGTACCCAGTGGCTGAATATCCTGAAACCATTCTACAAATTGGCGAAGGGAACTTTATGCGGGGATTTATGAATTGGCAGATCCAGAAGCTAAACGACTGTACAGGTTTTAAAGGAAGAGCAGTGGTTGTTCCTCCTCGAAAAGGATCAGTGACTGCTCTAAATGAACAAGATGGTTTGTACACTTTATGTATTCAAGGATTTCATGACCAAAAAGAAATGAACGAACGGATCGTCATTCAATCCATCAGCAGGGGAATCAGCACATATACAGATTATGAAGCCTTTTTACATGTAGCGGAAAGTCCTGATGTGCGCTTTGTCTTTTCTAATACAACAGAGGCAGGACTTGTGTTAAGAAAAGAGGACCGATTAGAAGATCGGCCGCAAGTAAGTTTTCCAGGAAAGCTGACAGCCTTCTTGTATCACCGCTTCAAAGCTTTTTCTGGGGATGAGAAAAAGGGCTTGATCATTTTACCTTGTGAATTGATTGAACAAAACGGTGATCGATTAAGAGAATATGTGATCACAATGGCAGCTGAGTGGAATCTTCCGCCTGATTTTGTGGCTTGGGTCAAGGAAGCCAACACGTTCTGTAATACGTTAGTTGATCGGATTGTCCCAGGCTTTTCTCAGAAAGCAGCGGAGACTGTTCAAAAAGAAGAGGGGTATATCGATGAATTGCTTGTCACGGCAGAATATTACCACCTGTTTGTCATTGAAGCACCTGCGTTTGTTCAAAAAGAGCTTCCTTTTCAAGAAGCAGGGTTAAACGTACTTTTTGTGGAAGATATCGCTCCCTATCGTATGAGCAAGGTTCGCATTTTAAACGGTGCGCATACAGCGATGGTGCCGATTGCATATTCATCTGGCTTGGATACTGTCAAAAAAGCGGTGGATGATGAGCATGTTGGTGTGTTCATTCGCCGCATGCTTGAGGAGGAAGTGCTGCCAGGTTTGCCACTTCCTGAAGAAGAGCTTCTTCTTTATACACAATCCGTGTGGGATCGATTCTGCAACCCTTTTGTCAAACATCAATTACTCGATATTGCCTTAAATGGTGTATCTAAATTTCGGGCGCGTATTCTCCCGTCTCTTCTAGATTATATAGAGCTAAAAAAACAGTTGCCTACGAAGCTTATGTTCTCATTGAGCAGTTTGATTTATTTTTATCAAGTCCATGCAGATCAGATAAAGGATGATGAGTCTGTGATGACATTCATGAAGGAAGCATGGGAGGAAGTGGACCATTCCTATGAATTAATGGTCGATCAACTTCTTTCAAACGAAGTTTTATGGGGGATGGATTTGACGAGGATCGCAGGGCTGAGGGATGCAGTAGCCGAGCAGCTCACCTTCATACATGAAAATGGCATGAGAGCTGCTGTTCACCAAATTCTTCAATATGAAAGTCAGGGGGAGAAGGCATGAGAGACTTTGTTGTGATTCATCCTTCAGATAATGTTGGTATCGCTTTAAAAGTGCTTGAGCAAGGCGAAGAGCTTCAGCACCAAGGTCATACAATCATTTTAAAAGAAACCGTTCCTAAAGGTCATAAATTTGCATTGGCTGAGATCAAAGAAAAAGAGAATATCATCAAATATGGCTACCCCATTGGTCATGCAGCCACTAAGATCTCTGCTGGAGAATGGGTGCATACGCACAATATCAAAACGAATCTATCAGGTAAGCTCGATTACGAATACCGCCCTTCTTTAACAGAAAACCCCTATGAAAAAACGAATCTGACATTCAAAGGGTATAAAAGAAAAAATGGCGCAAGTGGTATACGAAATGAGCTTTGGATTGTCCCAACAGTTGGGTGTGTCAATGGCATTGCCGATCAAATCATTCAAATATTTACCGCTGAAATGGGTGGAGACATCCATCCTTTTGAAACGGCTCTCGTATTAAAGCACAATTATGGGTGCTCACAGCTTGGGGATGATCATGAAAACACAAAAACCATTCTTCAAAATGCCGTAAAGCACCCAAATGCTGGAGGGGTTCTCGTTCTAGGTCTCGGCTGTGAAAACAATGACATTGAGGATTTTAAAGCTACATTAGGGGAGTATGACCAGACGAGGGTGAAATTTTTAAGAAGCCAAGAAGTAGGGGATGAGATTGAGACAGGTGTTGCTTTGCTCAAGGAAATTTATGACGCAGCGAAAGAAGATCAGCGTGAAGACATTCCGTTATCTGAGCTGAAAATTGGCTTGAAATGCGGAGGATCAGATGGGTTTTCAGGCATTACCGCAAATCCACTTTTAGGCAGACTGTCCGATTTTATTGTGGCTCAAGGAGGGACCACCGTCTTAACAGAAGTGCCGGAAATGTTCGGGGCTGAAACGATCTTAATGGAGAGAGCGGAATCAAAAGCGACATTCGACAATATTGTGCAGATGATCAATGATTTTAAACAATACTTTATGGATCATCGACAGCCAGTATATGAAAATCCTTCCCCGGGAAATAAAGCAGGAGGAATTTCGACATTAGAAGATAAATCACTCGGCTGCACACAAAAAGCGGGTACTTCCGTTATAAAGGATGTTTTAACATACGGGGAGCTGCTAAAACGAAAAGGATTGAATTTATTAAGTGCGCCTGGGAATGATTTGGTTGCTTCATCTGCTCTCGCAGCGTCTGGCTGTCAGCTCGTCCTCTTTACAACAGGCAGAGGCACACCGTTTGGCACATTTGTTCCAACGATGAAGGTATCGACCAATACCGCGTTATACGAAACAAAAAAACATTGGATTGACTTTAATGCGGGGGAATTGCTTGAGGATGTATCAGAAGATGTGGTGCTAGAGAAGTTCATTGCCACGGTGATTGATGTGGCGAGTGGAAAGCTGTTAAATCATGAAAAAAACAATTTTAGAGAGTTGGCCATTTTTAAAACAGGTGTGACACTTTAAGGCGTCTGGGGGATGATGAAATGTCTAAAAAACGAAATTTGATGTATGTGACAGCAGGAACAGTACTAACAGGAATTGGACTCGCACGTTTAGCAAAGCAAGGGAAAAAAGACAAAGAAACAAATGGCATAGATCAGGTGTTAAAGCAGATAAAAGCGCCAAAGTTCCCAGATCGTGAATTCAATGTCATTCATTATGGTGCAGATAACAAAGGGATAGAGCTTTCGACAAATGCTATTCAGTCTGCCATCGATGATGCACATCGTTTGAAAGGAGGGCGTGTGCTGATTCCTGAAGGGACATTTTTGACAGGCGCTCTAGAATTGAAAAGCAATGTAGAGCTTCATCTTCATGAAAATGCCTATGTGACCTTCAGCCAAGATACACGTGATTATCTCCCGCTTGTTCTAACAAGATATGAAGGAATTGAGCTTTATAATTATTCACCACTTATTTATGCCCATCATGCAGAAAACATCGCGATTACAGGAGCAGGCACGCTGGACGGGAGAGGGGATGAACACCACTGGTGGCCTTGGAAGTATGGAACAAATGGTCAGCCCTCTCAAGATCGGGATCGTCAGCTTCTTTTTGAAATGGCTGAAAAAAGAATACCAGTGGAAGAAAGAGTGTTTGGCGAAGGACATTATTTAAGATCAAGCTTTATCCAGCCATACAATTGCCAAAACATTCTCATTGAAGGAGTAACCGTAAAGGATTCACCGATGTGGCAAGTCCATCCGGTGTTAAGTGAAAACGTCATCGTCCGCGGGGTGAATATCATCGGTCATGGCCCAAATACAGATGGTGTGAATCCAGAGTCGTGCCGACATGTGCTCATTGAAGATTGTTATTTTGATAATGGCGATGATTGTATTGCGATTAAATCAGGCAGAAATGAGGACGGCCGGAGAATCGGTGTTCCATCTGAAAACATCGTCATTCGTAGAAATACGATGCGTGATGGTCATGGCGGAGTAACGATTGGGAGTGAAATCTCTGGAGGCGTCAAGTATGTATATGCAGAGGATAATGTCATGGACAGTCCGAACCTCGACAGGGCATTGCGCATTAAGACCAACTCTGTCAGGGGCGGTACCATTGAACACATCTATTTTAAAAACAATCTAGTGAAAAGCTTAAAGCATGAGGTGGTCTGTATCGACATGATGTATGAGGAAGGGGATGCCGGTCCGCATAGGCCTGTAGTTCGTCATATTGAAGTAGAAGGGTTAAAAAGCAGCGGAGGGCGATATGGTGTCAAGATCGCCGCATACTCACATTCCCCGGTCACACACTTTAAAATGAAAGACTGTGTCATTGACGATGTCACGTACCCTCTTTCATTAGAACATGCAGTATCTCCTTCATTTCAGAAAGTTGTCATTAATGGTGAACATATCAACCAATAGCGGAAGTGAAAACAGCCACGTCAAAGGCTGTTTTTCTTTTATAAGGACAGACAAGACGTATTCGGAATCACATATACAACCTATCTGCACTGTAGTATAATATTCCCGAAATTAGAAAAGAATTGACGAAAGAGATGACGTCAAGCAGTACATAAAGCAGGGGGTTTATTGATGAAGAAGTTAACTGGTATTTGGCTATCATTGTTACTTGTGATCGGTGTTTTAGCAGGGTGTGCAGGTGCGGAAACGGACCAAGAAACAAACAGTTCAAAGCCTAAAGAGACAGCGGCTGCGGCATTTCCTGTATCCATCAAAGATGCAGCTGGTAAAACAGTTGAAATCAAAGAACAGCCTAAACGAATTGTTTCGTTAATTCCAAGTAATACAGAGGTTGCCTATGCCCTTGGTCTTGGAGATAAAATCGTTGGTAGATCAGACTTTGACAACTATCCAAAGGAAGTAGAAAAGGTCGAGAAGATTGGCGGTCTTGATTTCAATGTAGAGAAGGTTATTTCCTTAAAACCTGATCTTGTCTTAGCACATGCATCACAAATGAGCTCAAAAGACGGATTTAAACAGCTTGAAGATGCAGGTATTCAAGTGCTGACTGTTAATGATGCAGCCTCTTTCAAAGATGTGTATAAGTCTATCCATATGATTGGTGAAGCAGCTGGCGTAAAAGAGGCATCAACGAAGCTTGTAGATGAGATGAAATCAAAACTGAATGACATCAAAAAACAAGCAGAATCCATCTCCAAAGACAAACAAAAAACAGTTTTTGTCGAAGTATCAGGTGCGCCTGAAATTTATACAACAGGTAAACAAACGTTTATGGACGAAATGTTGTCTGTCATTCATGCAAAAAATGCTGCTGGCGACCAAACAGGCTGGGTGCAAATGACGGAAGAATCAATTATTAAACGAAATCCTGATGCCATCGTTACGATTGATGGCGCAAGTTTAGCTGATCTGAAAAAAAGAGACGGCTGGAAGGCGGTCAAAGCAGTCAAAGAAAAACAAGTCTTTCAATTGAATACGGATCTGGCATCACGACCGGGACCGCGATTGGTTGAAGGAGTGGAGGCTCTTGCGAAAAGCATCTATCCTGACACGTTCAAATAAAATCATCATCGCATACACAGCAAGCGCTTTACTTCTTGTCGTGAGCATTGGAATGGGAATCTCATTTGGCAGCTTAGGGATTCCCATTCCTTCTATACTTCGGATCTTTGTTCATGAAGTATTTGGAATTCAGGCCGGAACCATTGATGCAATTGACCGCAATATTATGATGAATATCCGGCTGCCGAGAGTGATATTAGCGGCGTTAGTCGGTGCAGCTCTGGCGTTATCTGGTGCAGCCTTTCAAGGTTTATTAAAAAATTCCCTCGCTGACCCTTATACACTTGGGGTATCTCAAGGGGCATCTGTGGGAGCTGTAGCCACATTGTTTTTCAGTTTGCAGTTTCCTTTGCTTGGCAGTTTTACACTGCCTTTTTTGAGTATGACAACAGCGCTTGTCACACTATGTCTCGTCCTCTTTTTTGCCCGTCTGGTTCACCGAGGAATGAGCATTTCTTCTTTAATTTTGACGGGGGTCATCTTCAGCTCTTTTTTAGGAGCCCTCATTTCATTAATGATTGCGTTAACAGGTGATGATTTAAAAGAGATTATTCATTGGCTTCTAGGCAGTGTGTCTATGAGAGGCTGGCGATATATTGCTCTTTTCCTTCCTTTTTTCCTCATTGGTACATTTGCATTGATCTTGATGGGAAGAGATTTAAATGTGATGACATATGGCGAAGAAAAGGCAAAACTGTTAGGGGTTCATGTGAAACGGAGCAAATATGTGGTGTTGCTTGCTGGTTCGATTCTGACTGGAAGTGCGGTGGCTGTGTCAGGAACGATCGGATTTGTAGGACTGGTGATTCCGCATTTTATCCGTCTTTTATCCATTACGGATCATCGTCATTTGCTGCCTTTGTCGATGCTGAATGGTGCTTCCTTTCTCGTTTTAGCAGATGTGCTCTCTCGTACGATCATTGAACCGACTGAATTGCCTATTGGCATCATTACGGCGTTAATTGGTGCTCCTGTCTTTGGCATCATCCTCATCCGCAGATATAGAGGAGGGACGCATCTATGATTCAAGTGAAGGAAGTTAGAGGAGGATATGGTGAAAAAGAGGTCATTCACGGCGTGAGTTTTGAAGTGGAGCGAGGGGAATTCCTCGGTATCCTTGGTCCGAATGGGAGCGGTAAGACGACACTGCTTAAAATGATCGCAGGTATTTTAGCACCTGAGAGCGGCCAAGTAACACTAAGTGGCCATCCAGTTCAATCCTACCGGCCAAAGGCACTTGCGCAAAAATTGGCGGTTCTTCCCCAGAAGACCGATCAAGCCTTTTCATTTACAGTGGAAGAAACGGTCCAGTTTGGGCGTTATCCTTATCAGAAAGGTTGGCTGCAATCTGTTACGAAAGCAGATATCGAGATTGTCAGCAAGGTGATGGACCAAACAGATATTGCTCAATTTAAGGATCAATCCATTCATGAGTTAAGCGGTGGAGAACAGCAGCGGGTTTACTTAGCTCAAGCGCTGGCTCAGTGCCCTGACTATTTATTGCTGGATGAACCAACGAGTTTTCTTGATTTAGCTTATCAAAAAGAGTTACTCGATTTGATTAAACAAGAGACGGTTTCCTCTAACTTAACGGTGATCGGTGTGTTTCATGATGTGAACATTGCCAGTTTGTATTGTGACCGTCTGCTTTTGCTGAATGAAGGAAAGACGGACATGCTGGGAGAACCGCATCATGTGTTGACCACCGAACGGGTGAACCGGGTGTATGAAACAAATGTAACACCTCTCCAACATCCACTGCGGGCAAACCCTCAGCTGGTAATTGAACCTGCGTCCATCTCTGAACATTCAAGGCTGAACTTAGCGGATGGGTGGAAAACATATGGCGCAAACGGAATGACATTTTCTACTCATCAGCCATTGCGCATCCTTTCATCACATGAGAAAAGCGGGGGTTTCTTTTGGACACGGTCCCTTGGAACGGGAACTGAAGCACTCCATGACATGCTGGATGATGAGGAAGGGTACTTATTTCTTGGTCAATCTGATGGGCCGAAGCAATACGCCGCTGAAGATGATGATGAAGATGTCCTTCTTTATGGGATGCATCAAGAAGGAGAGCTGTCCGTTTGGCTTGTGCTGAAAGGAACGATATCAGATGGTGCGTCTGTCCAGCTGATGGGCGAGCTGACGCACTTCATTAAACAAGAGACAAGTATCCAGGTACATCATCTTTGTATCGCTGCTGCCAATGCAGAAGAAAAGGAGCATACTGCTCATTTACATGAAAGAGTCAGACTGAAAGTGAAGCATCTTCTTCATACATTGAATGCTATGAAAAAGTGAACCGGCTGGTTCACTTTTTTTGTTGAAAACATCAACATCTACTTATGTCATCCACTGAATATTTGAAAAAAACGAAAAATATGTTGCTAAATAAATCACATTGCTTTTATAATAAGAATAATGAAAGCGTTTTAATAATTAATTGTTTAAAAATGCAACAACCGGAAGGGGAGGATCATTTGAACATTCAAGGAATCATTCCAGCTATTTTGACACCGCTTACAGAAGAAGAGCATTTTCATCCAGAAGTGACAAAGCAACTTATTGATCATTTAATCGACTCAGGTGTGCACGGCATCTTTGCTTTAGGGACAAACGGCGAATTTCATTTGTTTTCAGAGGAAGAAAAGCTTCAAATTGCTGAAACTGTTGTAAAGGCTGCGGGCGGCAGGGTGCCTGTATACATGGGAGCAGGTGAGAATAGCACTAAGGCAACCATTAAGCTGTCAAACAAGTTCGCAGATTTAGGCGTAGATGTCTTGTCGGTTATCACCCCTTATTTTGTTGCGCCATCACAAGAGGAGCTGTATGAGCATTTTCGTCATATTTCAGAGAATGTGACCATCCCCATTTTACTTTATAACATTCCATCAAGAACAGGTGTGTCACTTGCGCCAGAGACGGTTGCAAGGCTCAGCGTTCTACCGAATGTGTTAGGTATTAAAGACAGTAGTGGAGATATTGCCAATATCAAAGCGTATCTCGATGTCACAAAGGATGAAGAGTTTGTCGTGCTTGCAGGAACGGATTCCCTCATTTTAGAGACATTGAAGCTAGGCGGAACAGGTGCAGTGGCGGCAACGGCAAATGTGCTTCCCAAAACCGTCGTTGGCATTTATGAATCGTTTCAGCAAGGAAATCTTGACCAAAGTGAGCAATGTCAGCAGCAACTGCAGCCGTTAAGAGCGACATTCACATTAGGAACGTTACCAGCACCTTTGAAAAAAGCAGCTGAACTTTCAGGGATTCCTGTAGGTCCGCCAAAAAGCCCGGTCAAAGCATTATCCGGCGAGGCTTTAGAAGCTGTGGTGAACATGATGGAGAATTATCGGATACAAGCAAAAGCAGCAAAGGAGTCGTGAAGAGATGACAATATCACATTATCACTTTCAAACGGCATCACACATTGTTTCTGGCGCCCACTCTCTAGAGCTCCTTGGGGAGAAACTAGAGCTATTAGGACTAAGCACGTTGAGATCGATTTTTATTTTAACGCAGCCATCCATCGTATCTCTTGGTTACGCAGATCAAATCAAAACAGAACTTGCGAAAAAAGGGATTGCGAGTGAGATCAGCACAGAGATTAAGCCTGAACCAACGGAAGAAAATATCGAGGACGTATTCCAGACATTTTTAAAAGGGGAGCATGAAGCCATTATTGGGATTGGTGGCGGGAGTGTGCTGGATGCGGCCAAAATATTAGCTGTTCTAAAGACGAATGATCAGCCAATTTCTGATCTCGTTGGCACGAACCTTGTTAAAAAAAGAGGAGTTCCAACGATTCTCATTCCAACAACCTCAGGTACGGGATCAGAAGTGACACCAAACGCGATTGTTACCTTTCCGGAAAAAGAATTAAAAATTGGCATGGTCAGCCCATACCTTTTGCCTGATCTTGTGATCTTAGATCCCGCACTGACACTCAAATTGCCAAAAGCCATTACCGCAGCTACAGGGATGGATGCGTTTACGCATGCGCTTGAATCGTATATTTCAAATAAAGCCAATCCATTTAGTGATATGTTTGCACTCGAATCGATGAGGCTCATTTCAGGAAGTATTCAGGAGGCCTATCATCACGGGGATAATATGACAGCAAGGGAAGATATGCTGGTTGGTGCCATGTATGGCGGGATGGCGCTCACAAGTGCCGGAACCGCTGCTGTTCATGCAATGGCTTATCCGTTAGGGGGGAAATTCAAAATTTCACACGGTGTCGCTAATTCCATGCTGCTTCCTCATGTCACGGCGTTTAATGCAGACCATATCAAAGATCGTCTTGAAGATATTGCTAGAGTGATAGGGATCGAAGAGAAAGGCTCAAAGCATACGCTTGCAGAGCAAGTGATTCGTCAAGTAGAAGAGTGGACAGCGGATTTACACATTCCTCAACAACTCAAAGCCTTCGGCGTGTCAAAAGAAGATGTGCCGGCACTTGCTGAAGCTGCTTCGGAGGTGAAGAGATTAATGGATAACAACCCGAAGCCGATGTCTGTCTCTGATATTGAACAGATTTACATGAAACTGCTCCACGTTTAACACTTCATACGTCACTGGGATGGGACATGAGAAGTTGCTTCATACGGCTTGCACACAAAGGGGGATTTTAAGTGAATGTCTTAAGTAGTTCTGTCATCACATTTATTTTAATCGTCATTATTCTCTATATTCTGTTTACGACCTGGCTGACGATGCGTTTCCGTAGTAAGTCTAACTCAGAATTTAACAATGCCGCTAAGTCACTTCCAGCTATTGTGGTCGGTATTTTGTTAATGAGTGAATTCATTGGGACGAAGTCAACTGTCGGAACAGCTGAATCTGCTTTTACACACGGGCTTTCCGCTTCATGGTCTGTTATCACAGTTGCTATTGCCTTTTTTATTTTTTCCTTTTTCTTAGTGGGAAAGTTTTATCGAACAGGACAATATACGATTTCAGGTATTATCGATCAAAAATTTGGAAAATCAACAAAGCTTGTTGTCTCTGTCATTATGATTGCAGCCCTGCTCTTAGTGAATCTAGGAAACTATTTAAGTGGTTCAGCTGCCATTGCATCCATTCTTGGCCTTCCTTTAATGACCTGTGCCATCATCACGGCGGTTGTGAGTACATTTTATTTTACTTTCGGAGGAATGAAGGGGGTTGCATGGGTCACGATCCTTCATTCAATTGTGAAGTATGCGGGGATTTTAATTACACTAGGGGTAGCCCTTTATTTAACAAAAGGCTTTGAGCCAATGAAACAAACATTACCCGACCATTTCTTTACATGGGATGGGACCATCGGTTGGGGAACGATTGGAGCCTGGTTTATAGGAAACATGGGGGCCATTTTTGCGACGCAGTTTATCATTCAAGCGATCACCTCGTCGAAAAGTGAACGAGAAGCGAAAAAATCGACCCTGTATGCAGCACTCCTTTGTTTGCCGCTTGCCATTGCGATCGGGATCATCGGTGTCGCAGCCCGTTATTTGTATCCAGACATTGATCCTATTTATGCTTTCCCTGTCTTTTTACAGCATATGAATCCGATTTTGAGCGCTATTGTGGCAACATCGCTTGTCGCATCCATTTTTGTTGGTGTCTCGACGGTTGCACTTGCTACAACCACGTTGATTATTGATGACTTTTATGTACCGAAAAAGAAACCATCACCAGAGCAGCGTATGAAGGTGACTCGGTATGTAGCTGTCATGGTTGGGATTGTGCCGCTTGTGGGGGTCGCACTTGCACCAGAGTTGCTGTCACTTTCCTTTTTTACACGAGCACTTCGAACATCGATTGCAGTTGTAGCAGCAATGGGCTTTTACTTGCCATACTTTAATTCAAATAGAGGAGCAACCATTGGTCTTGCCGCTTCAGGCATCGCCACGACGGTGTGGTATTTACTCGATAATCCATTTGGAATCGATAATATGTATGTGGCCATTATCATTCCTTTCCTAGTTCTGGTGATGGATCGATGGATCAGCCCGCCAGCTAAAAAGGATCAATCACTGAAAGGAGAATTATGATGACAAATGAAGACATCATGATCAAAATAGATGGAAAATTGCGACAAAATGAACAAGACGCAGCTAGAAAAGAAGCCTTTTTACCAACAGATTGCGTGCAAAACCATGCGGCTAATCTCATCGAACTGGATAATGGAGATTTGCTGTGTGTATGGTTTGGCGGTACGCAAGAAGGAATTCCTGATATCTCTATCTATATGTCAAGGCTCAAGCAAGGAAGTAATCAATGGACGAAGGCTGTGAAGCTGTCTGATGATTCTACAAGATCTGAACAAAATCCAGTTCTTTTTCAAGAGAAAGATGGCAGGCTGTGGCTGCTTTATACCGCACAACTTTCTGGCAATCAAGATACAGCTCTTGTGAGATATCGTTTATCGGAGGATAGAGGAGAGACTTGGGGAGAGATTGGTACTTTATTTGATCAGCCGGGGACGTTTATACGACAGCCTATTGTTGTATTGGATAATGATGATTGGCTCCTTCCGGTGTTCTATTGTAAAACGATTCCTGGTGTAAAATGGACAGGAAACCGTGATGTCAGTGCTGTGAAGATTTCCTCAGATCAAGGGAAGACCTGGGAAGAGGTCACTGTGCCCAACAGTACTGGCTGTGTTCATATGAATATCGGAAAATGTGCGGATGGTTCCCTGCTTGCCCTCTTTAGAAGCCGGTTTGCTGATTCGATTTATATGAGCCGTTCAGTGGATCATGGACGGACATGGTCTGAGCCAAGAGCAACAGAGCTGCCAAACAATAACTCATCCATTCAATTTACGGTGCTCCATAATGGTCATCTTGCCCTCGTTTATAACCATATCAACGCGGATGATCAAACAGAAAGAAGAGCGTCCTTGTATGATGAAATTGAGGATGAAGGCGATACACGAACGGCTGTTGATACAGAGGCGCGTCCAGCCTTTTGGGGAACACCGCGTGCGCCAATGACACTTGCCATCTCGACGGATGACGGTGCGACATGGCCCGTCAGACGTAACCTTGAAATTGGCGATGGATATGCCATGACAAACAACTCAAAGGACAAATTGAATCGAGAGTATTCCTATCCATCCATCACAGAAGGAAAAGATGGTAGTCTGCACATTGCGTTTACTTTTTACCGGCAGGCCATCAAGTATGTGTGTGTGAAAGAAGAATGGACTCATCACACGTCTTAACCGCAAGGGATCAGTGTTTCCGTGAATTGTAACCCTCATTTTCTTCATTTATAATTGATGTTTGGAGGGTTGTCTCAATTTGCTAACATTTGGACTCCCTCAACGTATGTCTCACGATGAAGAGATAAAAAATGGGGGTCCTTTTCATGAATATAAAAGTATTAGGTATTGCGCCGTATAAAGGATTAGGCGATGTATTAATCGACCTTGCCAAAGACGAAAAAAGCATCACATTCCAGCTTGAAGTCGGAGATCTTAGGTCTGGTGTTGCACTGGCAGAACAGGCCGAGGCTCAAGGAATGGATATTATTATGAGCCGCGGGGGGACAGCTGCGCTTATTCAAAAACACGTCAACATTCCAGTGGTGGATATCCCTGTGTCAGGCTACGACTTGCTTCGTGCCCTGACGCTGATTAAAGATTACCAAGGGAAAAAAGCAGTAGTTGGATTTGAAAATATTACACAAGGTGTACGCACCATCGGAGAGTTATACGGGATCAAAATTGATATTTATACAATACAGCAAGAGGAAGAAGTGTGGGATCTTTTACAGCAGTTACAGGAGCAAGGGACACAGGTTGTACTGGGTGATGTGGTTACAGATAAAGCGGCCAAGGAGTTGGGGATGCAAAGCATGCTCATTACCTCAGGACGTGAATCTGTCAAAGAAGCGTTTCATCAAGCAAAACAAATGTACCGTTTATATAAAGAGGCGACAGCTGAGCAGCGCCTCTTTCGTGAAATGATTGACCAGGAGTCAAAAGGGATGCTGATCATTGATCAGCACAATCAGCTTTATTTTATTAATCAGCAAATGAAAGAATGGACAGAAAAAGGGTTATTTGCACCGTTTACGTCTCATGTTGATGTGATGGCATGGTGCCCGGCGCTTGAACCAGCAGTAAAAGCGGTTCGAGAAGGAAAACAAAGTGGATATTCTCAAATCTCCTTTCAGCAGCAAGTGTGGCATGTCAAAGGAAGCTTGTTATCTAAAGGTGAGCTGCTTTTGACGATTGAGAAGCCTTCTGCTGTGATTAATAGGGAGGGGCAGCGTATATGGACGCTGGCTGCACCTATTCATTCAGCACATCCATTTGCTCTTTTTACTGAGCAGAGTTCAAATATGAAAGATGTGATTAAAAGGGCAAAGGCGTTCAGCCAAACAGATCGATCGATTTGTCTCTATGGTGAACAAGGAACTGGTAAATCAAGCCTTGCTTTTGCTATTCACCAAATGAGCGAGAGGAAAAATGAGAGCTTTATGACGGTGCATTGCAGCCGTTTGACTGAATTAGATGATGTAAACATAATTCCGGTGCATCAAAAAGGGACGATCTTTTTGAAAGATATTGATCGTGTCCCAATGGCTATGCAGCCCATCATGGCCGAGCAGCTTATTCATCATCAGCAGAACATTCGCTGGATGGCTGCATCTACAGTTGATTTGTTCAAATTGATGCAATCTGGGGCGTTTCATGAAGACCTATATACGTGTTTGCAGGAGCTCGTCATTCATGTCCCGCCGTTATCTGAACGGGCAGAAGATATTGAGGATATGAGCAGGTTATTTATAGCTGAATTAAATTCTCTTTATGGGACGCAGGTTGTTGGGCTGTCAGCAGATGTGATTGCCGCCTTTCAAAACGAGCGATTTAGAGAAAATGTCCGGCAGTTCAAGCGGATTATGGAGGAACTGGTGCTGACAACAAAAAGTGGATATATCACGTTGAGTAAAGCAAAGCCGGCAATTGAGCAACTTGCTTCTGAGAATGAAGAAAAACAGCTGTCCAGCTATTTACATGGCACGCTTGACGAGATTGAAAGACGAATCATTCGGACGGTGCTGGAAGAAGAAAATATGAATCAATCAAAAGCAGCAAAGCGGCTGAATATTAACCGCACGACGCTGTGGAGAAAGTTAAAGGAATAATATGCAATGAGACCGAGGTGTCTAAATGACAAACGATCTATTAAAAAAAGGAGCGAACTTAGAGCAAAAGGTGATCATTGTGGCTGATGATTTAACAGGCGCAAGTGATACAGGTGTTCAATTTGTGAAGGCCGGTTTAAAAGCCTCTGTGCTGTTCCAGCCGTCATTTGAGGATATGAGCCAGTACAAGGAGGAAGATGTACTGATTGTCGATACAGACTCACGAAGTATGTCTTCTGAAAGAGCGTATAATGAGGTCAGTCAAGTGGTTCAGCCGTTTCTACAAGGAGATTCGCACCTTTTCTTTAAAAAAATAGATTCAACGTTAAGAGGAAATATAGGAGTAGAGCTTCAGGCACTAATGGATCTTGGCCGGTTTGATGCGGCAGTCATTGCCCCCGCTTACCCCGATGCGAATAGATCTACGGCCTATGGGATTCATTATGTGGAGGGTGTGCCTGTTCATCTATCAGAAGCAGCGAAGGACCCAAAAACGCCTGTCCTGACATCCAGTATTTCAGACTTAATTGAAGAGCAGACAAACATCAAGCCAAAACATCTTTCGCAGCAAGCGGTCTATTCAGAGCTAAACGAAACGAGTCATGACGTTTCATCTTTATTAAAACATGGTCATCAATGGTTTGTGTGTGATGCAGAAACGAACCATGATTTAACACAGATCGTTGATTTGTTTATGAAGATCAATCAAAGAGTGCTTTGGGTCGGGTCAGCTGGACTCGCTGGCGCATTATCATCCTATGTTGCGAAACACCGCAATCTTTCTCATGCAAAAAAGCATGAATCTGTTCTCATCGTTTCAGGAAGTGCTTCTCAAAAAACAAATGAGCAGTTTGCTTTTTTAAGAGAAAAGCACAAATGTCTCGATGTGAAAGTGAACCCGTTGAATGTATTAAACGGCCGTGAAGCATGGGAAAGGAAATCAGTCATGGATCAGCTGCTCATGCGTCAGGATGAAGATATTCTCCTTTATACAGACGCAAGGCCAGAAATGGTTGAACAGATGTTGGCATACGGTGAAGCGAATGGCATGACAAGACAAGAAGTAGGAAGTACCTTATCTGTCTGTCTTGGTAAGATCACAAAAGACATTGTTGAATTAACAGGGGTGAAACGCCTTTTTTTAACTGGTGGAGATACGGCGCGTGCGATATGCCATGAGCTTGGAGCAGGCGGGATTCAGCTGTTGAAAGAAATTGAACCCGGCATCCCGCTTGGGCGGCTCGTTGATACGAGTGTATATGCGGTCACAAAAGCAGGGGCATATGGTCAAAAAAATTCTGTGCTCCATGCGGTTGAAGTGTTGAAAAACATAGAGGGGGTAGACGAATGGCAAAACCAATCATTGCTGTAACGATGGGAGATGCTTCTGGGGTTGGTCCTGAAATTATTTTAAAAGCCTTCCAGCAAAGCCGTTTACATGAAGAAGCCGTTCTATTTGTCATTGGAGACACCCATATATTAAATAGGGCGAAAGATTTTGTGAATACACATGTGGAGATTGTCAGTATTAAAGAACCGGAGGAAGCGGAACAAGTAAAAGCTGGTGCCGTTCCTTGTCTTGATCTTCATCTATTAACAAGCGATATTCCAGTAGGAGAGATTTCAAAAGAAGCAGGGAATGCTGCTTTTCGATATCTTGAAAAAGCCATTACACTTGCGAATGACCTTAGAATTGACGGCATTTGTACAGCACCGTTGAACAAGGAAGCACTTCATAAGGCTGGTCATATGTATCCAGGGCATACAGAAATTTTAGCTGACCTGACGGGTACGGACGATTATGCCATGATGCTGGCAGCTCCTAATTTAAAAGTGGTGCATGTGACGACACATATCGGATTAATGGATGCCATCTTAAAAATCAGCCCTGAGCGTGTATACACAACGATTAAACTGGCTCATGATACCCTCGTTCGATCTGGTATCCCTGCACCTAGAATTGCTGTGTGCGGGATTAATCCGCATGCCGGGGAGAATGGTCTGTTTGGAAACGGCGAAGAAGAGGAGAAGATCATTCCAGCGGTAGAACGAGCACAGGATGAAGGGATTCAAGTATTTGGCCCGCTACCAGCTGATACACTGTTCTTTAGGGCGACAAGAGGCGACTTTGATATCGTTGTGGCGATGTATCATGATCAAGGGCATGGACCAATCAAGGTGCTTGGCTTAGAATCAGGCGTGAACATTACAGTTGGATTGCCTATAATTCGTACAAGTGTCGATCATGGGACGGCATTTGATATTGCAGGAACAGGAAAGGCTGATTCTGCGAGTATGGAAGAAGCCATTCGGCAGGCAATCATGCTTTCTGGTACGAGAGAGAACCGATAGTAAAAGAGAAAGAGCCTTCCAATGGAGGCTCTCAGCGTGTAGACAAACCCTCGCATTCGGTGTCAGTCCTGCGCTTCGGTGCTCACGAATGTCAAATTCGCTCCGCGCCGATGCTCGTCCTTCCTAGGGCTGCAAAGGTTTTCTATCACGCTGAAAAGAAGACAAAGGGTTAAAATAAAGTTCATTTTAACCCTTTGTCAACAATCTGAGAGCCTTCCTATGGAGGCTCTTTATTTAGTTCATATACGTTCCGCCATTCATATTGATGGTTTCTCCTGTGATGAAATCTGACTGATCAGAGGCTAAAAAGGTAACGGCGTTTGCGACTTGCTGCGGTGTTCCAATTGTTTTCAGAGGAATTCTTTCTAAAACAGATCTACGGTATTCATCACTCCACTGTTTGCTCATGTCTGTCTCAATTGGCCCAGGACAGACAGCATTTACATGAATGTGATGTGCTGCTAATTCTTTGGCAAGATGCATCGTTAAGTAATTGATACCTGCCTTTGAAACGCCGTAAGCGGGTGATGCATTGTGATGAGGGGTTTTGCCAGTAGTTGAACTCATGTTGACAATCTTCCCGCCTTGCTGTTTGATCATGTCAGGAATGACTGCTTGACACATGAGAAACGTACCCGTCAAATTAATATCAATTAGTCTTTTCCATTCATCAACAGATGTATCGACTGTTGATTTCCGCAAATTGACCCCAGCATTGTTGACCAATATATCAATCTGTCCGAAATGGTTTTTTGCCTTCTCAACGAGGGAGGCAGCTGTCGCTGGTAAACTAGCATCACCAGTGACAGAAACAGCGCGTGTCTCTTCTTTATTCAGAGAGGAGCAAACGTCTTGCAATAGCACTTCATTCGTTCCGTTCAGCACCACTTTAGCTCCTTCAGAGACAAATGCCTCCGCAATGGCGCGGCCAATTCCTCTGCTTGCACCTGTAATGATTGCTACTTTGTTTTGTAAAGTCATCTATCATCCCACCCATCAGTCATAATTAAAAAGCGCTTTCATTTATTATAAAATGTGATGTTTCATCATTCAACATATAAAGTAGAAATGAAGAGATTTTGAATAAAAGTGTTTCATAATAAAACAAATACATCTTTTCCACTTCAGGGTATACTAAAAGGAACAAGCAATGGATAAGGGGGAACCTCAATGAAACTTTATACAAAAACCGGAGATGAAGGTCAAACAGGCTTGATTGGCGGGCGGGCTGATAAAGATGACGCAAGAGTAGAAGCGTACGGTACATTAGATGAGGGGAATAGTTTGATTGGACTAGCCCATGCAAACTTAAGGCAGCATGGCGAATTGTTTCAAGATATTCTATCTGAGCTGATGGTCATTCAGCATGAACTGTTTGACTGCGGCGGTGATTTGGCAACGGTGAAACCACCGAAAGAAGGCAAGTTAAAAGAAGAATCTGTCACAGTCCTTGAAAAGCGAATGGACGTGTATGTAGAAGAAGCCGCACCGCTGACTAAATTTATTTTACCTGGCGGCCAGGAAGGCGCTGCCCTTTTACATGTGGCTCGAACAGTTGTCAGGAGAGCCGAGCGGCATATTGTGACACTCGCAAAGCAGGAGGAAATTCCAGCAGTTATGCTCACATATGTGAACCGTCTATCCGACTATTTATTTGCTGCCGCCCGTATTGTGAATCATCGGCTCGGTGAAGCAGATGTTGAATATGAACGAAGTGCAGATGTGTTTCGTTCTAAATGAGGAAAAGCACTCTTCTAAGTCGAAGAGTGCTTTTTCTATAGATTCAACCGCTCAGTCTGAGCCATGTTACGACTCTGGTCGCAATCAAAGATCAATCTACGACACGTTTTGTCGGCTTCCTTTTTTGACTATAGTGAAAGCAAGGAGCAAGAAAGGAGGCATGAAGATGAAAATCACAAGTAAAACCATCATCGGTTCAATCCTGATGTTTATCGGTTTATCCATCTTCTTTGGTGGTTCATTGGGCGGGCTGATCCCGACTTTGATTGGGGCG
Organism: Bacillus sp. 2B09; assembly: GCF_003946835.1. Lineage (NCBI taxonomy): Bacteria > Bacillati > Bacillota > Bacilli > Caryophanales > Bacillaceae > Bacillus > Bacillus sp. 2B09. The sequence goes on from NZ_RPSG01000003.1 coordinate 151,639, forward strand.
TGGCTCATTTATGTAGGTGTCAAAAAATATGATAAGGGCAGTAAAACAACAGGGGTCATACTCTCTATTATCGGTGTATTGCTTGTCGCACAGTCGCTGCCATTTTTACTCGGAATCGCATTTGCTGGAGTACTTCTCTACTTTGGCTGGAAGATGATCAATGGTGAATCTGCAAAGGAATCATCCGGCAGAACAACATATATGGAGCCAAACACAGCACCGAACATGAAAGAATCTATGCACACGTCATTTGATCAAGAATGGGAAGACTTTTTAAAGAAAAAATAAAGGGAGGAATATGAAATGGTATTAAGAAGAGTACGTGATATGTTTGTTGCAACAGTCAATGAAGGCTTAGATAAATTGGAGAATCCGCGTGTCATGCTGAATCAATATGTTCGTGATATGGAGGACGATATTGCTAAAGCGAAGCATGCGATCATTAAACAGCAAACCATTCAGCAAGGTTTCTTGAGAAAAGCAGAAGAAACAGAAGAATTTGCTGATAAGCGAAAGAAACAGGCGGAGCTGGCGTTTCATGCAGGAGAAGAAGAACTTGCACGGAAAGCACTGACTGAAATGAAGTATTTTGAAGAAAAGCACAACGAATATCAAGAAGCCTATCAGCAATCTGTTAAACAGCTGAAAGAGCTGAAAGAACAGTTGCAGCATCTAGAAACAAAGCTGCGTGATGTTAAAGACAAGAAGCAAGCGCTGATTGCAAGAGCCAATGCCGCACAGGCAAAGCAGCATATGAATGAATCTATGAATAAGGTTGATAGTGAAAGTGCTTATAAAGAATTTCTACGCATGGAGAACCGTATAGAGGAAATGGAGACAAAAGCGGGCAGCTATGCACAATTTGCCGATCAGGGTGCATATGCTCATCTTGATTACGCTGATGAGGTTGAAAAGGAATGGCAAAAGCTTCAACGATCAAAGCAGCTTGAGAAACAGCCGGCAAACTAATGGAAATGTGTCAAAACGGAAGAAAAACAGGATTTTTCTTCCGTTATTTGATTTCTTTCTGTTTCGCTTTTCCTTATAATAAAAAGGTCAAAGGATAAAGGGATGATATAAATGAAACGGTTCATTGGTCTAATTTGTATACTTGTTGGTGTTTTTTTGATGATTGGGATGCTTTTCAAAAATGGAGATCTCTTTCATTTGAGCTTTTCTCGTGATAAAGCGGTCACAACAGCTTCAGCGAAAAAGGATGAGGTTGAACAATTAGATATCTCTCTTTCTGGATTTCGCATCAAGGTGGAGCCGGAAGATCGTTCGGATATTTCTGTGATGGTTGTGAATGGAAAAGGGAAAATGTATGCTGAACAAACAGGCGGAACATTCAAAGTCCGTGCTGAAAATAAAGGATTTTTGTTTTTCTCTGCATTTGAAAAAGGAGAACTCTTAGTCAAAATTCCAACAGATTATCATAAAGATGTGAAAATAACAGGTGGAATCGGCGTGAGCGAAGTAAATGGCGAAGGAAAGCTGTCTCTTCAAGATGTGACGCTCAAATCAACGAGCGGAAATCTCACAGCTGAAAACTTCTCAGCAAATCGAGTGGAAATCAAGGCGACTTCTGGCAGACTCTCAGTGTCTCATATTGATGCGAAGGAAAGTGATATTGGTGCCACTTCTGGTCGTGCTGATATTCAAGATGTAAAAGGAAAGCTGCAATTAGGCATGACAAGCGGCAGGCTGACAGCAAGCTTTGATACAATTGATTCACCAGTCGACTTTCACATGACATCAGGCAGTGCGAAATTGAACTTGCCAGATGAGGGAGATTTCAAAGTTCAAGTGAAAAAAACGAGTGGACGTATTGATCATTCGTATGATTTTGACCAAGCGGATAGTGAAGGCCGAGGTTTTACAGGCACGCATGGGAAAGGGACACACTTAGTCGATATTGAGATGACAAGCGGAAACTTAAAATTGCGGTAAACAAACGAAAAAAGGAAGGAGGCGAGTCAACTGCGTTTTTCTAGAAATCAAATTTTAGGCATCATTGTGGTGATTTTTGGTATTAATCTTTTTCTCAAAATTATTGGGATTGGGGCAGACCTATTTTGGCCAGTGTTTTTTGCTCTATTTGGTTATTGGCTGCACTCTCGATCTAAACGTTGGCTCGGTTCGGTTTCCTATATTTTTGCAGGCTTTCTCTTCTTGAAATTTCTACTAAATATCACGTTTAGTTTGACTGGGTATTTATTTGCTGCCTTTTTGATCTATGCGGGCTATCGTTTATTGAAAAACAAACCTGTTTTTGATGTCGATAAAAAGGATTCATCAGACGATGGAAAGCCTTCACTGAAAGTCAATCTTGAAAAAGAGGGCGATCAGAAGAAAACAAAAAGCCAGGCAAAGCCGCGCAAAGAACATGATTTCTTTATCGGTGAAGTCAGGCTGATGAAAAAACCATTTCAATTAAGTGATTTGACCATTTCAGGTTTTATTGGCGATGTCAAAATCGACTTATCAAAGGCGATTATTGCTGAGGAAGAGAGTACGATCGTCATTAGTGGACTCATCGGAGATGTCGATATTTATGTACCGCAGGATATTGAAGTGTGTGTGAGTGCTTCGGCGGCGATTGGTGATATGAAAATCATTGATGAAAAAAGAAGCGGGTTCGGCAGTAAAGTGTATGTCATGACAAATGATTATGATGAGAGCAAGCGAAAAGTGAAAATCTCCATTTCTCTCCTGATAGGGGATGTGGATGTGAGGTACTTATGAGGAAACTGCATTTAGGCATCCAGTGGCAATCTGTTCGTCTTGCAGTCGGTATCTCGCTTGGTGTTGTCATCATGACGACACTCCCGATGTTTTTTTATTACCAGCTTGATCCCATGATTTTGCTGTCTACGCGGTGGTTCGGCATCCCGTTTTTTTGTATTTTACTCATTATTAGTCTCGCCATTGGTGTATCAGCGGGGCATGTGTTTGGCTATCAGCATAAGAAGCGGCTGGATCAGCTTGTAGAGTCGATTTTGAAGTTTGAAAATGGGAATTTTGCCTATAGACTGCCTTCTCTAGGTGATGATGAAATTGGTTTGGCGGCAGATCAATTAAATGAAATGGCGAAACGAGTGGAAGGGCAAGTAGCCTCCTTACAAAAGCTTTCAAATGAGCGAGCTGAATGGCAGGTTCAAATGAAAAAATCGGTTGTCTCAGAAGAGCGTCAGCGTCTAGCGCGTGAGCTGCATGATGCAGTCAGCCAGCAGCTATTCGCCATTTCGATGATGACGTCTGCGATTCTTGAGGGGATGAAGGAAAAGGATGAAAAGATTTTAAAGCAAATGCGTCTTGTGGAACGAATGGCTGGCGATGCACAAAATGAGATGCGTGCACTCCTTCTGCATTTAAGACCGATCACCCTTGAAGGAAAAGACTTGAAAAAAGGCTTGATTGAGCTACTCAATGAATTTCAGGCAAAGCAGCCAATTGATATTGATTGGGAAATAGAAGATGATGCTCCGCTGTCTAAAGGGGTGGAGGACCATCTGTTCCGAATTGTGCAAGAAGCCCTTTCCAATGTGTTTAGGCATGCAAAGGCGACAAAGGTGACAGTACGTCTGCTTATTCGGAACCGTCAAGTTCAGTTGAAAATTATCGACAACGGGATTGGTTTTCAAACAGATCATGTGAAGACTGCTTCCTACGGACTTGAATCGATACGAGAAAGAACAAGTGAAGTAGGCGGTGTCGCAGAGATTATGTCATTTGAGGGAAAAGGCACACAAATTGATGTGAAGGTTCCCATTTTTGATGAAGGAAAAGGAGAGAACGTTCGATGATTCGAGTGCTTTTAATTGACGATCACGAAATGGTGAGAATGGGTCTTGCTGCTTTTTTAGAGGCACAGGCGGATATTGAAGTCATCGGTGAAGCGTCAGATGGACAAAAAGGTGTAGAACTAGCGGTTGAATTAAAGCCAGACGTGATTTTAATGGACCTTGTTATGGAAGGCATGGATGGCATCGAAGCAACGAAAAGAATTTGTCAAGAAATAGAGGATGCTCGGATTATTGTACTGACGAGCTTTATTGATGATGATAAAGTGTATCCAGTTATTGAGGCTGGTGCATTAAGCTATCTTTTAAAAACATCGAAAGCAGGAGAAATTGCTGATGCCATCAGGTCTGCGAGTATCGGCGAACCAAGACTTGAATCAAAAGTAGCTGGAAAGGTCATGAACAAACTCCGCCATTCATCAAATGGGTCCATTCTGCACGATTCGTTAACCGCAAGAGAGATGGAAATATTAAAGCTGATTGCCGATGGGAAATCGAATAAGGTCATTGCTGAGGAATTGTTTATTACCATCAAAACCGTCAAGACGCATATTACTAACATTCTTTCCAAGCTTGATGTAGAAGACCGCACACAAGCAGCCGTGTATGCACATCGCCATAAGCTGATTCAATAAAAAAACAGCTTTCAAATGAAAGCTGCTGGAACATGCGCAAAATTAGTCCTTCTGTCCTGTGATTGGACGTTCGGATAGTTGATGGAGCTCAGGAACTGGAAAAGCCTCCTGCTCCTCGGCCGATTTGTCTTCCAGGGTTTTCTTCATCTCGGAAAGCAGTTTGACGCTTTCCTTTGCCACTGCCGCTTTTTTCTCTTGCAAATCAATGATCTGTGAAAGTCCAACAAATAAACCGCCTCCAATCAGAAGGAGCGCAGGGGTTTGTCCATAATAAATCACGATCAAAAATGTGCTTGAAAAGCTGTCGGCTTCAATGAAGAAATCTTCTTTTGATTGCATGAATACCACGACTAACAGAAGTATTCCTAGAATCAAAAATAGAATGCCGGCCGAAAGTAAAGCTCGTTTCATGATTGACACCCTTTTTTTCTTACCATTTTAACATACTCTATAAGGATTGTGTTGCGCCCTTAGTCCCGAAGTCACGGATTTTCACATTTACCTTGTAACGAATATCCGATTCACTAAAAATGTCATCCCAATGTTTCGCTTCTTTTCGGAATTCCTTCGGATAGGCAATACTCGCTTTTTGATAAAATCCACAAATATCTGCTTTGATCTCATGCTGTAATTCCCCGATAAAATCTTTCACATTTTCCTCCAGTCGATGTGCCACGACTTTCTCAATTTCTTGGAGGTATTTTTCATTAAATGCGTTTTCTCGTTCATTCCAATCTTCAGACAATCTTCCATCGAGTTCAACTGACACATCAAATTCATATTTGCCACTGGCTGTTTTATGGGTGTCAATGTTGTGTTTGATTTTAAAGATCTCAAAAGAATAAATGCTATGTTCATATTGGAATTCAATCACTCCGCCTTTAGCGTCTCCAGTCAGCAGGTTGTAGGACTGCACCGCTAAAGGAGAGATGTTGGTGAGAAATCGTTTGTTCTGAATAATCGAGGCACCATCCAGCATTAATTTTCCCTGACTGACACTGACTTTCGGAATGGCAAAGGATACGTTGTTTTGCATGGCAGAAGAAATATCTCCTAAGGAAACGGGCTTGAACATACGAATGGTCGTTTTTGTATTCGAAGAAATATCGTATAAGGTGGAAGCGGCAGGCTGGCCGTCGTCATTGATTTTCAGCATATCTCCAGGCTTCTCAGAAGCCATAAAGACAAGGCTTCCTCTTCGTGTTTCATTGTCCCGAATGAATTGATTGATGACCAAATCGAAATTATTTTCATTGATAAGGTCTTGAGAAAACAAATAAACCCTCAGCTGCTGAGCAAAAATGCGGTGTGTTTTTAGGGCCGTTGTACGAAAAATTTGGTGTATGGAATCACCGCTTGTCTCAATAATCTTCGTCGGATCTTTCACGCTTGATTCTTGCTCAATTTTTTGCGGAACGAGCACCTGCATAGACAGCTTCAATTTATGTCCGTCATCTCCTTTATCTACAGCAAATCCAATTGCCATGTTGAGCTCCTCGATATTTGTACTATCCCAGCACCCGCATAATAGAATCAGTGAGAAGAGCGCAAGAACCGCTTTCTTTTTCATGCTGTTTTCCGCCTCCTTTTGAAAAATACGATGATAAATAAAAGAAACGGGAGTATACCAAATAGAAGAAAGAACAAGTTGTTTACGTAGGTTAAATAGTCTCGGACCGTATCAACATCTTTTGGGAAAAGAGCGGCAAAGAAGATCACAATGCCCATCAAGGCGAGCGCGATTTTTTTAGGGAATTTAGTCAATTTGATGACTCCTATCGTAGCAAAAAACGTATATCCTACAAAGCTCGTATAAAGCTGGACAAGCCAAACAATCAGCAAAAAGGATTCAATCCGTTCAATAAAAATCCCCTGAATATCAAATGATTGAAATAAGGCAATGGTCGGCCACGTCAGAGTCGCCGTTTCTTTCACCGTGAGCGCACCAACCACAAGAATATAGGTGAAAATATAGATGATCGCAGGAATCAAAAAGCCGATGGAGCCATATGCAAAAGTGTGTTTTTGTGTATTCATATAGGCAGGCATGAAAAGCATCATTTCAATGCCGACAAACGAAATGGCCGAAGCATTCAAGGAATTGAAAACAGGGGAAATGCCCTCTCCTAAAACTGGCCGTAGGTTATCGAGCTTAAACTCTTGTACACTAAGTCCGTAGGCTACAAATAAGATGATGAGTGTGACAATCAGAAAAAAAGGGCACAGCCGGGCAAAATCACCAATCCCCCCAATCACAAGGTAAAAACCAACCAAAATAAAGCTGATCATCGTCACGGCTACCGGTGTGTTTTGAAGTAGAAAGAATTTCACCATCTCAGACATGGCTCGTACTTCATAGCTGGCAACGCCGAGAAAGTAAATAATAATCAACAGGTTGGCAAGTGAGCCAATCCATTTCCCAAGTCCTTCTTTTGTATAGTCATAGTAGGAAGAAAAGGAGACCTTTTTCATCATGAGCACATTGACAAAAATGAACACAATGTATATCACACTCATGAGTAAGAGTGCAATCCAGCCGTCAGGTGTAGGCGCAGCTTGAGCCATTGATCTTGGCAGAATCATCATACTTGCACCTAGTGTGGTATTGGCGATAATGGCACTTGCCTGATAGCTTGTGATCGACTCTTTATGATTGACCATGTCGTTCCCCTTTCTTTTGATTTTTCAAAGGCAATCTGATGATGGAATTGTCCTCATTTTTATAACTGAACACAAAATCTGGTGAAAAATATGGGGTGCCAAAGCTTTTTTGTCTTGTCAAATGAGTGAGTAAGACGAGCATAAACAGGACAAGTCCATATAAACCGAATGCAGCTGCAGTAAACATGGACACAAAGCGAAGGACACGAAATGATATCCCCATTCCATATTGAGGAAAGGTAAAGGATGCAAGTGCAATGACGCTGACAATAATGACCATAATGGAGCTGACGATATGGGCTTGTACGGCTGCCTGCCCAATGACAACACCGCCCACAAGTCCGATTGTTTGTCCAAGTGGATTAGGAAGCCTTAACCCAGCCTCTCGCAGCAGCTCAATGGTCATTTCCATGATGAGTGCTTCCACAATAGGAGGAAAGGGGACATTCTCACGTGTGCTTGAGATGGAAATAGCTAAAGTTGTGGGCAAAAGACCTTGATGGAAGGACACAAGGGCAATATAAATGGCTGATAAAAACAATGTGAGAAAGATGGACGTAAAACGCAGCAAACGAATCAGAGAGGCGGCGACCCATCTTTCATAATAATCATCAGGTGATTGCATAATCGTCGCGAGGGAAGCAGGGACAATTAAGATAAAAGGTGAATGATCAACAAAGATGGCGACGCGTCCATTGTTTAAAGCAGATGCCACTTTATCAGGCCGTTCTGTGTTTTGAATTTGCGGAAAAGGAGAATACACATTGTCTTCAATCAGCTCCTCAAGAACGCCTGAGTCTTGAATATCATCTATGGTGACTTGTTTGAGACGCTTTTTTACCTCTTTTAAAACAGAGGGCTCAACGATACCATCAATGTACATGATCGATACTTGGGTGTATTTCTTTTCGCCGATTTTCATATCTACTGTTTTGAGATCAGGGTTTTTCAAACGCTGTCTGACGAGAGCTAAGTTCGTGTTGATATCTTCAATGAAACCAATTTTTGGTCCTCTTACGACGGTTTCAGATGTAGCATCTCCTAAATTACGTTTCTTCGTTCCGTGTGTTTCTAAAATATAAGCATGCTGAAATCCATTAATCAGTACGACACAATGTCCTTGAAAAATAGCATCTACTAGTTCTTCAGAGGTTTTCACCGTACGGGTAGTCATCATCGATAAATTGGATTCTAGCTTCTCTTTTGTCAGAGAGGCATGATCTTGCAATAGCAGCTTTAAGAAGGTTTGAATCTGCATCGCTTCGTTCATTTCTTTAATGTATAAATAATAAACAACCTGTCCATGAGGCAATGTTTTTTTCTCATGGATCAAATCATCCATGTCCTTTAACTGAGGGAGAATGACAGAGAGATTATCGTATAAGTGCTCTTTCAATGGAGTTTGATTCAAAAGGATCACCCGCCTCAATTTCTTTTTCTTAGCATTACCTGCTTGAAAAAACAATATTCTGTGTTACATTATTTTGTGGTATATGAAAGAATCACGGTGTTGGAGGAAAGAGAAGATGGCGCAAATTCGTTTAGCAGGAACAAAAGAGGAGATCGACCGTATTCTACAGTCGTTTGACAAGCATTATGAGGTGACTTATACGTCAAAAGATTACGGAAAAACCAATCCAAAATACAAATATTCCAAAGATGTTCGTGTTTATATTGAACTAAAATTAAAATAAAGATAAAATTTTAATTGAAAACGCTTAAAGGATTTTCGTTTTTTGTATAGAATAGAGTTGAGTGATGAAGCTATGGAGGGATACATAATGACAGAATTTAGAATCGAAAAAGACACAATGGGCGAAATCAAGGTGCCACAGGACAAGTTCTGGGGTGCACAAACACAACGAAGCAAAGAAAATTTCAAAATCGGTTCTGAGAAAATGCCAAAGGAAGTTGTGAATGCGTTTGCAATTTTGAAACGTAGCACAGCGATTGCGAACGAACGTCTAGGCAACTTAGAAAGTGAAAAAGCAGAAGCGATTGCTGCTGTATGTGATGACATCATCAGTGGAAAATATGACGAGCATTTCCCGCTTGTTGTATGGCAAACAGGAAGTGGAACACAAAGTAACATGAACATGAACGAAGTTGTTGCAAATAGAGCAACTGCTTACTTGAAAGATAAAAATAGTGAATTCAGCATTCACCCGAATGATGATGTGAACCGTAGCCAAAGTTCAAATGATACATTCCCAACGGCTATGCACGTGGCAGCTGTTTTAGCTGTGTACAAAAAGCTATTGCCTGCGATTGACCAGTTAAGAGCGACGCTTGATGAGAAAGCAAAAGCATACCAAGAGATCGTGAAAATTGGCCGTACGCATTTGCAAGATGCAACACCTCTTACAGTGGGCCAAGAGATTAGCGGCTGGGTGTACATGCTTGATCGTTCAAAAGAAATGATTTTAGAATCTACTGAAAAAATGAGAGAACTTGCCATTGGCGGAACAGCTGTTGGTACGGGAATTAACGCACATCCTGAGTTTGGTAAATACGTGGCAGAAGAAATCAGCCAGTTAACAGGTCAAACGTTCAATTCTTCACCAAACAAATTCCATGCGCTGACAAGTCATGATGAAATCACATATGCACACGGTGCGCTTAAAGCACTTGCAGCTGACTTAATGAAAATTGCCAATGATGTGAGATGGCTTGCAAGTGGTCCTCGTTGCGGAATTGGTGAATTGATCATTCCTGAAAATGAGCCAGGCAGCTCCATTATGCCAGGAAAAGTCAACCCAACTCAAAGTGAAGCTTTAACAATGATTGCCGCTCAAATCATGGGGAATGATGCAACAATCGGTTTTGCCGCAAGCCAAGGAAACTTCGAGCTGAACGTATTTAAGCCGGTCATCATCTATAACTTCTTGCAGTCAGTTGAATTGCTAGCTGACGGTATGAACTCATTCCATGACAAGTGTGCCATTGGAATTGAACCAAACCTAGAAACAATCGAGAAAAACCTAAACAATTCATTGATGCTTGTGACGGCACTCAACCCGCACATCGGATATGAAAATGCAGCGAAAATTGCGAAGCTTGCGCACAAAGAAGGATTAACACTAAAAGAAGCTGCCCTTCAATTAGAGCTATTAACAGAAGAGCAGTTTGAAGAGTTTGTGAAACCAGAAGAAATGGTGACACCGAAAGCAAAATAAGACACCAGAGGCCTCTGTGCCTCTGGTTTTTTATGGAAACTTCCTGACATAACAGAAAAGAATTTTGATTATTTGTCACAATAAAACCCAGGGCAACCAAGCCCTGGGTTTTATAAATGATCTTCTTTTAGAATGCGTAATAAGGAGTCTGAGACCGGCTGAAGCGGTGTGTATAATTTCAATTGATAAAGCATGCCTTTGACGATGACTTGTCTTGGTTTTTGTTTGTTTAACTCGTTTTCTAAAATGCCAAGCGCTTCAAATAAATCTGGCTCGTCTTTCACTTCATAATGTGCTTCTGCCAGTTCTCTTAATTCTTTTAATAGAGATTCTGTGAGCGGGTCAAATGATCGTTCATAAATCGGGCCAAACCAGTCGCTTGCTTGGTCCACAGAAATGAGTGGATGGTCATTGCGCTTCATCATACCGCCCATTAGATCATCGATACGGTGAATCATTGTTGCGGCAAGCTCCTCTGCTTCGAGCTGAAAATCATATAAAATGGCAAGCTCAAAGTAAACGTGACTCATGCCCTCAATCGTTAAACATAGATCAGCCATATAAGGAATGGCCGCATCTCCATACACTTGCTTAATGTTATCAATGTGCAACTGAATCGTCGCAAGTCGAATTTGCTTTGCGAGCTGTTGCGTTTCTTCGTTCAATGGGAGCGCCCTGTCGCTTAGCTGCATTTTAATAAAATCTTTTTGCTGCAAAATATTATCGTAATAGACAGTGAGCTGTTTCCGGTAGGTCTCTTTTGGTGTGCCGCCCTCTGTTTGAACCTCATGAATCCGGGTAAATACCTTATCGTAATAGTAATGCAAGATCGAAATAAGTAGTGCTTCCTTCGATTTGAAATAAAGGTAAAACGCACCCTTTGACATGTGGCATTCATCCGCAATTTCCTGAACAGACGTTGTATTATAGCCTTTGCTGGCAAATAACTTCATACCAGCCTCAATAATCATTTTTTCTTTCTTTTTCAATATGAATGTCATCCTTTCTTACCGAGCGACAAATGTCTTAGGAAACGTGCGCAAAGAGATGTGACTTATCGGTCATAAACGACAAAACTTTTCAAAAATTAATCAGATTGTAACTTGTTTTTTACAGTGTAATTCTTTATATTATAAAGTAAGGTGACCAACCGGTCAAAAAATGTGAAAGGATGATGTTCCATGAGAGAAATTGATGATATGATTAGACGCTTGAAAGCAAAAGGAATTCAAGTAGAAAAAGTCAAAATGCCGAAAGAGACAACCATTGAAAAGAAATGGATGTATCAAGCTGGCAAGAAGATCAAAGCCACATACCGTGATTTCAATGGGTATTCATTCATCTAAAAAAAGACTGCGGTGTAAAACCTACAGCCTCTTCTTTGGAACAGTGATCGTATAGCGTACACCTAGTTCATCATTTTCAATTGATATGGACGCTTGATGCATCGAAAGAATTCGTTTGACAATGCTTAATCCAATGCCGAATTCGCCCTTTTTTCCCTTACTAAAAGGTTCGTATAGGCTGGATAGCATGTGTTCTTCAATTGGAGGGCCATCATTACGAATGACGATGCGAATTTGATCCTCTTCCTGCTTCATATGAATATCAATTTTATTTTTTGCGTAGCGAAGTTGATTTTCTAATACATTTTCAAATAATTTGCTCCATTGTTCTGGATCGCCTTCAAGTGCAGCCTCATCATCTAAGTCCACGTTCCACTGCAATTCATTTTTCGACCAGCGTAAACGGTCAACCACTTCCAGCATTGTATTACTCACAAGGAAGGGAGAATGCGCCGGATGTTGTTTTGATAAATAATCAAGCTTTGTTAAATACAGCAAATCTTTGATTTTCTTCTCAAGCTTTTCCGCTTCGCCTTCAATCACTTCCACCGTTTGTTCAAGATCTCCTTTAGGGAAAATTCCATCTTTAATAGACTGCGTATAACCGCGGATGACCATCACAGGTGTTTTTAAGTCGTGTGATATATTTTGCAAAAGCGTTCGTTCTGTTTCATCCTTTTGAATGAGCTTTTGTCTCATTTCTTCAATCGTATGCCCCAGTTTGCCAATTTCATCTTGCCGGTCAACAATCACAGGATCGTCCCAGTCTTCTTGTGCAATGCGCTTGACGTGCTTTTCAAACGCGACAATTGGACGTGATAAGTAGCGGGCGAGCCAAATCGATGGAATCCAGCTTAGTAAAATAACCGTTCCTAAGATGAAAATCAGCTGTTTAAACAGTGTAAAGGACAAGTCATCTCTATAAGAATCGGGTGCATATGACAAGAGAATATATTGTGTATTGCCTGTTGAGACTTTTTTGATCACAAAAAAGATATGCTGACCATTCACTTCTTCAGAATAGCGTTTTGTTGCGCTTTTTTGTTTTTTAACAAAGGACTGCACTTTTTCAATAAAGGCATGCGGGAAAAACTGAGCCATTTGATTTAATTCATCTGACGGAATCAGAATGTGCTGAACCGAGCGGTTTTCTGGTGTCGACTTTGGTGAGCCGTCTCGATTCAGAGGGTATTCTGTTAACACTTGCTGCTCGTTTTCGATGTTTTTATAAATTTCATTCGTAAAGAAGCTGCGTAATGTATTTGAAAATAAAATGATCAGGACAATCGAGATGGTGAGTAAAATGCCAGAGATGACAACCCAAATTTGAAAAGCGAGTGGTTTGTTCTTCATCCTTTTAGCATCCTATAGCCAAATCCATAAATGGTCTCTACTTTTAAGTCAGGCATTTTTTTGCGCAGCCGTCTGACAAGATCATCGACCACACGATCTGTCCCGAAGTAATCGTGCCCCCAGATCTTGACGAGGATATCTTCCCGGGAAAAGGCATGTCCTTGATGATGGGTAAATAAGAGCAACAAATCAAATTCCTTAGACGTTAAGTTAATCAGCTGATCTCCTTCATACACCTCTCTTACGTCCTCATGAATGATATAGGAAGAAACGGGTGTGACGCTTTGCTGCGGTGTGTCACTGTTTTTATATACAAGCTCCAGCAGCTTTTGCACGCGGATGATCAGCTCGCGTGGAAGAAAGGGTTTCGCAATATAATCACTGCTCCCGAGTTCTAAGCCAAGCACACGATCAATATCTGCATCACGTGCCGAAATAAAAATGACCGGTACGTCAGGCGAGGCTGCTTTGATTTCTTTAATGAGTGTGTAGCCGTCTGTATCAGGCAGCATAATATCTAAAATCCATAGATGCGGGGGCTTGTTCATTGCTTCGCGTGCCGCTTCTCCGGTTAAAAAAGAGGACACATTCCAATTTTCACTCTCTAAATATTTGGTTAACAGTTCATTTAAATTCTGCTCATCTTCAACTAAATAAATGGTGTACGACAAAGTCTTCCACATCCTCTCAACGTCATTATAACGGGATACAAAGGCGGCATGTCAACAATCACACGCTTTTTTCACAATTTCACATATTCTTCTCATCATTATCCCATAATGTTTGTTTATGATAAGCTCAAGGGAAAAAAGGGCATAGACAAAAGGCTAATGAATAGGTGCTTTTCACCAATGTGCACACCTTGCTTTTTTTCTATGAATAAGTATTATATAATTTGACATATTGTCATAAAGAATTTTTCAATGATATTGCCATTAAGAGGACATGAGTCCTGTCTAGACATATGAATGAAGCATTTCATGAAAATGATGCAAAGGAGTGCAAGCGATGGATTTCCGAAGAGAAGATGAAGAGAAAAAGATGAATGATCAAGAACACACACATCAAGAGAATGAGAAACAAATAGAAGAACCAGAAAAAGAGAAAGAACTCGTTTTTCACCATCATGAAAACGAAGCATCTGCCTCTCAGGAGAGGGTGTCAAACGGGTCTCCTCAAGTGATTGATGACCGTTCGTCTAAAAAGGAGAAAAAACGAAAGGCTGCATGGCTGAGTCCTATTCTTGGAGGGATTATTGGAGGCGGTCTTGTGCTTGGCATTACACCGCTTTTACCGCAGTCACAAGATACAGCGGCAAACACTCAAACCCAAACAGCATCAAGCGAACCGGCTTCATCTGAAAATTTCTCAACAAAACAAATCACCAATGCGACGAATGTTGCTGATATGGTAGAAGATTTAGAGCCGACGATTGTAGGGGTTTCAAACTATCAATCTACACAAAACTCGTTCGGTCTTAGCGGTGATTCAACTGAAGCAGAAGCTGGAACGGGTTCTGGTGTCATCTTCAAAAAAGATGGCAAAAAAGCATACATTATCACAAATAACCATGTAGTCGAGGGTGCCAATAAATTAAAGGTCACACTATACGATGGAAAAACAAAAGATGCGAAGCTTGTCGGCAGTGACGTAATGACAGATTTAGCTGTCGTGGAAATAAATGCTGACGGCATTGATAAAGTTGCAAGCTTTGGAGATTCTTCTAAGCTTCGTGCTGGAGACAAAGTCATCGCAATCGGGAACCCGCTTGGTGCGCAGTTCTCTGGTACAGTAACAGAAGGGATTATTAGTGGTCTCGATCGTACCGTTGAAGCCAATACATCATCTGGAACTGTTGAGATGAATGTGCTTCAAACAGATGCAGCCATTAACCCTGGAAACAGTGGCGGTCCGCTGATCAATACAGACGGTCAAGTCATCGGCATCAACAGTTTGAAAATTAGCGAAAGCGGAGTAGAATCACTCGGATTTGCGATCCCAAGTAACGATGTAAAACCGATCGTAGATCAGCTGTTGAAAAATGGAAAAGTCGAACGTCCTTACCTTGGTGTACAAATGATTGACCTTGAGCAAGTGCCTGAAACGTATCAGGAAAATACACTTGGCCTATTTGATAAACAAATCGGTAAAGGCATTTATGTAAAAGATGTTTCAAAAGGATCTCCTGCACAAAAAGCAGGCTTGAAGTCTGGAGATGTCATCATCAAGTTCAAAGGAAAAGATGTAGCGAACAGCTCACAGCTGAAAGAAATCCTTTATAAAGAAACAAAAATTGGCGATAAAACGACTATGACTGTCATTCGTGATGGAAAGAACAAAAATCTTGATATTACCCTTGGGCAGTCTGATAACGAATAAAAGAAAACAGGTGGATAAACGATCCACCTGTTAGATTGTTGACAAAGGGCTAAAATGAACTTGATTTTAGCCCTTTGTCTTCTTTTTTTCAGCGTGATAGAAAGCCTTTGCAGTCTAGGAAGGACGAGTACTGGCGCGGAGCGAATTTCACATTCGTGAGCACCAGCACGCAGGACTGACAAAGAATGCGAGGGTTTGTCTACACGCTGACAGGTGGATAATCGATCCACCTGTTTTTTTGTGCCTATTTTTTTGAGGATAGTGTCCGTAAAATAATGTTTTCCCATACATTCCAAGGCAGGAGCTGCTTTGCTATGAATGAAAGCCGAACACCTTTCCCGACAAGATACCTTAGCTTCTTTAGCCGCTTCTTCTCTGCAAGCGAAACCACAAGCTCTGCAACTTCGCCGGGATCACCATAGTTGTTTTTTTGCGCCTCTATATAGGCCATCATGTTTTCATAAATAGTTGTGTATTTAGAACCTGCTGCGGGTGGTGTCATTTGCTCATTCATGGAGGTGTTCCAAATGTTCGTTTGGAAAGAACCCGGCTCAATCAAAGCGGCTTGAATGCCAAACGCAGCCAGCTCAATTCGCAAACTCTCTGTATAGCCCTCTAGCGCAAACTTTGACGATACATATGGAGAGAGTGCGGGCATTCCCATGAGTCCGCTGATACTGCTCATATTCAATATTTTTGCACCGCTCGTCATCAACGGAAGGACTGCTTGTGTCATTTCCATCACACCAAAGACATTCACTTCAAATTGCTCTCGGTACTGATCAACAGGCACCTCTTCAGCAAAACCAGCATAGGCCGTTCCCGCATTGTTCACAAGCAGGTGAATCGGAGCATAGGCATTAAGCCTTTTCTGAAATGCTTGAATGGACTGTGTATCTGTCACATCTAATGCTTCAATATGTATCGATTCGGATAAAGCGGCGTTCTTTACTTCTTCGGCAAGCTTTTTCGCATTGGTTTCCTGTCTTACGCCAGCAATCACAGTGTACCCTTGCTGAGCAAGACGCAATGTGATGAGCTTTCCGAAACCGCTGTTGGCACCAGTCACAATGGCTGTTTTATTCATCATCCGGTTCTCCTTTTTGTTTTAATCTACCATAGTCTGCTGTTTTATTGAATAACGAAAAGGGGCTTGGAGAAGAATAAAAAACGATGCTATGAAATAGGAGGAAATACATGATGTGCTGGAAGAAGGCGGGACTGCTAGGAGTGCTGTTCTTTATGCTGTCTGGCTGTCGTTCAATCGAACCAATACAACATCCACATGAAGCAGAAGCTGAAAGTCTGTCAGCTGTTCAAATGAAGGAACTGCCATTTCAGCATTTGCAATTGCACGTACAATATGGACAAAAAAGCGAATTATATGAAGCTACCTATCGTCAAGCTGGTGGAAGAGAAGAAGCACTGATTCGAGATCATATGAATGGTGTCCGCTATGAAGGGGAAGAAGCTTTACGTGAAATGAAGATGAAGCTCAATGATATGTCGATTCCTAGTGCAAAGCTGAATGAAACATATGTCAATGAATTATTATCTGCTTTTAATTTAGATGATGATTATCAGCGGATACGAGTCGATATCAAGCTCGAAGATGGAACAAAACGTGCATTCGAAAAGAAAAAGTAAACGAGACTTTCTCATTTTTTAATTGAAAATGATTTTCAAGATCACTTAAATCTGATACACTAAATTGAGATAAGTGATCTTTGACGTCTACATAGACGATATTCAATATAAAAAATTTGGATGAGAAAAGGAGCGTTTGAGCGGAATGAGTGCCATTTCTACTGAAGGTTTAAGCTTAGGTTACGGAGAAACAATGATCATAGACGAACTAAATGTGTCAATCCCTAAGGGTGAAATCACAGTATTTATTGGCAGCAATGGATGCGGTAAATCCACGCTACTTCGCTCTTTGGCCCGTCTCATGAAGCCAATGGGTGGTTCTGTCCTGCTTGAAGGTCATTCCATTGCCAAATTACCAACAAAGGAAGTGGCGAAACAGCTCGCCATTCTTCCGCAAGGGCCAGAAGCGCCAGAAGGATTAACGGTACATCAACTCGTCAAGCAAGGGCGATATCCTTATCAAAATTGGCTGAAGCAATGGTCAAAGCAAGATGAAGAAGCGGTAAATCGCGCACTGAAATCAACGAAGATGGAAGACCTTGCTGATCGAACGGTTGATTCATTATCAGGTGGACAAAGGCAGCGTGCATGGATTGCGATGACATTGGCACAGGAGACGGATATTATTCTATTAGATGAGCCAACAACGTATTTAGACATGACGCACCAAATTGAAATCCTGGATCTTCTTTTTGATTTAAATGAAAAAGAGCAGCGCACGATTGTCATGGTTCTGCATGACCTCAATCTCGCTTGCAGATATGCGCATCACCTTGTGGCCATTAAAGACAAGTCAATTTATGCAGAAGGAAGACCGGAAACTGTCATTAACTGTGATCTTGTGAAAAATGTCTTTGATATGAACTGCCAAGTAACAACAGATCCTTTATTCGGAACACCGTTATGTATTCCGCACGGCAGAGGACGCTGTATTGTCCAACAGGCACAAGCTGAGACATTTCTTGCTGCAAGATAATCGTATGTGAAAAGCCTGACATCTGTTACACGCAGAGTCAGGCTTTTTTCTGAAAAAAGGAGCGGAATACAAATGGGAAATGAATTAGATGAAAAGCTCGAAGGCCTGCTTGATAAATATACAGAGCTGCTGCTTGGTGAAACGAATGAGGAACTGAAAAGAGATGTCTCGCAGTGGATCATCTATTCTCATATTGCCAAAAGCATGCCGCCTTTAGCCAAGCATTTTAATGACACGTATCCAGAGGCAAAAGAAGACATCAAAGAAACGATTCAGCGGATCAAGCAATTAAATGAAGCTCATCGTGCCAATAAAGACCGTTAAAAAACTGCCAGTACGAGCTGGCAGTTTTTCTTTATGACATGGGTGATGATCCGTACGGTGATTGATCTGTCAGTGTTTGCTGGAACTTCTGATGTGCTTGCTGAAGCTTCTGCTGGTCAGCAGCTTCGACAGAGTACCAGCCATATTTGAACATGACATCATATAAATGTCTTTGCGCTTTTTGTGTTTCGAGCGCAATTCGCTGAATATCTTGGTAAAGAGATTCATGGCTGAATTCATTGAGCGCTGTGTTATATCCGCTTGTCATATATTTTTCAGTCGACAAAAGGTCTGTGACAAAGTCGCGATCGTTCATGTTTGTCGTTGTTGGAACCGGCGTTTGTGGATTCCCGATTTTTTGTTGGTTTTGCTGTTCCATGTCTGTTACCTCCTATTGCATAAAGCCAGAAGACTGGCCTTGCCCTGAGCTGCCTAAATGTTGAAGTATTTGTGTGTAATGCTGATGGTGCATTTGACCAACTTGATTGAGTTCTTGTTTCAATGTTTGATCCTGACAATGCTCGGCCATAAAGTGGGCCTTTTTCATCGCGATCAAATTCCAGTTCAGCATATCCTCTAGGTACAAGGAATCCTTTACTGAAATTACCTGTGGGGGCATATTCATTTGCTGGTTGTTCAAGTTGTGTTCCTCCTTACGATTTCTTTTTATATTGCTGATTTTGACTGGTCTTTTTACCACCTAGGTCTGCTTCTTGTGATGGACCTGCGTTTCCTTTCACACTTGCAGCACTTACGCCTGCTTTTGATGGGTTCTTTTGCAAACGAGACATGTGGACATCACCTCCATTCTTACAATTCCCCCTCGTCTTTAATTCATACGCTGTAAAGAAAGACGCATGAGAATGTGTAAATTTTTGAAATCTGCTATTGAACTGTTTCGGAAAATCTTTTAAGATAAAGAAAGAGGCATTGCTTTTTTTTGGACAAAAAATGAATGACTGTTCATTCAAAATGTTTAGGGGGATATTTATGGGCAAACATATTCGCAAGGCGGCTGTCATTGGTTCAGGTGTCATGGGCTCAGGCATTGCTGCACATCTAGCCAATATCGGGATACCAGTAACATTGCTAGATATTGTGCCACATGAACTGACAAAGGAAGAAACGGCAAAAAAGCTAACGCTTGATCACCCTAGTGTTCGGAATAGATTAAGCCAAGACGCAATGAAAAAATTGTTAAAGCAAAAGCCAGCACCTCTTACTTCAGCCAAAAACCTATCATACATCACACCCGGAAATCTCACAGATCACCTTTCCTTATTACACGATGCTGACTGGATCATTGAAGTCGTCACTGAAAAGCTCAGCATTAAACAACACGTATTCTCTCTCATCGACGAACACCGCAAAGAAGGCAGCATCGTATCCAGCAATACATCCGGTATTTCTGTTGAAAAAATGGCAGAAGGCCGATCAGCTGATTTTAAACGCCACTTTTTAGGCACTCACTTTTTTAACCCAGCTCGTTATTTAAAGCTGTTAGAAGTAATTCCTATTCAAGAAACAGATCCAGAAGTACTCTCATATATGAAAACATTTGGTGAAGATGTACTTGGCAAGGGTGTGGTCGAAGCAAAAGATACACCGAACTTTATTGCCAACCGAATTGGCACTTATGGGCTTCTTGTCACAGTGCGTGAAATGCTTGAGAACAAATACACGATCGGAGAGGTCGATTCTGTTACAGGTCCACTCATTGGCAGACCGAAAAGTGCGACCTTCCGCACACTTGATGTGGTGGGACTCGACACATTTTCTCATGTAGCCCGCAATGTGTATGAACAGGTAGAAGGAAAGGAAAAAGATATTTTTCAGCTGCCTGAGTTTATGGAAAGAATGCTCGAAAAAGGGTGGATCGGCAGCAAAGCAGGGCAAGGATTTTATCAAAAAAACGGAAAGAGCATTTTAGAGCTTGATCCTGTCACACTCACATACGGAGAACGGACAAAGCTGAAGGATCCGGGCATTGACATTGCCAAGCAGCAAAAGGGGACAAAAGCGAAATTGAAAGCGCTTATTTATCAAGACGGCCGTGCTGGGCAATTGCTTTGGAATATGACCGCACCTGTTCTTCTTTATTCAGCTCAACTAAAAGGCGACATTGCGGATGATATTCAGTCCATCGATAACGCCATGAAATGGGGATTTGGCTGGCAGCATGGCCCGTTCGAGCTGTGGGATGCGATTGGCGTGAAAAAAGCCGTCAGTCGAATGGAAGCGGAAGGGCACAGCATCCCGACCTGGGTGCGAGATATGCTTTCACAAGGACATGACACATTCTATCAAGAAAATGCCGAAGGAGACCGTGCATTTTATCAGAATGGTGCTTATGAACAGGAAAAGGGAAACGACAAGAATATGTCGTTAGCTAGATTGAAAAAGAAACACGATGTCATTTTTAAAAATACAGGTGCAAGCTTGATCGATATCGGGGATGATGTTGTCTTGCTTGAATTTCATTCGAAAAGTAATGCCATTGGGCTTGATGTCATTGATATGATCAATCGTGCTGTAGATGAAACGGAAAAGAATTATAAAGGGCTGGTCATCGGTAACCAAGGAAAGAACTTCTGTGTTGGTGCGAATCTCGCCTTAATTTTAATGGAAGCACAGGACGACAACTTCTTTGAAATTGATTTTGTCATTCGCAGGTTCCAGCAGGCGATGATGAAGGTGAAGTATAGTGACCGTCCAGTTGTGGCTGCACCATTTGGTATGACACTTGGCGGAGGGACGGAGCTTTGTCTACCAGCAGCCGCTATCCAAGCGTCCAGTGAAACGTATATGGGGCTTGTCGAAGCGGGGGTCGGACTCATACCGGGCGGAGGCGGAAACAAAGAACTCTATATTCGCCATCTGCAAGGAGCGGAAAAGCCATCAGCAACTGCGATCCAAGATGCTACGCTACAAACCTTTGAAGCCATTGCGATGGCAAAGGTATCTACATCAGCAGAGGAAGCGCGTGATATGAAGATGCTCCGAGTGAATGACCGGATCAGCATGAATGGTGATCATTTAATCCATGATGCGAAACAACTCGTTCTTTCTCTTGATGAAGCGGGTTATCGTGCACCTCTGAAGCAAAAGGTGCCCGTGATGGGGGAAACAGGCTACGCAGCAATGGTGCTGGCTGCTGAAAACATGAGATTGTCTGGATACATTTCAGACCATGACATGACCATTGCGAAAAAACTAGCACATGTCATTTCTGGCGGCAAATTGCCATTTGGTACAGAGGTGGATGAACAATACTTATTAGAGCTTGAAAGAGAAGCCTTTTTAAGTCTTGTAGGGGAAGTCAAATCTCAGGCACGCATGCAGCACATGCTCGTTAAAGGAAAACCTTTACGTAACTAGGGGGGAGTCAAAATGAGAGAAGCAGTGATTGTAGCTGGCGCAAGAACACCAGTAGGGAAAGCCAAAAAAGGATCATTAAAACATGTCAGACCTGATGATATGGGCGCATTGTGTGTAAAAGAAACGCTAAAGCGTGCCGGTGATTATGATGGAACAATCGATGATTTAATCATCGGATGTGCGACACCAGAAGCAGAGCAAGGGCTGAATGTGGCCCGGAATATCGGGGCATTAGCAGGTTTGCCATATACAGTACCTGCTATTACCATTAACCGCTATTGCTCTTCTGGTCTGCAGTCAATTGCTTATGCAGGTGAACGAATTATGCTTGGGCAGGCAGAAACCATTTTGGCCGGAGGCGTCGAATCGATGTCGCAAGTCCCAATGATGGGTCACTCCATTCGTCCAAACGCTCTTTTGGCAGAGCAAGCGCCTGAATACTATATGAGCATGGGCCACACAGCGGAGCAAGTGGCGCAAAAGTATCAGGTCACAAGGCAAGATCAAGATGCTTTTGCGGTGAGGAGCCATCAAAAGGCAGCAAAGGCACTTCAAGGAGGGAAATTTTCAGATGAAATTGTTCCCGTTGATGTGACAGAAAGACGAGTAGGAGAGCAGTATCAACTAGAAGAACGCCAATTTACGTTCTCACAAGATGAAGGTGTCAGAGCGGGCACAACAGAGGAGGTTCTCTCAACGTTACGACCTGCCTTCTCAACAAAAGGCACAGTGACTGCAGGAAACTCTTCGCAGACGAGTGATGGAGCGGCATGTGTCATGATGATGGATCGCGAAAAAGCATCTTCTCTTTCTCTTCAGCCGCTCGCCAAGTTCAGGGCGTTTGCAGTTGGTGGTGTACCACCTGAAGTCATGGGAATTGGGCCGGTTGAAGCCATTCCGCGTGCACTGAAAATTGCTGGTCTAGAGCTGAAGGACATCGGGCTGTTTGAATTAAATGAAGCATTTGCTTCTCAGGCGATTCAAGTCATTCGTCATTTAGGGATCGATGAAGAGAAGGTAAATGTCAACGGCGGCGCCATTGCATTAGGACATCCGCTAGGCTGTACAGGAACGAAACTCACGCTGTCCCTCATTCATGAAATGAAACGGCGAAATGAACAATTTGGTATTGTGACGATGTGTATCGGCGGGGGCATGGGAGCAGCAGGCATTTTTGAATTGATCTAAAGGGGGAAAACAGGATGAAAGCAATGGAAGATGTAAAAAAGGGTGGCAGTTTCTTAATTGATGAAACGAATTATGAGCATATCTTTACACCAGAGGATTTCTCTGATGAACATCAAATGATCGGGAAAACAACAGAAGATTACATTTTACAAGATGTCGTTCCGCACATCGATCAAATTGAAAATCATGAGTTCGAGCATTCTGTTCGTCTCTTAAAAAAGGCTGGAGAGCTTGGCCTGCTTGGTGCGGATGTTCCTGAGGAATTTGGCGGGCTTGGGCTAGATAAAATCAGCTCAGCCATCATTACTGAAAAATTTGCAAGAGCAGGCAGCTTCTCTCTTTCTTACGGCGCCCATGTCGGAATCGGTTCTTTGCCGATCGTGCTGTTTGGCAATCAAGCGCAAAAGGAAAAGTACCTGCCAGGACTCGCCTCTGGAGAAACAATTGCGGCATATGCCCTAACAGAGCCAGGGTCAGGTTCTGATGCGCTAGGTGCGAAAACAACGGCAGTCCTAAATGAAGCTGGAACACATTATGTCCTCAATGGGGAAAAACAATGGATCACAAACTCCGCATTTGCCGATGTGTTTGTCGTGTATGCGAAGATTGATGGTGAACACTTCTCTGCTTTCATCGTAGAAAAGGATTTTCCTGGAGTCAAAACAGGACCTGAAGAGAAAAAGATGGGCATTAAAGGGTCCTCGACGAGAACGTTAATCCTTGAAGATGCCGAAGTGCCAAAGGAGAATTTGCTTGGTGAAGCAGGCAGAGGTCATGTCATTGCCTTTAACATTTTGAACATTGGACGCTATAAACTGGCTGTAGGGACAATCGGTGCATCAAAACGAGTCATTCAATTATCGGCAGAGTATGCCAATCAGCGTAAGCAGTTTAAAACACCAATTTCTCAATTTAGCTTAATTGGCGAAAAAGCAGCCAACATGTCAGCAAAGCTCTATGCCATGGAAAGTGCTGTATACCGCACAGTCGGGTTATTTGAACAAAGAATGGGTCTATTAAGTGACGAGGAGCAAAAGGATGGGAAACAAATTGCGCAATCCATTGCAGAATATGCGATTGAATGCTCTCTTTGTAAAGTGCTTGGCTCTGAAACGCTCGATTACATTGTGGATGAAGGTGTGCAGATTCACGGCGGATATGGTTTCATGCAAGAATACGAAGTCGAAAGAGCTTATCGTGACTCACGAATTAACCGTATTTTCGAAGGAACGAACGAAATTAACCGATTGCTTGTGCCAGGCACCTTCTTGAAGAAAGCGATGAAAGGAGAGCTTCCACTTCTTCAAAAAGCGCAAACCCTTCAGGAAGAGCTCATGATGATGATGCCGGAAGAGCCGGGTGATCAGCCGCTTGATCAAGAGAAATACTTACTTGCCCATGCGAAAAAGATTGCCTTAATGGTATCTGGAATGGCGGCGATGAAATATGGGAAAGCATTAGACAAAGAGCAAGAAATCCTTGTGAATATAGCAGATATCGTCAATGAACTCTTTGCGGCTGAGTCGGCGGTCTTGCGTACGGAAAAAGCAATCGCTGCATCAGGCGCAGAAAAAAATGCACAAAAGCTGGCGTATACACAAATTTTCACACAGGAAGCCTTTTTAAAGATTGAAGCTCATGCGAAAGAATCATTGATTGCCATGGAAGAAGGAGATTCACTCCGTATGAGTCTGTCAGCCCTTCGCAAGCTGACAAGATTCACGCCAATGAATGTCATCGCCAAAAAGCGCGAAGTGGCGAAACGAATCTTTGAAGCAGAGAAATATATCGTATAAGACGGCTTAAAAGGTGCGGATATCATGTCGCACCTTTTTGTAAGCATACATTTAGGTTTTTAAAACATTTTGTGATAAAATGTTGTCACTATTTGCAGGAGGTGAAAATGGTGGCTTTAGATTTTTACGAATACCCATCTTGCGGTACATGCCGAAAAGCAAAGAAATGGCTGGAAGAACACAATAAAGACATCAACAGCATACATATCGTCGAAGAGACGCCTGATAAAGAAACATTAAAAGCCCTTTACGAAAAAAGCGGTTTAGAGCTGAAGAAATTTTTTAATACGAGCGGTCAGAAATACAGAGAGCTGCAGCTGAAAGATAAACTTCCTGCAATGTCAGAGGACGAGCAGCTTGAATTACTTGCGTCTAACGGAATGCTAATCAAGCGTCCAATTACAACAGACGGCAAACGAGTGACAGTTGGATTTAATGAAGATACATTTAAAAGCGTCTGGAAATGATGTAACTTTCATTCAGATTGTGGTATCTTCAATATAGATTGTAAGAAAAGACTGGAGGGGTATGAAATGAGCACACCAAAAGATTTACGTTATTCAGAAGAACACGAATGGGTCAAAGTAGAAGGAGATAAGGTGCGTATCGGTATTACGCATTTTGCTCAATCTGAGCTAGGTGATATCGTGTTCGTTGAGCTTCCTGAAGTAGGAGACAAAATTACAGCGGACGAGCCTTTCGGAAGTGTAGAATCAGTCAAAACAGTTTCTGAACTATACGCACCGATTAACGGCACAATCGTTGAAGTAAACGATGAGCTTGATGACAGCCCAGAGTTCGTCAACGACTCTCCATACGAAAAAGCTTGGATGATCGTAGTAGAGCCAGCGGATGCATCTGAAATCGAGAACTTAATGACTGCTGAGCAATATGAAGAAATGACAAAAGAAGACTAATTCATGTGAAATTGGACACTCTACTTTTATGGGGGGTGTCCAATTTGTCTTTTCAAAAAGAACAGGTGGATATAACAGAGCATGTCACTGGACGATTCAAAGAGAGTGGCATGGTGCTTTACCATCAAAACGAAGAGATTGGTACGATGATTAGTGAAAATCAATATGAATTAAAATCAGGTTATTCCTACGATCAAAACCGTTTTTATCGTCTGTCAGATACATTGACCCATGGGACTGAAAAATATGTAGACTGTGACGATGAAAATGGCTGGTGCTGATCACAGATAAGGCTGCAGTGAGTGCTGCAGTCTTTTTGTTGATCAATTGCCCAATCTTTACAACCTGAATGAAAGATTGTAATCTAAGGAAGAAGTGAATCAACGTCAAAAGGGCCGGGTGATCGTGATGAATGTCGAG
Source organism: Bacillus sp. 2B09 (assembly GCF_003946835.1). NCBI lineage: Bacteria > Bacillati > Bacillota > Bacilli > Caryophanales > Bacillaceae > Bacillus > Bacillus sp. 2B09. The sequence continues at coordinate 177,638 of NZ_RPSG01000003.1, forward strand.
ATAGAAAAGGTCATCATTGTAGAAGGTAAATCAGATAAACAGAAGCTAAAAGAAGTCATAAGTGAACCTGTTACCATCATTTGCACCAATGGCACGATCAGTACATCGAAGTTGGATCAGCTTGTGGACGATTTATTCGGGAAAGACGTTTACATATTAGCAGACAGTGACGATGCTGGCGACAAACTGCGGAAGCAATTTCGAAAAGAATTCCCTGAAGCACTGCATCTTTTTGTCGACAGAACGTATCGCGAAGTGGCCGCTTCACCGTCAGCCCATATTGCATCTATTCTATTAGCTGCAAACATTGATGTTCATTCGAAATATTTATAAGGGTGACGTATATGAAAGAGATTGAAGAGCATGAATTCAAGGAGATAGAGGACGATTTATTTCTTTTGTACTTATATACACCATTTTGCGGAACATGCCAGCTGGCAAAGAAGATGCTGGCAGTGGTTGATGCTATGCAGCCGGAAGTTCCTTTTTATGAGAATAACTTAAATTACTCGCCAAGTTTTGCGAAAGCATTTGAGATCGAAAGTGTCCCTTGCTTTCTCCTGTTTAAAAAGGGTGAAATCGTGCAAAAAGGCTATGCCTTTCACTCCGTTCCATATCTTCACGAAATGATTGAAACCGCTAAATAAAGCGGTTTTTTGTCATATTTCAAGCAATTCATTTGAAAATTTGTCGAGCTATTTATAAAGGACAAGCCGATGTTTGTAGAGAAATGTTATGTATAACCAAATGACAGGGAGGTTATACATGTGGAAAATGTGAAAGCCCATGGAAGTGCAGGGCAGCGATTATTGTTAAAGCCGTTGCTCTCATCATCATCCTTGAAGATTACATTTGAGGCGGAAACGGACTCTTGTACATTGATTGTGGATGAACGTGGTGAAGTGAAGAAACTACCTGCAATTGAGTTATCGGATCTCATCTTTTATGGTGAGCGAAAAGAGATTTTGCAATTATTAGATGGAGACATGTCCTTACAGCAGCTGATCAGCAGAGGACAAGTGAAAGTGAAGGGCTCATTTCGAGCGCTTCTTCGACTAGAAGCAGTACTTTGGCTGACGAACGGTTTTTTTCGAAAAATGATAACGTAGTCGTTTACTTGGAAATTAGCGATTTACAGCGTTGACATATCTCAGATAGCATGATATTCTACGTTAGTAAAAACATGAACATCACATAAAACAACATATTTTCTCTTATTAAGAGAGGTGGAGGGACGTGCCCTATGAAACCCGGCAACCGTCAGCATAGCTGAAATTGGTGCCAATTCACTCAAAGCCGCAACGCTTTGAAAGATGAGAGAAAGGCGTATTTGATATAAAAGGCCTTTCTGCTTGCGTTGCAGTTAGGTCTTTTTTACTGAACTTACGTCAGGCCAGCGTCATAACAGTCGGAAGAATAAATGAACGTATGTGATGGCAACCTATAGATTCAGCAAGAAAGCAGGTGAACAGACTGTGATCCATTTACAGAATGTATCAAAAACGTATCATTCAAAAAGCGGAAATGTTGATGCCGTGAAAGACGTCAACTTGGATATCGATAAAGGTGAAATATTCGGAATTATCGGGTATAGCGGCGCAGGGAAAAGCTCCCTGATTCGCCTATTAAACGGTCTGGAGCTGCCAACAGAAGGAATCGTTGAAGTGGCAGGCAACCGAATCAATGAAGTATCGAATGCGAAACTTCGGAAAGCAAGACAAGAAATCAGCATGATTTTCCAGCACTTTAACTTGCTCTGGTCAAGAACAGTGAGACAAAATATTATGTTTCCGCTCGAGATCGCAGGTGTACCAACATCAAAGCGGAGAGCTCGTGCAAACGAACTGATTAAATTGGTCGGTTTAGAAGGAAAAGAAAATGCATATCCGTCTCAGCTCAGCGGCGGGCAAAAACAGCGTGTCGGCATTGCGAGAGCATTAGCGAATGATCCAAAGGTTCTTCTATGTGACGAAGCGACATCTGCGCTAGATCCGCAAACGACCGATTCAATCCTTGAGCTTTTGGCAGATATTAATAAACGACTAGGGCTCACGATTGTGCTCATCACACACGAAATGCACGTCATTCGCAAAATTTGTCATCGCGTCGCAGTCATGGAAAATGGACGTATTGTCGAAGAAGGCGAAGTATTGCGCGTCTTCAGACAGCCGAAGGAAGAAATGACGAAGCGATTTGTGAAACAGCTTGCGGAACCAGAGGAAGCGAAAGAAACAATCGAGCACGTCCTAGAGAGAGTAAAAGAAGGTCAGGTCGTTCGGTTGTCCTTTATCGGAGATTCTGCCGAACAGCCGTTGATCACGGAAATCATTCGATCCTTCAAGGTCGATGTGAACATCCTGCAAGGAAAGATTTCTCAAACGCAGGAAGGCGCGTTTGGAACACTCTTTATCCATATTAATGGAGACGAGAACGAAGTTGAAAAAGCCATCGCCTATATCCAAAGCAAACAGGTTGAAATCGAGGTGATGACACATGTTTGAGAAATGGTTTCCGAACGTTGATCTAGAGGTTATTTGGAACGCGACGGGTGAAACGGTGTATATGACACTCATTTCATTGGCATTTGCCTTTGTGATCGGTATTATTCTTGGCCTACTGCTCTTTCTTACAGGAAAAGGCGGTCTTTGGGAAAATAAACCGATCAATGCTGTCATCGGCGCAATCGTCAACATTTTCAGATCGATTCCTTTTATCATTTTAATTATTCTTTTACTAGGGTTTACGAAATTTTTAATGCATACAATTTTAGGCCCAAATGCAGCATTACCAGCTCTTGTCATTGGCTCAGCTCCTTTCTACGCACGTCTTGTTGAAATTGCACTGCGTGAAGTAGACAAAGGAGTCATTGAAGCTGCACGATCTATGGGAGCAAAAACGTCGACCATTATTTTCAAAGTATTGCTTCCAGAATCACTGCCAGCCCTTATTTCAGGAATTACTGTAACAGCGATTGCTCTGATTGGCTCTACTGCGATTGCAGGAGCAATTGGAGCAGGCGGACTTGGTGACCTTGCTTATGTGGAAGGATACCAATCTGGTAATACAGATGTCACACTTGTAGCTACTGTGTTTATTCTGATCATCGTCTTTATCATTCAAATAATCGGTGATTTGATTACAAATAAAATTGATAAACGTTAAGGGAGGAATTATTCATGAAGAAATTGATTTTAAGTGCACTATTTCTAGCATTTGCAGGCATTTTAGCTGCTTGCGGTTCATCAAATAACGCAAGCGATAACAAAACCATCACGGTTGCCGCTTCAAAAACACCACATGCCGAGATTCTTGAAGAAGCAAAACCACTTCTAAAAGAAAAAGGCTACGATCTAAAAGTGAAAGTACTGAGCGATTATAAAATGTACAACAAAGCATTAGCTGAAAAAGAAGTGGATGCGAACTTTTTCCAACATATCCCTTACTTAAACGAAGAAAATAAATCAAACAAAGATTACAACTTAGTGAGTGCTGGTGCCGTTCACCTTGAGCCTTTCGGTATCTACTCTAAGAAATACAAATCAGTAAAAGATATTCCAAACGGCGGCACGATCATCATGACAAACAACGTAGCTGAGCAAGGACGTATGCTTGCCCTATTACAAAATGCTGGTGTGATCAAGCTTGATCCAAAAGTAGATACAATCAACGCAACAGTCAAAAACATCAAAGAAAACCCGAAGAACCTAAAATTCAAAAAAATCGCTCCTGAACTAACAGCGAAAGCTTATGAAAACAGTGAAGGCGACGCTGTATTTATTAACGTTAACTATGCGATCCAAAATAAATTGAATCCGAAAAAAGATTCAATCGAACTTGAGCAAACGAAAAACAACCCGTATGCAAACATCGTCGCTGTTCGCAAAGGTGACGAAAAATCAGAGAAGATCAAGGTATTAATGGAAGTTCTTCACTCTGATAAAATCAAAGAATTCATCGACAAAAAGTATGATGGTGCAGTATTGCCTGTATCTGAATAACAACTTGTAAACCTCGCTTCATGAAAGCGAGGTTTCAACGTGTAGACAAACCCTCGCATTCGTTGTCAGGTCTGCGCTCCGGTGCTCACGAATGTCAAATTCGCTCTGCTCCGGTTCTCGCCCTTCCTAGACTGCAAAGGTTTTCTATCACGCTGAAAAAAGAAGACAAAGGGCTAAAATAAAGATCATTTTAGCCCTTTGTCAATAATCTGCAACCTCGCTTTCATCAAAGCGAGGTTTTTTTGTGTATTTTTTCAAATCTCGCTCATAATAAAAACGAACAAATGACTTGAAGGGATGGAATGAAGATGAATGAACAACATATGAGCGGATCGATGCAACAATCACTGACGGATTATAAAACGGCAATGGGTGAATTTCAGAAGAAAATGCCGGTGTTTGGCAAGAAATTTAATGAATTTACGGAGCAGTGCTTTCAGAGCGATTCCTTAACACAAAAAGAAAAACAAATGATTGCCCTTGGCATCAGCATTCATGCACAAGATGAATATTGCATGATCTATCATACAAAGGGAGCGCTCGACCAAGGCGCAACAGAAGAGAATTTGCTGGAGGTCGTCAGTGTGGCGGCAGCGTTTGGCGGCGGTGCTGCGCTAAGTCAAGGTATCACAGTTGTTCAGCAATGTATTGACGAATTTGGAGGACAGACGCATTAAGGGAAGGATAAGATGGTATTTATCCATCTCAGGGAGTTGAGTCGTTCTCAGCCTTTAGTGTGAGAAAATATGCCAGCATAGCGCGCTATATCCCTTTTGAGTGAAGCCGCATGTCTTTGATACAATGAAGCTACACTCAAAGAAGGGAATGGTTTATTATTTGTTCGGACCAGAGTACACTGGGATTGGATTATACCGCCGAGATGGAAAAGGCCATGCATCAATCTCATGGCATGAGTTATGCAGAGTACGAAAGAGACCATGACTTACGAATGAAAGTAGAACTTAAACGAGAGCAGTCCTATCGAGATGAGAAAAGACAGCTCGCAAAAATGAATATACGAGGCTATTGATAGCTAAGGGGCGGGGAGAATAGTTTCCCGTCCTTTCTTTATGAAAACAGTCTTTTCGACATAAATCCTTTTATCTACCTGTATTTTTTGTTAGAATTTTGAGAGCATCCTCTCACGCTTGTCGTGAATGTGTTGTATTCACTTTTAATTTGTTATAAAATTAGAATGAGAATAAATTGAGAATAATGATTATTTTGGAGGTATCGATATATGACTGCTTCGACATTAACAATTAAGGACTTGCACGTTGAGATTGAAGGGAAAGAAATCTTAAAAGGTGTAAACCTAGAAATAAAAGGTGGAGAATTCCACGCAGTAATGGGACCAAACGGTACAGGTAAATCTACTTTATCTGCTGCTATCATGGGCCACCCTAAGTATGAAGTGACAAAAGGCAGCATCTTGCTTGATGGCGAAGATGTTCTTGAAATGGAAGTAGATGAGCGCGCTCAAGCGGGTCTTTTCCTTGCAATGCAATATCCATCTGAAATTAGTGGTGTGACAAATGCAGACTTCCTTCGTTCGGCTATTAACGCACGCAGAGAAGAAGGCGATGAAATCTCTCTCATGAAATTCATCCGCAAAATGGACGAAAACATGGAATTCCTTGAAATGGACCCAGATATGGCACAACGCTACCTAAACGAAGGTTTCTCAGGCGGGGAGAAAAAACGTAACGAAATTCTTCAATTAATGATGATTGAACCAAAAATCGCCATCCTTGACGAAATCGATTCTGGTCTTGATATCGATGCGCTGAAAGTTGTTTCTAAAGGAATTAATAAAATGCGCGGCGAAAGCTTCGGCTGCTTAATGATCACTCACTATCAGCGTTTATTGAACTACATCACACCAGATCACGTTCATGTTATGATGCAAGGACGTATTGTGAAATCTGGCGGACCAGAACTCGCGCAGCGTCTAGAAGCAGAAGGTTATGACTGGATTAAAAAAGAGTTAGGAATTGAAGACGAAACTGTTGGTCAAGAAGCGTAAGCGTTAGGAGGATTATTGATGACATTAGAAACGAAATTATCAGTAGATCAAGATTATGTCAAAAGCTTCTCCGAGAAGCATCAGGAACCGGCATGGATGAGTTCCCTTCGCTTACAGGCTCTTGAAAAAGCAGAAGACCTTCCAATGCCAAAGCCTGACAAAACGAATATTTCTAAATGGAATTTAACCAATTTCAAACAGCATACAGTCGAAAGTGCGCCATTTGGATCTTTAGAAGAGCTTCCTGAAGAAGTGAAGTCTCTTATTGATTTAGAGGACACAGATAAGACAGTCTACATTCAGCGTGATCAAACGCCAGCATACTTGTCTCTTTCTACTGAAGCAAAAGACAAAGGCGTGATCTTCACTGATATCCATACTGCGATTCGCGAACATGGAGACCTAGTGAAGAAATATTTCATGACTGATGCAGTGAAAGTGGATGAGCACAAACTAACAGCTCTACATGCTGCTTTAGTGAATGGCGGAGCTTTCCTCTATGTACCGAAAAACGTAGAGCTTGAAGCACCAATTCAAGCCGTTTATCTTCATGAAAATGACGAAACAACGTTGTTCAACCATGTCATCGTTGTAGCAGACGATCATAGTGCTGTGACATATGTCGAAAACTACATCAGTACGGCAACACCAGAAGAAGCGATCTTCAATATCGTGTCTGAAGTCTTCACAGGTGCAAATGCCCGCGTCACTTACGGTGCAGTGGATAACCTTGCAGAAGGTGTGACAGTCTATGTGAATAGACGTGGTATGGCAAATGGTCGTGACAGTAAAATCGAATGGGCGCTTGGTCTGATGAATGATGGAGACGTTGTGTCTGAAAACATCACAAAGCTTATGGGCGACGGTACATTCGGAGATACGAAATCAGTTGTTGTTGGCCGCGGGAATCAAACGGAAAACTTCACAACAAGCATCATCCACTTCGGTAAAAACTCTGAAGGGTATATCTTGAAGCATGGTGTCATGAAGGATCAAGCATCCTCTATCTTTAACGGAATTGGTAAAATCGAGCATGGCGCAACGAAGTCAAATGCAGAGCAAGAATCTCGTGTTCTCATGCTGAGTGAGAAAGCACGCGGTGACGCTAACCCAATTCTTTTAATCGATGAAGATGATGTAACAGCAGGACACGCTGCGTCTGTTGGGCGTGTGGATCCAATTCAACTCTATTACCTCATGAGCCGTGGGATTTCCAAAGAAGATGCAGAAAGACTTGTCATTTATGGCTTCTTAAATCCAGTCGTCAAAGAACTGCCGATTGAAGGAGTTAAAAAGCAGCTCGTTTCTGTGATTGAAAGGAAAGTAAAATAATGAATATCAAAGACGTTCGTGAGCAGTTTCCAATCCTTCATCAGCAAGTGAACGGACATGATTTGGTGTATTTGGACAGTGCAGCGACATCTCAAAAACCACGAGTTGTCATTGATGCAATGAATGAGTATTACCGGTCTTACAACTCGAACGTCCACCGGGGTGTTCATACCCTTGGCACAAAAGCAACGGACGCATACGAGGGTGCAAGAGAAAAAGTTCGAGCATTCATTGGCGCTTCTTCTGTCCAGGAGATTATTTTTACTAGAGGTACAACAACAGCACTGAACACAGTGGCAATCAGCTATGCTAGAGCAAACCTTAAAGAAGGCGATGAGATCGTCATTACGCATATGGAACATCATGCGAATATCATCCCTTGGCAGCAGGCAGCAAAAGCAACTGGCGCCACATTGAAATATATTCCGTTACAGGAAGACGGCACGCTGTCGCTTGAAGATGTGAAGCAAACCATCACACATCAAACGAAAATCGTTGCTGTCACACATGTCTCAAACGTATTAGGAACCATCAACCCAATTAAAGACATCGCAAAGATTGCTCACGATCACGGTGCAATTATCGTCGTCGATGGTGCCCAGAGCACCCCGCACATGCAAATTGATGTTCAGGACTTGGATTGCGACTTTTTCGCCTTCTCTGGGCATAAAATGTGTGGACCGACTGGCATTGGTGTTCTTTACGGGAAGAAGGACCTTTTGAATAATATGGAGCCTGCTGAGTTTGGCGGTGAAATGATCGACTTTGTGGATCTATATGATTCTACATGGAAAGAGCTGCCGTGGAAATTTGAAGCGGGAACACCGATTATTGCAGGAGCAGTTGGACTCGGAAAAGCGATTGATTTCTTAAATGACATCGGTATGGAGGAAGTCAGCCGTTACGAGCATCAGCTTGCGACTTACGCACTTGAGCGCTTTAAGGAGCTTGAAGGTGCCACGGTTTACGGACCGCAGCACCGAGCTGGACTTGTGACGTTTAACTTAGACGACGTCCATCCTCATGATGCCTCAACTGTTCTAGATACGGAAGGTGTCGCCATTCGTGCTGGACATCACTGTGCACAGCCGCTCATGAAATGGCTTGGTGTATCAGCGACTGCAAGAGCAAGCTTCTATCTGTACAACACAGAAGAGGAGATTGACGAGCTCATGGCAGCGCTCCGTAAGACAAAGGAGTATTTTACGAATGTCTTTTAATGTAAACTTAGACACACTGTACAGACAAGTGATTATGGATCATTATAAAAATCCGAGGAACAAAGGTGTGTTAAACGACAGCATTGTCGTCGATATGAACAACCCAACGTGTGGTGACCGCATTCGTCTCACGATGAAAATCGAAGACGAAAAAGTCATCGATGCGAAATTTGAAGGAGAAGGATGCTCGATTTCGATGGCATCTGCCTCTATGATGACGCAGGCGATTAAAGGGAAAGATATTGAAACAGCTTTGAAAATGTCTCAGATTTTCTCCGATATGATGCTAGGAAAAGAATACGACGATTCCATTGATCTTGGTGACATTGAGGCGCTGCAGGGAGTCGCAAAATTCCCGGCGCGCATCAAATGTGCAACATTATCCTGGAAGGCGCTTGAAAAAGGCGCATCTGCCGAAGATAACGGCAAATCATAAGATTGGAGTGAAAATGGATGGCTAAAAAAATGCCAGATGTTGGTGAATATAAATACGGCTTTTCTGATAAAGACGTTTCCATTTTCCGTTCAGAGCGCGGACTGACAAAAGAGATCGTTGAAGAAATTTCTCGTATGAAAGAAGAGCCTCAGTGGATGCTCGACTTCCGTTTGAAATCTCTTGAGCACTTTTACAACATGCCGATGCCACAATGGGGCGGAGATCTAAATGCATTAAACTTTGATGAAATTACGTACTACGTAAAACCATCAGAACGCTCTGAGCGTTCTTGGGATGAAGTACCAGAAGAAATCAAACAAACCTTTGATAAGCTTGGGATCCCAGAAGCAGAGCAAAAGTACTTAGCAGGTGTATCTGCTCAGTACGAATCTGAAGTTGTGTATCACAACATGAAGCAAGATCTTGAAGATCTAGGCATTGTGTTTAAAGATACAGACAGTGCATTAAAAGAGAACGAAGACATCTTCCGTGAGCACTGGGCAAAAGTCATTCCTCCGACTGACAACAAATTTGCTGCGCTTAACTCGGCTGTATGGTCTGGTGGTTCATTCATCTACGTACCAAAAGGCGTAAAAGTAGATACACCACTTCAAGCATACTTCCGAATCAACTCTGAGAACATGGGTCAGTTCGAACGTACACTGATCATCGTTGATGAAGGCGCACACGTGCATTACGTAGAAGGTTGTACAGCTCCAGTTTACACAACAAACTCACTTCACAGTGCGGTTGTTGAAATCATCGTCAAAAAAGGCGGCTACTGCCGTTATACGACGATTCAGAACTGGGCAAACAACGTCTTCAACCTTGTGACAAAACGTACAGTATGTGAAGAGAATGCAACAATGGAATGGATTGATGGAAACATCGGTTCTAAGCTGACAATGAAATACCCAGCTGTCATCTTAAAAGGTGAAGGCGCTCGTGGTATGACATTAAGTATTGCCCTAGCAGGTAAAGGTCAGCATCAAGATGCAGGTGCAAAAATGATTCACCTTGCACCAAACACATCTTCAACGATCGTATCAAAATCGATTTCCAAACAAGGCGGTAAAGTCACATACCGCGGAATCGTTCACTTCGGACGCAAAGCAGAGGGTGCACGCTCAAACATCGAGTGTGACACACTCATCATGGATAACAAATCAACATCTGATACGATTCCTTACAATGAAATCTTAAACGACAACATTTCATTAGAGCACGAAGCGAAGGTATCGAAAGTATCAGAAGAGCAGCTATTCTACTTGATGAGCCGCGGAATTTCTGAAGAAGAAGCAACAGAAATGATCGTCATGGGCTTCATCGAGCCATTCACAAAAGAACTACCAATGGAATACGCCGTTGAAATGAACCGTTTGATTAAGTTTGAGATGGAAGGTTCTATTGGTTAATACAGAGGATTGAAAATGATTGATATAAGAGGTTGATGAAGCGTGCCGAATTTGTGCCGGTCAAGAGACCTTTTAGTGTAGGAGACGAACTTTTTAAGTTCGTCTTTTTCTATTTCATTGGTTACATCTAAGTTGACTAAAATATGTAAAAATCTTTATTGAATGATACTGGAGTTAAAATTTTTCTTTTCACTAAGAAGGTTAAAGGTAAACAAGAGTGGAAAGATCCTACATCTGGTTGATCCATTTCAAGAGATCTTGGGAAAGGGAATGCTCATGGAGGAAGTTACTACAAATTAATGAATAAATTCGGAGAGCGTATAGCTACACTAAATAAAAGTGGTCGAGTAATTATAAAATAAGAATTGTACATAAAAGAATGAAAGGAGAATGAGATATGGTTCACCTAGATTATATACAAAGTGAATTCAATATTGATTTAATTAATGATTCCTTTGACGAGTTACCTCTAAGCCTTCATATTCAACTCGAAAAAGAAATGTATCAGTTTAATGATCAAGGCAATTTAAATCCTCAATATTTTAATAAGGTTTATAATGTTGCAATAAGTATATTTGATGAACTTTTTGGGGAGAACGATTTATTGTTTGTCGTCACAATTGTTCGAAGCGAGCATTCATTACAGAGGCCGATAGGAGTATATAGTAAGTATTCAAAAAAAATTAATAAATATAGACTCAATGTAAAAAATTATAAAGATGAGAATGGAAAAGTCATTCAATATTCTTTAGAAACAAAAAAACAGCATATAGAGTACAAGAAAATAATCAAGGCAATATGTAATCAAGATTTTAAAAGTATGGCTCCGAGGTTCAATGACAAATATAGTAGTTATCCTGAAATATTCTTTATAAATAAAGATTTTATTTATCATATTTATGATGACAGAGGGGCATTCTTATTATTTAAGGATGAGAGAAAGTATGAGAAATTTAAAACAAAGTATAGTACTTTAATGGTAGGAGAAGATTATAATTAAAAGAAACTCTCTTATTGTTTGTTTCCTCATTTGCGTTTGACCGCATTGAGAAAACTTTTTCATCAAACTCTTTTCTAAATGATCATAAATACTTGCCACATTTAATTTAGTACTGTATAGTTCTAATTATGACAAAGATAAAATTAATGAATCAAAAACGTGTACTTGAAGTAGCTGCAACTTTATTTTTAGAAAAAGGGTTTGCTTATACAAGTATGGATGAATTAGTTCGTGTAAGCAAAGTGTCAAAGTCTAATGTGTACTATCACTTTTCTAATAAGGAGGAATTATTAGAAGGGGTCGTTGATTATTGGATTGATATGTATCAAGCTGCAATAGACGACGTAATGTCTCAGACTCAATTTTCAGTTGAAGATCGTACCCAAATGTTTTTAAAGCAATTATCACAAGGCGTTCAGTCGAGAGAGTATAAGGGCGGCTGTCCATTTATTACTCTTTATATTCAAAGTCCTGCACAGGCCACACAAATAAAAGAAAAAATAGGTCTTTTTTTTACAGGATTACAAAAGAAAGTTTCTCTGTTACTAAAACAAGGGGTAGAGAATGGAGAATTCAGAAAGACGATTCATATTGATGAAGTGGCATCACTTTTTATGACAAATCTTGAAGGAGCGTTATTTATTTCAGAAACATTGAAGGATGCCACTGTCATCACAAAAACAGCAGATCATTTATTTAACTTGCTTCGATAAAGAAGCATTTTTTTTACATCAAATTAGTACTGAATAGTACTAAAAAGGAGATTTCACATGAAAACAGTATTTTTAACGGGTGGAACAGGGTTTATCGGAAAGCAATTAGTCGAAGAATTAGCCAAAGAGGATGTGAACATTCTTCTTTTAGTGAGGTCGAAAAGTAAAGCAACACGTATTTTTCAAGAAAGAGGCATTTTAAAACAGGAAGTGATGCACTTTATTGAAGGTGATTTGACGAAAATGGATTTAGGTCTAAGTGCTAAAGATATGGAGATGGTGTTGAAAACGGATGTGCTGATTCACGCAGGAGGACCCATGGATATTCAAGCAACCAGTAAAGAGGCAGCTTCCGTCTTTTTAAATGGCGCCAAATACATTGGTGAATTAGCTAAAAGTATTCATCAATTGAAGGGCTTGCAGCGATTTATTCATGTTGTCGGTTATATGAGCCCCTTTGATGATGAAAATAGCAAGATTGCCATTGATGTGTTTAAAGAAGGAAACCATTATTTGAACATCAAAAATCCATATGAGAGAACAAAATTTTTAGCAGACCTTTATATCCGTCAACAGGCATCAGCATTAGGTTATCCGCTGTCTATCATCAATCCGCCAACTGTCGTCGGCAGTAGTAAAACAGGGAGTACAGAGCAGATAGCAGGATTAGGTTTGCTTGTGACGAGTATGCGAAGAGGGCTCATGCCAGTGATTCCTGGAGGTAAGGGATATAGGCTGCCACTGATTTCAAACGATGAGTTTGCGAAGTTTATTGTGCAGGTTCTCAGGATCGAACAGCCGGCTATTCAAACATATACACTTGTTGAAGACAAACAGCACGATCAGAACATTGCCGAATTATTAAGTGCGATGTCGGAAAGTATGAATATGAGAGCACCAAAAATCTCTGTCCCAATGCCGCTTATGAAAACAATAATGAAAAGTGGAGTCAGTAAAATAACAAACATTCCTTCTGATGGACTGAATTTTATGACAAAAAGAACATTTTCAAATGCTTCAACGAAAAAAATGATGGGAGGAGATTGGTTCAAGAAGACGAGTGTCATAAAGTTTTTACCTGCCGTAGTAGCTGATCTGGATTATCGAATGATGCATCAAAACGTCCAGCATCATCATTTTTTTAAACGAACATTATGTGAAAATAACACCCTTTACCAATTACAAGGAGAGGGGAAACCTTTTATTTTATTACATGGTTTATTGAGTGATGGAGAGGATTTATCTCCTTTAGCAGAAGAACTTCATGAAAAAACGGGTCAGCCTGTATGGATCTTGGATCTTCCTGGCTTAGGACGTTCCCCTTTTAAACGAGAGAAAAACCTTCTAGATATCTACTTGAATGTAGTGAAAAAGTTATTGGAGAAAGCGACAAATGGTGCACATCTTATTGGTCATTCATTCGGTGCGTTTATCTTACTGGAAGCATTGGGACAAGGGTACATAGATAAGAAGTATTCAATCACTTTACTTCAGCCGCCTGTTGCTAAAAATAATGCTAAATCGCCAAATGTTCCTCAATTGGTGAACAAATGGTCTTTAAAATTGGCAACTCCTAATATGATAGAGCGTTATTTATTAAGTAATGGTTTGTTTGAAAGGACGGAGAGCATCCCTGAACATTATATTGAAAAAATCAGAAACAGCTTTACTTCTCCTAGAATTTTAAATACGACGGTACAGCTTAACCATTTACTATTAAAAAACGATCACGGTGATTTCAATGAAGTAACAAAGGATAATCTACATATGATTTGGGGGGAGTATGACAAAGGCTATTCTGCTCCATCGCATCTTGGTAAGGTTGATTTTGTTCCATATGGTCATCATTTTCCTCTTAGTCATCCGCGTGAAACGGCAGCATTGGTCATAAAAAATAGTATACTAGCAGATGAGAGTGTGGGATAACAAATATAAAACGTGGGAATCACGACCACAAGAGAACGTAAGCTTGAGATGGATGGTTCAATCGGGTTAAATTTTAAAAACCTTTTATTTATCAAGGATTTGAATAGTGTAGACGGCGAACCTTTGAAGTTCGTCTTCTTCTATTTTTCAGTAATAACTAGATAAATGTCGGCTGTTGTTTTGATCGATTTATGCCCCAGAGTGCTTAGAAACAAATTTCGAGTTTTCTCCTTAAGCACACCGGGATTTTGTTTTTGGGGATTTTAAAATTGTGCATGAGCAATTTGGTATTAGCTGTTTGAGGCCGTTTGTGGTAACAAAAATGACATTGAATAGGGATACATTTTCGCAATGATGCTTTAACAAATTGGTGCGGAAGAGTAAAGAAACGGTAATTACAAAATAGTTTCAGGAGCTTTTTTAAAAACGATAATATGAAATATATAAATATTTCATATTATCGTTGACGAAGCAATCTTTATATGTTTTAATTTGTAATATGGAGATATTTCGAAAAATCATATCTGTGATTAGGGGCGATTTATTTGAAGAAAAGAAAATTAAATGAATTCGTAACATTCGTTCCCGGTATTAATCCAACAAGAGCACAAAAGCAATTTGAAACTCAAGAAATAAAGTATTATGACCAAGCGTCTTTTGAAGCTGATTATCATCGTGAGGACGTAGCTGTTGAAGAAAAGGCTAAACCTCAAAAAAATCTATCGTTAAATGAAGGTGATGTTGTTATCAGTAACTCATTACAGCTAGCCACCATTGTTGGTGAAAATAATGTTGGTAAAGTGTTGTCCCTCAACTTTACGAAAATAGAGTTTGATAGCGAACAACTTGATAAAAGATATTTTCTTTACTTGTTTAATGCTCATAAAGATGTGAAGCAGCAAAAAGAAAGGGGGTCACAGGGTAGTGGTCCTATTCTAAGAATTCCGCTTCGTGTCCTTGGGGAAATGATCGTTCCAGTTGTTCCGATCGAGGAACAGAAGAAAATAGGCACTATTTACGTAGAAACAATGAAGCTACAAAATAAGCTGAGCCAATACGCAGACTTGATAGGGCAGTTTACGAGCTCGGTAATAGAAGAAACATTAAAGGGGGAGTAATGAAATGAAGAGTCAATCGGAATTAGCATTTGAAAATGAAGTGATCGATTATTTGACCAAAATCGGTGGAGTAAAACAATGGGAATACAAAAAAAACATTAAAACAACTGAACAACTTTGGGATAACTTTAAAATAATCCTAGAACAAAACAATAGCGCTCGATTAGATGAACCCTTGTCTGTTACTGAATTTAACCAAGTGAAGAAAATCATCACTAGTATCGAATCACCTTATCAAGCCGGACAGTTTTTGTATGGCGTTAATGGTGTTTCCGAAATTGAAGTTGATCTTGATAATGGTAGGCATGTGTTCTTGACAGTATTCGACCAAGCCCAAGTCGGTGGCGGGAATACCGTTTATCAAGTAGTGAATCAAATTAAACGACCAAAAGTTGTTGATGGTAAGCAGAATCGCAGGTTTGATGTGACGTTGCTCATTAATGGTTTGCCGATTATTCAAATTGAATTAAAGAAAGCACTTCATAGCGCTACGGAATCTTTAAATCAGATGGAACAGTATATAGCTGAAAAACAATTCAGCGGTATCTTTTCAACTTTGCAGATTTTAATCGCGATGACACCGTTTGATATTCGTTATATGGCAAATACCCCACTCGAAAACTTTAACCGAGCTTTTGCTTTCAACTGGCAAAACGAAGATGATGCTCGCCCTATTCGATCATGGAAGACGTTTGCGGATAAGGTGTTGTCCATTCCAATGGCCCATGATTTGGCAACACGTTACATGGTACTAGATGGTACAAAAAACAAAGAAAGTATCAAAGTCATGCGTCCGTATCAAGTCTATGCCACAAAGCGTGTGCTTGATAAAGTTAGAAAGTTTGACTTTAAATATGATGGTGGTAAATTAGGATACATTTGGCACACGACAGGCTCAGGTAAAACAATCACAAGTTTTAAGACAGCGTGGCTTGCAAGCCGTCTATCTAATGTAGATAAAGTGATCTTCTTGGTTGACCGGATCGCACTTACCAACCAAACAGCAGATGCTTATAAAGCCTATGATCCTGTTGCTGGTTTTGAAGGGAAAACTGGTGTGGTGGGTGACACAGCTAATATTTCAGACCTTCATCGCAAACTAACGAAAAAAAGCGATAAGAACATCATTGTGACAAGTATCCAAAAAATGTCACGTTATGTAGTGCGGGACAGCTTCAAGCCACTGAATGAAAATATTCTTTTTATCGTAGATGAAGCCCACCGTTCAACTGGGAATGGTACTGAAAATGAAGGGATGCTTGAAACGATTCGAAAAACAATTCCTAATTCTGCTTGGGTTGGTTATACTGGTACACCAAAATTCCCGGAAACACGAGAAATCTTTGGTGAACTATTACATGCATATACCATTAAAGAAGCGATTGCAGATAAAAACGTATTAGGGTTTAACGTTGAATTTAAGGAAACGATCGAAGCTCCCGAAGATCCCACCGAAGATGATATTGATGATAATATTCGTGGTAGTGTTTACGACTATAGTCCAGAACATGTGAACTTAGTAGTGAAAGACATCTTCGATAACTGGAAGAAACGTTCAAATGAGCGTAAATATAATGCCTTGTTTACAGTCCACGTTGGTGGTAATAAACCAAGTACACCAAGAGCGATGGAATATTTCGATAAGTTTGCTGAAGAGAATGCGAATCGTCCAGCAGATCAACGATTAAAAGTTGCGGTGAGTTTCTCGGCAGATACATCCAATAGTATTCATCAACTGAAAACGAACGAGAACTTGCACAGAGCTATCAAAGCCTATAATGCAACGTTTGGCACAGCTTTTGATATGACGACAGTGAAAGCCTATACAGAAGACTTAGCAAGACGTTTGAAAAAGACAGCTGATGATGGGAACTATTTAGATTTGGTCATCGTTGTGGATCAACTTTTGACCGGTTTTGATGCGCCTGAGATGAATACGCTCTATATTGATCGAACGCTTAAAGGTGGGAGCTTGATTCAAGCATACTCACGTACAAATCGAATACATAACGCTGTCGAAAAGCCATGGGGAAATGTCGTGAATTATCGTTGGCCGGAGCAAAACGAGTATGAAATGAATAAGGCTTTTGCTATTTATTCAAATCGTGCATCTGCCGACGAACAGCTTCCACTTGAAGAATTGAAGAAAGGCAACGAAGAGTCTGGTATCACTTCTAAACCATTTAGCAAGGTCCAAGCTGATTTGCAAGAAGTCATCAAGAAGCTTTCCACACTCACAGACGATTTTATACAATTACCACCAAGTGAAAAAGCACAGGATGAAGTCTTTGAGAATCTGAAAGAGTATAATCGTTTGTTAAGTCAGTTGAAACAATATACCGAAGACGATGACAAAAATCCTATATCCGCCTATGATAATCCTGAAGAGTTCTATGAACGTCTAGGTATTACTGAAGAGCAGGAAGTTATTTTAACAACTGTCATTGCTGGTGAGTTGAAAGAACGACGTGCAAAGCGAGAAGACATTGATATTTCGCAAGTCAATCTCTCGATGGTTCATATTCACGATGTAACCATCAACTACGATTATTTGATTGATTTGATCGCCCGAATGGCTGACGAAGTTCATGCGAACGAAATGTCGAAAGCTGAAAGTACACGTGATGAAATCCAAGTTGAAATCGCCAAGTCTGACAATGAAAAAGAAAAATCTAAGGTGAGTCATTTTGTATCTAAGATTTTCTCCAAAGAGTTTGAATTTGATCATTATCCAGCACCTCGAAGTGTTGAAAAAATGAATCAAGCAATGGATCAAGCACAAAAGGATACGAATATCCAACTTGTAACGAACTTTATCCGTACTTGGGGACTTGATAACAGTACAAAGCCTAAGGAACTTGAAAACTTGATTAAGAAACACCGATTAGGTCAAGAAGATATGGATAAACAAGGGGAGTTAACCGCTATTATGAATGACGCAAGAGCTGATTATAAAGAAATCGCCGTTGAAAAGATTGCAGCATTGAGCTGGGTAAGATATCGCATTGAATTCCGTAAAGCATTTTACGAAATGGCCGACGAAATTAAGAAGGGAGAGTAGTCAGGTGATAAAATTATGCAGATTAAAGAAAGGAGATCGGAAATGGGCGATAAAATAACAAAATCACCAAAAATCAGATTCGTAGGATTTACAGATGCTTGGGAAGAGCGAAAGTTTATTGAGTTATTAGATATTAGAGAGGGTATTCGCCGTGGTCCATTTGGAAGTGCATTGAAAAAAGAATTATTTGTCCCAAAAAGTGATTATGTGGTGTATGAGCAACAGAATGCAATCTATGATAAATGGGAAACAAGATATAACATCACAAAAGACAAGTTTGATGAACTTCGTAAATTTGTGTTGAGTGAAGGTGACTTTATTATGAGCGGTGCTGGAACAATAGGGCGCATCTCAAGAGTACCCAATGGAATTAAACAAGGAGTTTTTAATCAAGCTTTAATTCGATTTAAAATTAATACAGAGGTGACAAATAGTAATTACTTTCTTGAATGGATTCGCTCAGATAATATGCAGCGAAAATTTACTGAGGCTAATCCCGGATCAGCGATGACAAATTTAGTCCCAATGCATGAGGTAAAAGAGTGGGTAGTTTCGTCACCTTCTCTAGGCGAACAGAAAA
Organism: Bacillus sp. 2B09; assembly: GCF_003946835.1. Classification (NCBI taxonomy): domain Bacteria; kingdom Bacillati; phylum Bacillota; class Bacilli; order Caryophanales; family Bacillaceae; genus Bacillus; species Bacillus sp. 2B09. The sequence continues at coordinate 196,463 of NZ_RPSG01000003.1, forward strand.
AAATAGGAGATTTTTTTACTGAGTTATCTTACCTTCTCACCCTTCATCAGCGTAAGTTGGAACTGCTGAAGGATATGAAAAAGAGTCTACTGCAAAAAATGTTTCCGAAAGATGGAGCCAATGTTCCTGAAATTCGCTTTGCAGGTTTTACAGATGCTTGGGAACAGCATAGGCTGGGGGAAATGCTGGAGGAACGCAACGAACAAATACCTGAAAATGAGGAATATTCATTAATGTCTTTTGTTCAAGGTACAGGAGTTACTCCGAAAGTTGATAGATACGACAGAAATTTCTTGGTGAAAGATGTTAATAAGAAGTATAAGAAAACTGAACTCGGTGACTTTATCTATAGTTCAAATAATCTTGAAACTGGTTCAATTGGCTTTAATAAAACTGGGAAAGCTGTAATTTCACCGGTTTATAGTGTTTTTTCTTCCAAAAATAAGATGGAAAGTCAATTTATTGGGATACTTTCTACTAGAAAAGATTTTATCGGGAAGATGTTACGGTTCCGCCAAGGTGTTGTATATGGGCAATGGCGCATCCATGAGAAGGATTTCTTGGATATTCAAATAACTGTTCCTTCACATGATGAGCAGAAGGAGATTATTGGCTTCTTTGTAAACCTAGACAACCTAATCACCCTTCATCGGCGTGAGCTAAATCTGATTAAAAATTTGAAAAAATCACTACTTCAACAAATGTTTATATAAGAAAAGGAGATGACACAAATGAGTAATGCAGCAGATATTACATCAAAGCTATGGGGAATGGCTAACAAACTGCGTGGGACAATGGATGCAAGTGAGTACAAGAACTATATTTTACCATTTATGTTCTATCGCTACTTATCAGAAAATCAAGATGAATACTTAAAAATCAATGGTTTGGAAGAGTTCTACGAAGTGACAGATGAGACTGAAAAAGAAGATTATCTTGAGGAAATTAGTAAAGGCATCGGATATGCGATTGACCCAGCCTACACTTGGGACAAAATCGTATCAAAAATCGAAAATCACAAAATCAAAGCTAGTGACTTCCAAGATATGTTTGACTCGTTCAATACAAATGCCAAACGTAACGCGATTGCCGAAGCTGATTTTGCTAATGTATTTTCAGATGTTAACCTTGGGGATACACGTCTAGGTTCAAGTACAAACGAACGTGCAAAGGCTTTGAATGATATCGTGTTGATAATTAACGAGTTCACTTTCAAAGACGATTCAGGGCACGACATTTTGGGTGACGTTTATGAATACTTAATTGGACAATTTGCTGCAAATGCTGGTAAAAAAGGAGGGGAATTTTATACACCACATGAAGTTAGTCAAATCTTAGCGAAAATTGTCACGAATGATGCAGATGGTACTGGCGGTCAATTCCGTGTTTATGACCCTACAATGGGATCAGGTTCACTTCTTTTAACAGTCCAAAAAGAATTACCAAATGGTGATGAAGAAGGAAGCGTTGAGTTTTACGGCCAAGAGTTGAATACGACGACTTATAACTTAGCTCGTATGAACTTGATGATGCATGGGGTAAATTATCGCAATATGGAGTTGAAACGTGCAGACACACTGGATGCTGACTGGCCATTTGCCGAAAAAGATGGCACACAAATTCCTTTGAAGTTCGACGCCGTCGTATCAAACCCACCATATTCTCATAAATGGGATACAAAAGACGTTGATCGAGAAAAAGATACACGTTTCAAGGGTTATGGTGTAGCACCTGCATCTAAGGCAGATTATGCTTTTGTACTGCATGGACTTTACCATTTAGATAAAACTGGAACAATGGCTATCGTATTGCCGCACGGGGTACTATTTCGAGGTGCTTCTGAAGGTAAAATCCGCAAAAATATCATCGACAATAATCTATTAGATACTGTTATTGGATTGCCAGCTAACTTGTTTTATGGCACAAGTATCCCAACTTGTGTTCTGGTGTTCAAAGGTCGTGAAGCTCGAAAGAATAAAGATATTTTGTTTATCGATGCTTCAAATGAGTTTGTAAAAGGAAAGAACCAAAACAAACTCTCTCCTGACAACATTAACAAAATAATTGAAACTTACCGTAACCGTAAAGATGTTGAGAAATATGCTCATGTGGCATCTTTGGATGAAATCAAAGAAAATGATTACAATTTGAACATTCCACGTTATGTCGACACGTTTGAAGAAGAAGAAGTTATTCCACTATCACAAGTGGCTCAAGAGTTGGCAGAAGTTAAAGCGGAAATTGCGAGTTCATATGATAATTTGTTTGGGTTAATGAATGAGCTGGAAGGGACAACAGATGAAGCCAAAGAAGAACTGAGTAAATTTATCCGTCTTTTAGGTAAATAATAGTCTTAAAAAAGAGCAAAGGATTTAATTCGTGGCTCTTTTTGGCTTTTAAAAATTTCTTTATTTCCGTTTTCTTTAGTTTATATCTAAAAGTGCGTTTTAATTAGCACTATTTTATGCGGCATCTGCATATGTCAAATTCGTATGTCAAAAGCGTTACAAGTCATATTTAAATTGGATATATCAAAGGTTAGACAAGTTTGATTGTTAATTAGTTCAAGCCATTTCGAGCAACATTAATTAAGTTCGAAAAGGAAGGTTCAATCGGTTAATAATAAAAGACCAAAAACGTGGTATCAAACGTTTTTGGTCTTTTTGTTTTGAAAAAATCTAATTCACATCCCGCTAGGCTGGTAAAACGCATCAAAAGCTTTAGACAAATCATCAGCTGCAGATGTCAAGATCGTTTCTTCTTCTAAAATCGCTGTTCCTTGTGCCCGGACAATATGGAATTGATGAAAACCCATCAAGTTTTGGAATATTTCCTTTAGATAATAATATGAAAATTCCAGTGGTGTGTACCGATCATTATTTGTGAAAATTGAGCCACTTGCTTGAAGCAAAAGTACACGATAATCGTCAGTCATCAGACCAACTGAACCATTTTCTGTATATTTAAACGTTTCTCTCGCAATTAAGATATTATCTATATAATCTTTCATACGTGACGTCACATTGAAATTATGAACAGGTGATACAATCACGATTCGATGATGTGCTTTGAATTGAGCCAATAGAGCAGATGAAGCAGCGGCGATTTTTTCTTCGGCAGCTGTTAATGATTGTTCAGATGCTTGCTTATCCCAAATTCCTAGCAGCTGGTCTTTTTCGATACGAGGAATTTCAGTTCCATATAAATGTAAAATGGTAGGCTCCTCATAAGGAAATCTTTCTTTAAACTGCTTTAAAAATAGTGCTTGCAGTTTGTTTGAATAACTTTCTTGATGAGTGAAATCTGGGTGCGCGTTAATGATTAGTGTTTGCATATACATGCTCCTTTTCTTTTGATAAACTGAGTATAAAATATAAAGATGACAAAACATGTCACCTTTTTCAGAAGGAAAATCAAATGAAAAAATCAGAACGCTTAAACCAAGAGCTTATTTTTTTAAGTGATAAATATTCATTTCAATTAAAAGATTTAGAAACTGAATTTGGCATTTCTAAACGTACGGCTTTAAGAGATATGGAAGAGCTAGAGTCCATGGGCTTAGCTTTTTATGTTGAAAATGGCAGACATGGAGGATATCGGCTCGTGAATCAATCTCCATTGGTTCCGATCTATTTTCAAATAGATGAAGTTCAAGCCATTTTTTTCGCTCTTAAAGCCTTAGATCTGTTGTCAGCAACACCATTTAAAAAGTCTTACTCACAGATTCGTCAAAAACTGTTTGCTACAATGTCTGATGAGAGAAAACATCGGATCACGGAGATTTTGGATGTGATTCATTACTATCATGTCGCACCAGTGAGTGAACAACATCATTTGGATTTGATATTGCAGGCAATGATGGAAGATCAAATCGTGAAGATGACATACTCTCAATATGAACATAAAAGGATCAGGCTACAATTTCTTGAGTTGTTTTATCGAAATGGGATTTGGTTCACCGAAGCATATGATGTTCAGAATAAAAAGTGGGGCATCTACAGATGTGATTGTATGACGGACTTGATGATCGAAGAAGAAACGAAAGACACTTTTACGAAGGAAGAATTAAAAGCACTGCAGCTCGAATACGAAAAAACCTATCATGATATCTCTTTTAAATGTCGATTAACGGAACAAGGGAAAGAGAAGTTTTTAAAGAATCATTATCCGAATATGAGATTGGAGACCATTGATGATACGCCTTATATTGTAGGGGGATACAACCAAGAAGAATTATCGTATATGACTCACTATTTGATCTCATTTGGGAAACATATCAAAATTGAATACCCCGATGAATTAAAAGAGAGTTATTTGACTCAATTGCAAGAAATGATGGATCAATATATAAAATGAACGGATTGTATCTGAATCACAAAAACTCAACACATGAAAAAAGGCGAACTGTCGTAATTCGCCTTTTTCTATTACTTCTACTTCGCTGCCTGAAATGTATTTGTTTTCGATTGGTTATTGACCTTTCCATACGTCAGCTGACGCCAGATAAATTCCATCGGTCCAGACTTAAATCGCTTTAACCATAACGTACTGAAAAGGACAAGGAAGGCATACACGCCAATGCCAATGAAGAACGTACCAGCGGGTTGAAGATGATCTGCAAGTCCGGCTCCATATTTCAGAAACAGCACTGTTCCAATGATCGAGTGAAGCAAATAGCAGGTCAGGGACATCCGTCCGACCTTGGTAAAAACCATCAAAGCACCTCGCAGCTGAGGAACGTGCAAAAACAGCATCGCAAGTGAACTCATATAGAACATACTGCCAGTTAATCCTCCGTTTTGCTCAAGTGCAGAGACAATGTTCATCCATGGCGTATGTTCAAAAGGGGTGACCGCTGTCATAATCGTACTGCCTTGTGTGATAAGAAAAGCGATTGTACAAATCATCCAAATACGATTCCAAATCGCTTTTTTCGTCTCCATGTTTTTGAAAAACGACATTTTCACAAAATACACACCAAGTAAAAACATGAAGAACATCGAATAGACAGTGGAAAATGAGCTGGAAGCCATCGTGACCATATCGGCCCACCGGTCACCAATAGATGCTAAATAAGTCAGACTGTTGTGGCTAGTCAGCTCGAAATCAGCAAAATCCGGCTTGCCTGATGATCCCGTACTAATGGTATTGAGCAGCATTGAGAAAAGAGGCGTGAGCAATTGAATCACAAAGAGTGTGATCAGCCAGTACTGGATGGTTTTGGCTGTGCGTTTGTAAAAGAAAAGCAATAAGAAGCCTGCGACAGCATAATAGGTTAAAATATCTCCAATCCATACAAACGTGACATGCAGAAGACCAATCCCTAAGAGAATCGTTAATCTGCGAGCAAACAGCTTGTTCGGACTGTCCACCTTCTGAGCAGCTCGATCCATAAAAATCATAAACCCAACCCCGAATAGAAAGGAAAATAACGTAATGAACTTTCCTGAAGCAAACCAATTCACCAAGTTGTGAAATACATCATTAGACTCCATCTCAAATCCCTTGACCGAATCCACAATCAAAAAATAGTTGACCAAAATAATCCCCATTAAGGCGAATCCTCGTACGATATCCAAGAAATGCACCCGTTCTTTGAGACTCATTGGTTGTCCGTGTTCTACCTTGCTTACATTCATATTAATGCTCCTTTTCATGTATTGGATCTAAAGATAGATCCTTCAATGAATCAATATACAGGCCAATTCTTAATCATTTATGAAGATCCAATTTTTTGAAAATAAATGTGACAACTTGATGGCAATTGATCATATTCATAAACACTTAAGATTTATGGTGTATCTTTTCACATAGCTAGATGATATATAGTAATAATATATAAGAATGAAGTCATGGAGGATGAGGTGAGAGAGATATGACCCATCGAATATTAGTTGTAGAGGATGATCAGGATATTGGTGACCTGTTGCAGGAATCTCTGACACGTACAGGGTATGAGGTGTTGAGAGCCATGAATGGCAAGCAGGCATTGCATGTTATAGATGATTCGCTGGATTTGGTGATTTTGGATGTCATGATGCCAGGTATCTCCGGTATAGAAACGTGCCAGCAAATAAGAGCCACCTCAAATGTGCCGATTTTATTTTTGACCGCCAGATCTAGTACATGGGATAAAACCGAAGGATTACTCGCTGGCGGAGATGATTATATGACAAAACCTTTTTCAGAAGAGGAGCTTCACGCTAGGGTCATGGCGCAATTGCGCAGATATACCATCTATCAGGAAAAAAAGGAACAGGAAGAAACCTATTTAGTTGGTGGTAGCCTGAAGGTGAGTGAAGAATTTAATGAAGTGTGGAAAAGTGGGCAGCAAATCAAGTTATCTGATTTAGAATATCGGATATTAAAACTGCTCATGAACAAACGAAACAAAATATTTTCTGCTCAAAATATTTATGAAAGCGTGTGGGGCCAGCCTTATTTTTATTGTTCAAACAATACGGTGATGGTGCATATCCGAAAGCTGCGTGCCAAAATTGAAGATGACCCGGCTCGTCCCGTGTATATCAAAACAGAATGGGGGAGAGGATACCGGTTTGGCACATCGTAAATATACGCTGACCAAAAAGCTGTCACTGCTCATTTTGGTCGCTGCTATCGTAAGTGGTGTTGTCTTTTTGACACTGCAAAAGATTACTGATCACCTGATTGAAGGATATTTAAGTTCGGATGAGTACTATAAGGAAGAATCTGCTAGATACATTCAAACATTCAGCCGCTACGTTTCAGAACATGAGCTGACTTCAACGGATCGAAAAGCATTCGGTGAGTGGGTGAAAAAAGAAGATTATATTAATCTCACTGTTTACAAGGATGAAGTGCTTCAATATGACTCGATTTACTCTGCCGCTGACGAATCGGCCTATGGGAAAGAAAAGGTGACCGACTACGCAAAGCGTCATTCTTACCCGGTTCAATTTAGCGACGGAGAAGGTAGGGTTATGGTAGACGGATTTTACTCCTCTCGATATCACGATCTCGCCTTTACACTAGAACTGCTTGGTGCAACACTCATTTTTCTCCTGATTGTGCTTGTTGGCATTCGCCGAAGCCTACGTTACTTGCAAACGATCCGTCAAGAGATTCATATTCTTGAAGGCGGTGAGCTCGATTATGAGATGACAGTGAAGGGGCATGATGAATTGGCCATGATTGCAAAGAGCATTGAGGATTTAAGAACAGCCTTTTTGGACAAGCTTCAGGCTATTGATAATCTGCAGGAAGAGAGCCGCAGTTTAGTGACCGAAATGTCGCATGATATGAGGACCCCGCTGACATCACTCATCATGAATCTGGAATTTGCGAAAAAAGAGGAGGCTCTAGCGGATACCCGCAAGGAGCAATATATAGCGAGTGCGTATGGAAAAGCCCTACAATTAAAGAATCTGTCTGACAATCTATTTGCCTATTTCCTGCTAGATAAAGAGCACGAGTCAGAGCTTGAAACCGTTGCAGTGAAAGAAGTGATTTATGATCTTCTATCAGATCAGGTCGCCCTGCTGCATCAGGAGAATTTCACGGTCCATATTGTAGGCGAAATGCCGGATAGCTATATTAATGTGAATGTCGAGGAGCTTGGCAGAGTATTTGATAATGTGATGTCTAACTTACGTAAATACGCAGATCCTGAAAAGGACATTCAGATCACTTTTTTATCCGACCAAGATGTCTTTGAAATCCATGTGAGCAATGCGATAAAAAAGACAGACATCATACCGGAAAGCAATGGACTCGGGGAACGAAGCATCAAGCGGATGATGTCCCGAATGCATGGACAGTTTGAAAGTGTAGAAAAACACGATACCTACTACATCGTACTGCGATTTTGGAATACCAAAATGTAGAGAGCAAAAACAACATCATGGAATGGGGAAACAATCTGATGAAACGATTCAACAATTTCCAAAAGGTACCTGATCTTCTGCAAGCCCTTCTGAATATCTGCCTGTTCTTTCTAGCGATTGCGCTAAGCGTACTCTTAATTAGTGAAACATGGTACATCGTGCAATTCGTCTATAAAACATTGTTTAACAAAGGAGAAAGCTATTATGGAATGCTTGGCGAGCTGCTGATCTTCTTTATGTATTTTGAATTTATCGCCTTAATTATTAAATACTTTAAATCCAACTTTCATTTTCCGCTTCGCTATTTCATTTATATTGGCATCACAGCTGTCATCCGTTTGATTATCATTGATCATGAAGAGGCGGTATCGACATTCTGGTGGGCACTGGCCATACTTGCAATGACCTGTGCACTCTTTATCGCGAGCAAAAGAGATACTGCTCATGAGCATGAGGAAGTGAAGTGAGGAAGAAGAAGGAGGAGTGGTCAACACTCGTCTCAGCGTGTAGACAAACCCCTGCATTCGGTGTCAGTCCTGCGCTCCGGTGCTCACGAATGTCAAATTCGCTCCGCTCCAGTACTCGTCCTTCCTAGACTGCAAAGGTTTTCTATCACGCTGAAAAGAAGACAAAGGGCTAAAATCAAGTTCATTTTAGCCCTTTGTCAACAATCTGGGACGAGTGGTCAACACTCGTCTTTTTTGTGTTTAAATGAACAGTTTTTGAATATGTGTTGATTAATGAACAATGATTGAAAGATTGACAATTGATGATGATGTATCTAGAAAATATAATATAAATAGACAGGTGTTCATAAATGAATAGATGTATAGAAAAGGTATTCTGTCCAAAGCAGTTAACGGATTCACAAGTTCTTATGTTATGCTTTAGAAAAAGAGAAACCATTCTTTTCCTAGACATTGATTGTCATCATTCTATCTATAGGGGTCGATCGTATGCGAAGTATTCAAAGTTTGTTTGTTGAATGGTTACTTGTACTTACAAAGAAGAAACTGAATGTTGAGGGGTATTTAGAGGAACGAAGAATGGCGAATCAATTACCTTATGTGCTGCCTGAGAAGTTGAAAAAGAAATATCACATCACCAAAAGCAGCATGTTTTCAGTCGATACGTACATGTTGAAATCAGATGTGCAGCAAGATGATCATCAGGTGCTATTTTTACATGGAGGAGGCTATATTGAGCAGCCGCTCGTATGGCATTGGCGTTTCTTGGATCGATTGACGAAGCAATTAAATAGTACGGTATATGTGCCAGTTTATCCTAAAGCACCGAATCATCAGTATATGGATGCAATCGAGAGTGTTCTCCCAGTTTACCAAGCTCTTTTAGAAAAAGGAACACCAGAAAAAATCGTCATCATGGGTGATTCTGCTGGCGGCGGTTTATCGTTGGCCTTTGCTCAATACTTAGCAAAAAAAGGTCTTCCGCAGCCTGGAAACTTGATTCTATTATCACCATGGCTTGATGTGACATTAAGTAATCCTGATATCGCTAAAATGGTTCCAAAAGAGCCAATGCTCAACCTAGATTTACTAATCGAATCGGGCAAAGCCTATGCAGGTGATACAGATGAAACACATCATTTGATCAGTCCAATCTATGGAGAAATCAAATCGTTAGGACGAATTTCTGTTTTTATTGGCACTCATGAATTCTTTCTCCCAGATGCCCGGAAATTCAAAGAGATGGCAGACAAGCAGGGTGTTCCCATCAACTATATCGAATACCCAAAAATGAATCACGTCTTTCCTGTCTTCCCTATTCCCGAAGCGAACCAAGCGTTAAAACAAATTGTCGCCATTATTGAGAGTAAGACGTTCCCTTTGAGGGATATGACAAAATAGGATGCGAACATGAGGATGGCCAGCAATGCTCTAGCCATTCTCGTTTCTAATTGGAGGATCAAAAGTTAATTATGAACGAAACAGAACCGTTCTCATTTACAAGTATGCAGGAAGTAGCTCCTGTAGCTATTCCAGAAAGACAGTTCATTCAATCACATGACGGCATTCGTCTTGCTTATTATCCGTTTTTATCAGAAACAAACACGCAGACCAATGTGATCATCATTCATGGCGGAGGCGCTCACAGCTTGGCTGGTTATGAGCATATTGCCTATACATTGCAACATGATTTTCACGTGAATGTGTTTCTGCTGGATTTGAGAGGCCACGGATATTCTGAAGGAAAGAAGGGGGATACACCCAAAGTCACTGACGTGTGGCAAGATATTTCGCAAGTTGTGGATGTCATCAAACAGCAGCACGAAGGAGCACTTTATCTTTGTGGTCATTCCTCTGGAGCTGGATTGCTGCTTCAATATCTATCTTGGGATGAAAAAAGAAAAGTAGACGGTTACTTTTTTATTGCTCCTGAATTTGGCTACAAATCTGACACAGCGAAGTCTAATCAAGTCCCTTTTGCCACAGTTCAAGTTTGGAAATTCGTGCTATCTGCGATGACAAAAGGAAGGCTGATGGGGCATTCAGAAGCTGTACGATTTCACTACCCAGCATGGGTGATTGCACAAGATCCACTTCTTTTAACAGGCATTACCATCAATATGTCTCTTGCCTTAACGCCATCTGCACCTCAAAAACAATTTGCAAGGCTGGACCAGCCTTATGGCATGTTTGTTGGAAGCGAGGATGAGTTATACGACGTAGACAAATTTCATCCATATCTGGCGCTTCCAAATCAGCAGGTGAAAAATCAATCTGTTTACCAAGTGATAGAAAACCATACTCATTTGTCCATTTTACTAGAATCGGGAAAAAAGATTGGGTGTACCATCCAAATGTGGAAAAGTTCCATTTAACCTGAACAACTAGTCAACACTCTACCTTTTTCTTAAAAATTTACATTGACACCATCCTTTTCTATGATAAAATCATAGTGTGATAATGAGAATCGTTATCAAACGATATGACTACATATAGAATGGATAGGTGAGGTACATGTTCAAAAAATCTTTTTGGTCGCTATTAGTTGTGCTCTCCATCGTATTACTTGCGGCTTGTGGCAGTAATAGCAGCGAAGGCAAGTCAGATAGTAATGAGAAAACAAGAACCATTGAAAGCGCTATCGGTTCAACTGAAATTAAAGGATCGCCTAAACGTGTGGTGACGTTGTATCAAGGAGCAACGGATGCAGCCGTTGCTATGGGCATTAAACCAGTGGGTGTTGTAGAATCTTGGCTTGAAGCACCTACGTATAAATATTTAAGAGATGATTTAAAGGGTGTCAAAATTGTTGGACAGGAAACACAACCAAACTTAGAAGAAATTGAAAAGCTGAAGCCAGATTTGATCATTGCATCAAAAATCCGTCACGAGCAAATTTTTGATCAGCTGAAAGAAATCGCTCCAACTGTTGCAACAGAAACAGTGTTCACTTTTAAAGACACAGTGAATTTAATGGGTGAAGCGTTAAACAAGCAAGACAAATCAAAAGAATTGCTGACGAAGTGGGATGACCGCGTCGCTGACTTCAAAGAAAAAGCAAAGAAAGACATTAAAAACTGGCCAATGAGTGTGTCTGTGGTGAACTTCCGTGCAGATCATGCAAGAATCTATCAAACTGGGTTTGCAGGTTCAATTTTAACAGAGCTAGGCTTTGAAGGTCCTAAAAATGTCAAAGATAAAAAGCAAGATATCATTACACTTACAGACAAAGAGAGCATTCCACAAATGGATGCAGATGTGATCTATTACTTCATGGATGATCAGGATAAAGCAGTTGAAAAAGCATATAAAGAGTGGACAAGTCATCCTTTATGGAAGCAGCTTGATGCAGTGAAAGCGAAACAAGTGCATAAAGTCGATGAAATCACTTGGAACATGGCTGGCGGAATCACCGCTGCAAACATGATGCTTGATGATATTTATGATCGTCTAGGAATTGATCAATAAGTAGAACGGAGGAGAAAATGTGAACATGCCATTTTCTCCTTTTTTCCATAACAGATTGAAAGCGGGAATCAGATGAGAAGTTTATTAGAAAAGGATTCAAGCAAGGCACTGCTATTTGCTGGATTCATCGTATTGATGTTGGTCTTTTTTATGCTCAGTATTTCTCTTGGGCAAACCTCCATTCCCCTCAAAGCCACTATCCATGCGTTTCTTCAGTTCGATGAGTCAGATCCAAACAGTGTCATTGTCATGACATCCAGATTATCAAGAGCTTTAATTGCAACGGTCGTTGGATCAAGTCTAGCGATTTCAGGTGCACTCATGCAGGCATTGACGAGGAATCCGCTGGCTGCACCAGATCTTTTAGGTATTAATGCAGGTGGACTCTTTTTTATTGTGATTTCGATTGTTTTCTTTTCTACTGAGTCGTTAACAGGTTATATGTGGACGGCCTTTTTAGGCGCTGCCATTGCAGGTATGCTCGTCTTTCTTCTAGGCTCCATTGGAAGAGACGGACTGACACCGGTCAAAATTGTACTCGCAGGTGCTGCGATATCTGCTCTGTTTGCGTCCTTTACTCAAGGACTTTTAATCGTGAATGAACAGTCCATTCAAAGCATCCTGTTCTGGATGGCTGGTTCAGTGTCAGGAAGAAGTATAGATATGCTGCTGCCTGTGCTGCCTTATATTCTTGGGGCGACTGTGGTGGCGTTGCTTCTTGGCCGCTCGATCAATGTCCTTTTATCGGGTGATGATATTGCGAAAGGGCTTGGCCAGCGTACGCTTCTTTTGAAGATGACGATGGGGGTACTTGTCGTCTTTTTAGCAGGAGGTTCCGTCGCTGTTGCAGGATCCATTGGATTTGTTGGTTTTCTTGTGCCGCATATTGTGAAAAAGCTCGTTGGACCTGACCACCGCTGGGTACTGCCGTATTGTGCCGTTGTAGGGGCGTCGCTTTTACTTGTCGCAGACCTTGCCGCTCGTTTTCTGATCATGCCGCAGGAAGTACCGATTGGTGTCATGACGGCGGTAGCAGGAGCGCCTCTATTTGTTTATCTCGTGCGCAAGGGGTTGAAGACAGGTGGCTAAAACATATACAGTGCGTTCAAAGGGCGGACGCATTTCATTTCAATTTTCAAAGCGGACGTTTTTAATTTTACTATTATTGACAGGCATTGCCTTTGGTTTATTTATTCTGAGCCTTTGTATGGGCAGCCGGTTTATTCCGCCTACGGATGTGCTGCTGCATATCTTCGGACAAGGCGAGGGAAATACGTTTGTATTAAATACGTTGAGGATTCCAAGGACCCTGCTTGCGGTTTTAGTGGGAGCGGCACTTGCGGTATCGGGGCTTATTTTACAAGGTCTCATTCGAAATCCGCTTGCATCGCCTGACATCATAGGAATTACGAGCGGTGCGTCGTTTGGCGCCATTATGTTCATCGTCTTTTGGATGGGCACTGTGCCTATTGCTTATCAGTCGTTGTGGGCCATTGCAGGCGCTTTTGCGGTATCATGCCTCATTTATTTGCTTTCATGGAAAAAAGGCGTCAAGCCGATCACGCTCGTCTTGATGGGAATTGGGATCTCCGCCATTATGAAGGCGTGTGTGACGTTTACTCTTGTGCTCAGCGATACGATGACCACGACCAAGTCATACATCTGGCTGACGGGCAGTTTATATGGTTCTACAATGAAGGACGTCATCGCAATGCTCCCTTGGGTATTGATGATTTTACCGATTGTCATGGTGCTGGCAAGAACGATGAATGTAAAGGAGCTTGGAGATGATCTTGCAACAGGTCTCGGAGTCAAGGTTCAGGCGAAGCGGTTATTCTTTCTACTGATGAGTGTGACATTAGCCGGTATTGCCGTTGCATTCGCAGGTGGTATTGAATTTGTTGGACTGATGGCGCCACATGTGGCAAGGATGATCATCGGTCGTTCCTTTATTGCGCTTGTTCCAGCATCTGCGCTTGTTGGAAGTATTCTCGTGATGCTGGCAGACTTAGTTGCGAGAACGGCCTTTCTCCCGTTAGATGTCCCGGCAGGTGTGTTTACGGCGGCGATTGGTGCACCGTTCTTTATTTATTTGTTATATCAACAGCGAAATCGTTAAACGAAAGATGGGGGTTTTGACATGAAGCCAGAGTGGGTTGAGAGAGAATTACTTGATTTCGGGGTACACATCACAAATGGACCAATGACATCTGATCGCACACTTGCTGCGCTTTTTTCAGAAGCATCTATCAGACGTTTATTAGAAGCTGAAAAGGAAGCGATGCATGCACCGAATATAGCAGTGGCGGCGTCCATGTTTTCAAAACGCTATGCCTATTTAGCTGTTAGTTCTACTTTGTACTTGATGACGATGTATGATGCTGTCTACCGGTTTTCACCAGAGGCGTGTGTCTTTAGAGAAGATCGTAAAATTGAGCTAGATGAAACGCTCTGTTCATTTGTTCAGTTAGAAGGAGATCGTCATGAGTGGAGAGAACAGGTCGTCCGCATGCTATTTACGCAGTGTGTCACACCACTTTTAGATGTATTGAAACGTACTTCAAGACTTCCGTATTCAATTTTATGGGAAAATGTAGCGGTACGTATCAATTCTCTTTACCGTAGCATGATGCGAGAAACGGAAGAGCCTAAAATGAAAGAGCGCGTACGGGAGGATTATTTGTTTCTGAAGAAGGCATCGGGTGATCTTTTCGGAGTGGAGCAAAATCCGTTCCAGCACAGCTTAAATTTAGATGAAAGTTTGCTAGACACATCAAATCGAAAGACTTGCTGTATGTATTATAAGCTTGAGAAGAAATCGGAAAGTCTTGATTATTGTCTCGTCTGTCCGCTAAAGTAAAAAACACCTTATGCAAGGTGTTTTTTTATTAGATTAGATTTTTCTTAAATATTTATACGTAAATTTAAATATGATATTTATGTTATATTGTTTCATTATATAATCATATATGGAAGGAACTGATATGAAAAAAATTATCTTATATATCATCTTTATTTTCATCATCATCATTGGCTTGTTCTTCATTCAACCACTTAAAAACCACATCTCTTTTCTTAAAGTAAAAAGTACAAATCTTACTGAATTAAAGGTGGGAGAATTGAAGTTGGGATTAATAAAGAGAAACTATAGTGAAAACGAGTGGATTAAAACTTCAAATTCAAATTATTTTAAAGTGAATAATAGAAAAGAAATAGTGGCAATCTCTTTAGAAAATAATCAAAGTAATATAAACAACACAATAAATATTCATTCAACTAAAAAAGATATCTATGATTATTTAGGTGAAAATTATTATCGTAGAAATGACGATCAGGGATATGAGATTTTAGGCTATAAGGATTCAAAGCATGATATCAAAATAGAATTTTTCTGTTTAGATCGCAATATAGAAAGAATTATTATTAGTAAATTGGGGGAATAAACATAACATAATGATCAGAATCTTTATAGGATGAGAAGTGTGTTTGATGTTGTATGATCATCTTTTTTAGAGATATTAATTGGAAAGAGACACTGCTTGCTCATAGCAGTGCCTCTCTTTTTTATTCCCAAATTTCGCTTACCCATTCAGGGTGATCAATGAAAGGATTGCGATTGTGCTGGTACGTTTGATAGATGATTTCGTTACGATTCCGTTCGATTTGATCGACTGGATCTTGCTTGTGCCATTTCAATAGGACAGACATTTTGCCGTGAAGAGGGGCGCTTCCATTATTCACTTTGTTGTTTAATTCTAAATCTGGGAAGCGGTCATCGCCTTCATATCGGACGGCCATATAAAAGAGCATTCTTGCTACATCTCCTTTCACCCGGCTATGAGGTTCAAATGAGTCGTTGTCGTAGAAGTTGCCCGGCGCTCCCTTGTATTCGTTTCCGCCTATATCAAAATCTAAATTTCCTCGTGTGCTATTCGTTTGTACGTCTGTTGCCCGAAGGTGATGGAGATCTGTACCAGGTCCTTGGCTCGTCCCAAAATTGCCGTGAGATTTAGCCCACACATGCTCCCGGTTCCACTGTCCCACGTTTCCTCCATTTGCTTGCTTTGACCTGGAGATACCGCTATAGAGCAAGAGCACATTGCTTGGATTTTTTGGATCTTCATCCGTTTTCTTTAATGCATCCCAAACCTGGCTGTAGGATAGCTGCGTATGATCATCAATAATATCGTGTAATGCTTTCTTAAGAGCAGGCCCAGATTTGCCAGCAGCAGATTGGTAATAGGAATCAATTTGACTTGAAGCGGTTGTTTTCGCTTGTTGAGCAGATGTTTCGGTTTGAAGCTGTAACGGGGAAAAGGTGATGGCTTGACTCGGTTCATTCAGAGTAAAGCCTTGAGCATTTGCAGCGGGAGGCAACGGAGCGGCAAATGTACCGAAAATCATGATTCCGGCGGCCACAGTTCCAAATAAAGATCTTTTCATTCTATTTCCTCCTTCATAGGGAATGTATACTCTTTAGTTCTATCATATTGCCATAAAGAAATAAATGGATTTATCGTAAATTTTATGTAATCAATTCGTAAGAAAAGAGATTGCTATTTTATCAGCATTGCTGTATAAGTGGGCATATAAGGATGGACACAGCAAGGGAGAGGATGGATAACGTGAAAGAACTACACACACCTACTAGAACCATTATGACACCAGGACCTGTCGAAGTAGATCCGAGAGTCCTTCGAGTGATGAGTACACCAATTCTTGGTCAATTTGATCCTGCATTTACAGAGATCATGAACGAAACGATGACCTTATTACGATCACTTTTTCAAACAGAAAATGAATGGGCTTATCCAATTGATGGGACGTCCCGCTCAGGACTTGAAGCTGTGCTTGCCAGTGTGATCGAGCCCGGAGATGTGATGCTCGTTCCGGTCTTTGGACGCTTCGGTCATTTGCTGATTGAAATTGGACAGCGCTATGGTGCTGAGGTACATACAATGGAATGTGAATGGGGAACGGTTTTTAAGCAAGACGACATCATCGCAGAGATGCATCAAGTCAAGCCGAAAATTGTTGCGATGGTTCATGGTGAAACATCTACCGGAAGATTACAGCCGCTTGAGAAAATTGGAGAAACATGCCGAGCGCTTGATGCGCTTTTTATTGTAGACGCTGTGGCGACAATTGGTGGTGTCGAGGTCAAGGTAGACGAATGGAAAATCGATGCGGCAATTGGGGGCTCGCAGAAATGCCTGTCTGTTCCATCAGGGATGTCACCGATCACATATAATGACCGGGTGGCAGACGTCGTACAATCGAGAAAGAAAGTAGAAAAAGGGATTGCAACACAGGACGAACTGCAAAAACAGGTAGACATTTCTCCAATCAAAAGCAATTACTTTGATCTAAGCCAGCTGCAAGATTATTGGAGCCCGAGGCGGTTAAATCATCATACAGAAGCGACAACGATGCTTTATGCACTGAGAGAAGGGGTTCGACTTGTGCTGGAAGAAGGCTTGGAGGAACGTTTTCAGCGCCACTTGTTTCATGAAAAGGCTTTAATGGCAGGACTTGAAGCGATGGGGCTTGAATTATTTGGTGATCCAGACTGCAAAATGCCGGTCGTGACGTGTATCGTCATTCCAAGTGATATCGACGGAGAAGCGGTCCGGGCTGATCTTCTTCATCATTTTGGAATTGAAATTGCGAGTTCATTTGGGCCGCTTGCAGGACGGATATGGAGAATTGGCTCAATGGGCTATAGCTGCCGAAAGGAAAATATTCTATTTGTTTTAGCAGGCCTTGAAGCCATCTTGATGAAGTACGGAGCAGCCATCAATTGTGGCGCCGGGTTACAGGCGGCTCTTTCCATCTATGAACAAGCTGAATAAAAAAGGGATACTCAAAATACTCGCCACCAGCGGGTATTTTTTATTTGGGAAAAAACGCTGTTTTTTGAAAAACTAGACTTATAGAGAGCGATATCGCTATACTGAAGAAGTTCTTATCATTTTTGTCATCATTTTCATTTATTTTGAAGAAAGAGGTTTTAATATGAAAAAAATGGGCAGATTGTACATTTTGATGCTCAATATTTTTATTGCCATGCTTGGATTTGGTCTGATCGTTCCTGTCATGCCAAGTTATATTGAAGCCTTTGGCGCCACTGGAAAAACACTTGGTTTCCTCGTTGCTGCAACTGGCCTCACACAATTTGCTTTATCACCCGTCGCTGGAGCGCTGACTGATCGGTTTGGACGCAGAAAATTGATTATTGCCGGGATTGCCGGCTTTACGATTGCCCAGTTTATTTTTGCATTTGCCGATCAGCTTTGGATGCTGTTTGTGTCTCGATTTTTAGGCGGAGCTGCTGGTGCGCTGCTGATGCCCGCCATGTTTGCCTACATTGCTGATATCACAAGTGAAAAGGACCGAGGGAAAGGGATGGGTCTTTTTAGTGCTGCGATGACACTTGGTTTTGTCATTGGACCGGGTGTGGGCGGTTATTTGGTTGAGTTTGGAATTGCTTTTCCTTTCCTCATCGCTGGTTCCTTTGCAGCCCTGTCGACGCTGTTGTCTTTCTTGTTCTTACCTGAAACCTTAACAAAGGAAAAACAGGAAGAAGCACGATTGAATAAAGAGCTTCATTTCAATCCTTTTACGCAGATGATTCAGGCTTTAAAAACACCATACGGTTTTTTGTTTATCTTGGCCTTTGTTTTGAATTTCGGAATCATTCATTTTGAATCGATCTTTGGCTTATATGTGGACCAAAAACATGGCTTTACACCGAAGGATATTGCATTTGTCATTACGGTAGCTGGACTTGCCGGTGTCATTGTTCAAGGTGCTTTAGTAAATACCTTTGTGAAACGATTTGGCGAAATGCGAGTCGTCCGTTATGCCCTTTTAGCTGCGGCATTTATGCTGATCGCCTGCCGCTTTGCCCCTTCCTTTTGGCTCATTTTTACGGGCTCCATTTTATTTTTATCGGCCACCTCGTTTGTTCGTCCAGCCCTCAATACATTACTTTCTAAAATGGCAGGGAATCAGCAGGGGGTAGCAGGCGGCCTCAATACATCCTTTATGAGCCTTGCGAATATCGTCGGGCCAAGTCTTGCGGGTATTTTATTTGATGTGAATATTGAGCTGCCATTTATGTTTGGAACGCTGGTGCTTTGTATGAGTTTCATTGCTTCTATTTTATGGGCGAAAAAAGCGCAGCAACATTCCCATGCCGTATCGTAAAGACAGCATAGAAAAAACCGATCAGCACAAATGGATCGGTTTTTTTCGTCATCGCTCATACTTCACAACTGGTGATTTTTCTTTATGCAACGCATGAATCAATGCATCGTCTACATGCAAATGCTCTTTCACTAATTGAGGAGGGGTTAAGGCCATCCATTGGTTCAATGAAATATCAGCAAATCGATCGCTTTTAAACATTTCTAGAAACCAAAGGCTCGTTTGCCCGATATTTTGTATGTAATGCCCCATCCCGAAAGGAACATAACCAACATCACCTGCTCTGTAATTAAAAGTGCGAGCTGTCCCGCCTGCCCCAAAAACCGTCATTTTGGCTGTACCGGTTAAATAGTATTGCCACTCATCATTATTCGGGTGCCAGTGCATTTCTCTCATCCCGCCAGGTTTTACCTCCACAAGTGCAGCAGCAATGGTTTTAGATACTGGAAAATTGCGTGAGTCGACGATTCGCACGGTTCCACCAGAGGTCACGATTGGTTTTTGACGAAGGAGCTGGTGGGTAAATGGCGGTTTGATGCCGCCGTATGGATCAGAGACTGTTTGGCTTTCAATAGATGCCGGTGAAGAGCCTTGAAACATATAGCGCTGTTTATGTGGAATGCGGTCAAACAGCTTGATTGGCACGCCGAAATTAGTAGAAAGAATGTTTTTTGGTGTATGAGCAAACCAGTCTGTGATGGTGAACGTATCAAATTCAGAAAAAGCACCATCATCAAACACAAGGAGAAACTCACAGCCATCCTCAAGACCTTGAATGGAGTGCGGAATACCGGGCGGGAAATACCACAAGTCTCCTTCTTCTACATCAGCGATCATATTCCGTCCTTCTGCATCTACAGATGTGATCCGGGCTTTACCTAAAATCATATACGCCCATTCCGCCTGCTTATGCCAATGAAGCTCACGAACACCTCCGCGCGTAAGCCGCATGTTCACACCAGCAATCGTTGTTGAAACAGGCAGCTCTCGCTCGGTAATTTCCCTCGACCAGCCGCCATGATTCAAGTGCATATGTGTATCAGAATATGAAAATTTTAAATTAGGAATCGTCCCCGCATCCGTTTTAGGGGGAACGAACATATCTGGGTTCTCCAAATCGCGCAGAACGTCTCGCGGGCCTAAATCGGTTGCGCCGGCCCCATCGTCTCGAATTGGTTGCGGGATGTGACGAATCTCCTCATCCATTTGACACCACTCCTTGTCATTCACATTTCTCCTCCAAAATATATGAGGCGTAAGAAAAAAAGATTCAATTGGAATCGGATGAAAGGTGTTTTTGAATCCGCAAAGCTAATCGCAAGCGCAATGTTGCGTCAGGATCTTTTAGGCTGATCTGGAGCAGTTCTTCACATTTCTCTAGTCGATATATCACGGTGTTGCGATGAACAGATAAACGCTTGGCTGTTTCTGAAATATGGCAATGTGTTTCGACATAAACAGATAAGGTGTGGAGAAGGTTTGGATCGACTTGTGGTTGTTCATATAATGGGTGGAGGTACTGCTCATAGAATGTTGTTAAATCTTTTGGTGGGATGAGCTTCAGTAAATCTGACACATCTTTTGCTTGATAGAACTGAATATATTCAGCTCTTAATGAGAGCTGGCCTGATTGCAGAGCATGGACAGCTTCACTGAATCCTTTTGGCAGATCGGTGATGAGATAACCGCTTAAGCTCACACCAAAGGAAATGGTGGCATTCACATGCTGTTTAATAAGGATCTGCAGTTGTTTTAAAAAAGAGCAGATCGATTTGTTCATTGCCTGCCACCCGCCAGTCTCTTCTATAAGGATGATGCCGATATCTCCTTTGACAAAAAGAAAGGCGGGATATGGACAGTGCGAAAGGGTGCTTTCAAGTAAATCAAACACATCATCTACAAGGGTTTGCTGCTTAAGGAAACAAGAGAAATGACTGCTCTGATCAAGTTGACAGACGATACATAAATAGGGAATCGTTGTGTTTAATCCAAACATGCGTGCTAGGCGGGTGACATCTTGCTCTGAGGAAATCGTCCCCTCCATCCATTTGCGAAACCATTCATTTTTGGCTCGCTCTGTCGATTGCTTGATGGCATGTTGTTTGATGCGTGAAATGGACATGGCATTTACAGCTTGTTCAATTATCAAATGCAGCCCCATGTCGTCTTGAGGATGAATGAAGGCGGGAACGACTAAATAATCATAAGCTTGTTCGTTTATATAGATAGGAAAAACAGAAACGCTTTCTTTTGAATGAACCATAGAAAAATAATGCTGCTGCGTACCGTGAAACAAGCGGAGCATTTGCATCCAATCTGGGTTTGTCATACCTTGGGATGAGGTGAAAAGAATACGTCCATACTGATTGATCAAATAGACAGGCTGATGAATTCTAAGGGCCACTTTTTGCAATGCTTCAACATGATGATCGACAATGTTCATATCCACTCATTCTCCTTTTTTTAGAGCTTAAGCCTTTGGTGAAGATGAATAAAAAAATGGACAATCGCTGTCAAAGTCTCTGATATCAATATTATGTTATCAGCTCCATTCAATTTAGATAGAAAGTTGTGATGTAATATCACAAAAAAGATGGCAGGATAAAAACACGTCACATCAGTCATCTTCATTCAGAAAAATGGGTAAATATGATATGTTGTAGACATAAGAATTTCTTTCAGAAAGATGGGTATCCCAAGAAACAAAGACTTTCAATGGGAAAATCCGTTTAGACAAGCAAGTGGCAAGAGGTGAGATAGATGATTTATATCGGATTAACTGGTTGGGGCGATCATGACAGTCTGTACCCGCCGAGAATCGGCAGTTCTCAAAAGCTGTTTCACTACGCATCAACGTTTCCCATTGTGGAACTGGATGCAAGCTTTTATGCTGTTCAGCCTGAGCGGAACCATGAAAAATGGATAAAAGATACGCCAGACGCCTTTCAATTTGTTGTGAAAGCATATCAAGGAATGACCGGGCATCAAAGAGGCGAGATCCCGTTTGCTTCAAAGGAAGAAATGTTTGATGCCTTTATTCTTTCACTGACTCCTCTCATTCGAGCAGGGAAACTGGCAATGGTTCTGTTTCAATTTCCACCATGGTTTGATTGCAAAAAGGAGCACGTCCACTATTTAAGATGGTGTAAGGAGAAGATGGGGGACATTCCTTGTGCACTCGAATTCCGAAACCGAACTTGGTTTTCAGACGAGTTTTATGAACAAACCTTATCCTTTATGGAGAAAGAAGGGTGGATTCATTCCGTCTGTGATGAACCGCAAGTCGGAGAAGGGTCTATACCGCCAGTCATAAAAGCCACACACCGTGACAAAACATTGGTCCGTTTCCACGGAAGAAATAAACAAGGCTGGCTTCACCCGGCAGATCATGAGAACTGGCGTGAAGTTCGTTACTTATATTTATATAATGAAGCTGAACTAAAGGAATGGAAAAAGAACCTCGACATCCTGCATCAACAATCGAAAGATGTATATGTCGTATTTAATAATAACTCAGGCGGAGATGCGGCAGCGAATGGCCAGCAAATGATTGATTTACTGGATTTGACGTATTCAAGCTTATCGCCGAAGCAGTTAGATTTATTTAGTTAAATGAGAGCTGTGGCTTTCAATTTGAACGAGACGGTTCAGTGACAACTTGAGGGAGAGATCAACATGCTGCAGAAGCTATGGTTATATCATACAAACGACTTGCATAGCCACTTTGAAAACTGGCCAAAAATCGCAGCTTATATTGAAGAAAAGCGTCAAGTTCACGATCAGATGCTCTTATTTGATATTGGCGATCATATGGATCGAGTAAACCTTGTATCAGAAGCGGATTATGGAAAAGTGAATGTCAAACTCCTCAATCAGCTTGGCTATGATGGCGTCACAATTGGTAATAATGAAGGCATTACGTTGCCTCATGAGCGGCTCGACCAATTGTACAAAGACGCGCAATTCCCGGTGATTTTATCTAATTTATTTGAAAAAGGCAAAAGACCATCGTGGGCAAAGCCTTATGAAGTGATCACGTTGAAAAATGGCCTGAAGATTGCCGTCTTAGGGGTGACCATTGCGTATACACCTGTCTATGAAAAGCTGGGCTGGGACATTACAGACCCATTTGAGAGCATACGGGAGATGCTGCAAGAAGTGAAGGGACAAGCTGATGTCATTGTTCTTCTTTCCCATCTAGGCATCATCCATGATCGAGAGGTAGCCCATGACTTCCCGGAAATCGACATCATCTTAGGCTCACATACGCATCATCTTTTAGAACAGGGCGAGATGGACAATGGAGTTCTTCTGGCATGTGCTGAAAAGTATGGGCATTATATTGGCTGTGTCGAGCTGACCATTGATACAGCGAGTAGCGAGCTCATCGAGAAAAAAGCGACGGTGCAATCAGTGGACCAGCTGATCAGTGAATCCGATGAAGCGATCACGACTTTACAGAAAGCTGAAAGAAGAGCGAAGTCACTCATGCAGGAAAAAGTGACATCCATTGAATCAAAGCTCGAAACAAAGTGGTTTGATGACTCCCAGCTTCCGCAACTTTTAACAGATGCCATTAAAGAATGGTGCGAGGCAGATATCGGCATGATGAATGCAGGGATGGTGCTTGATTCATTAGAGGCTGGCATCGTCACAAGAGAGGACATTCACCGGATATGTCCGCATCCCATTAATCCAATCAGGGTGACACTTACTGGGAAGCAATTGATCGAAACAGTGTCTCGTGGCTGTGAAGAAAAAATGGAACAGCTGCGCATCAAAGGCTTTGGCTTTAGAGGCGAACTGATGGGGAAAATGCTATACAGCGGTTTGACTTATTCATTAGAAGAGGGCGAAGCCAAACGAGTAAAAGAGGTCTATGTAAACGATCAACTCGTCAAAGAAGATGATTCCTATACGGTTGGCACAGTGGATATGTATACACTTGGCTCTCTTTTTCCTCATATACGTGACCATGAACACATTGAATATTTCATGCCGGAATTTTTGCGTGATGTCCTGAGCTGGCGATTGAAGGACGCAAAGTGAAATCCGCTCCAGCCTAACAACACTTGCCCTCCCTTCACATAGATTGTGTTGAAGGGAGTGAAGGGATATGGTGAATTTAACACCTATTACAATTGATGGCCATTCCTTTACAGCCGTCACCGTCAAGCTGCCAAAGACCAATTTCATGGCAGTGACAAATGAGCATGGTTATATTATGTGCGGTGCACTTGATGTCGGGCTCCTAAATGAAAAGCTTGCAGATAGAGGAATCATCGCAGGAAGAGCAGTCGGTGTAAGAACCATCGAGCAATTGCTGGATGCACCTTTAGAATCTGTGACATATGCCACTGAGTCACTCGGCATTCATGCTGGCACAATTGGAAGAGATGCATTATTAAAAATGGTGAAATAAAATGTACAGATGATTCCTATCCCCCCGCCTGTCTGCATACACTTGTAATGGAGAAGGGGGGATTTTTTATTGAGATTGAACCGCCGTTATCGCCCCTATAAAAAGGGCCCTCTGCCATTTCGTTATGTCATGCTGCTTGCCGTATTATTTTTTGTGCTCTCAACTGTCATTAGCCTATTCTTCATCAATCGTTCCATTAAACCAACGTTGATTCACATTGCTGAACTAGAAACAGAACGAATCGCCAATCATCTCATCCAATATTCTGTTCAGGATTTTGCAGATGATCAGGAGAATATGAAAGATATGGTTGTGATGAATACAAGTGAGAACGGAAAAGTGACAACTATCGACTTCAATGCGCAAGCAACATCGAAAGCAATGGCTGACCTGTCACGTCACCTTCAAAAAAATCTAGAGGACATTGAAAAGGGGAATTTTCAAAAAGAGGCAAAAGAAGCATTAAAGGATCAAACAGATGGACATGACGGCATTATATATAACATTCCGCTTGGGCAAGCGTCCGGAAATGCACTTATCGCCAACCTAGGACCAAAAGTACCTGTACGATTCAGTGTCATTGGTGACCCGCATACAGACGTTGAAAAAAACATCAAGCCATATGGCATTAACAATGCCTTGATTGATATTAGTGTGCTCATTGAGGTGAAGGTGAGAGTCATCATCCCATTCGCCTCAGAAACCATCGTCGTCAAAAACTCCGTGCCTGTCTCCATTCAAGCCGTTCAAGGAGACGTCCCAGATTATTATAATGGCAGCGGAACAAATTCAGGCGCTCCATCGATTGTTCTGCCAGAAAAAAAGGAGAAGAAAGAATAACAGCCCAATGGACGAATTGGGCTGTTTTTTTCATACGCTGTGATTGTATATAGTGTTTTTGTGATGAACGTTTTGTTGTTACGAAACAGACAGTCTTGTCCTTGCATCATTTTCATCGGTGATATAGGTCACGTCTTCAAATCCACATTCAACTGCATTCTTGTATAGCCATTCAAGTGTTCCCTTATTTTTGCAATAGATCGTGACATAGGAGCAATCGGCCACTAAAAGAACAAGCTCGCATTGGCTTTCAATAAATTCTTCATAGGTCTTAATATGAGACAATGTCCCTTTTGGATATGCTTGTAAATCGGCGAAAATCATATAATACGTCTTGTTTTCAATGAAGTGTTTGAGTTCTATACCGTCCATTCCTGTTTTACCTTCAGGAAAAAGTTCTTCATCTTTTTCGCCATCCACTAGTATATTCGAGTCTTCGGTATCGATTCGCCAGCTGAATTTGGTGATGTCGATCGGTTTTAGCACTTCTCCAAGGAAGACTCCGTATTCATTTGGAATGGTAAAGGTCATTCCTCTTTTCAAAAAAACCCCCCCCCTAACTCTTTGTGAAGTAGTCTTTCATTGGCTCATCATATCCTAATTAACCAGTTGATTCCATACGGATTACATGCCATGATAAATGTTCATTGTTTTCTTTTTTTGAATAGTGTAGCTATCCTGAAGGCTGATTTTTCACGATCGTCTGTTATGAAAGTGAGAGGAGGATTTGATTGATATGAAGAAAATTCATGTAAGCGGGTTTTGTTTTTTGGTATTTGCCATTGTATTTAGTGCTAAATATATGTCAGCATCGATATTATTAGCTGGGAGTGACAGTTTGAGTGTCGACTTATTTAGAGGGATGTTTGACATGATTCCACTTGAAGTAACAGTTGTGTATCTCCTTTTTTTCATCATGGGTATTCTTTTTTTAGTTTTAGGATTGAAAGAGAAGCATAAGCAGTAACAGTAAACAAGTGATGACCGGGGAAATGTTGATACATATCAAAAGGAGAAGCCAGCGGTATCGCTAAACTTCTCCTTTTATTTATCGACGTTTCCGCTCGGCTCTTTCCCATGCCCTTAAATGAGGATAAGGATCAAACGACCATTCAGATCGTCCATTGTCTTTATACATGCCATAATGAAGGTGTGGCGGGAATTTTCCTGCTGTGCCAGGTGGACCGTAACCGGAGCTTCCGACTGATCCGATGACTTGACCAGGTTCTACAATCTGCCCAGCTTTGAGTCCTTTTGCAAAGCCATTTAAGTGGGCAAAATAATGATAATGATTATGAATATCTCGAATGCCGATCCGCCAGCCACCAAAGCGATTCCAGCCTTTCATTTCAATCACGCCGTACGATGTCGCACGAACAGGAAGACCGTAATGAGCAAAAAGATCAGTGCCCTCATGAATTCTTCTGCCTCCAAAGCCTCTCGCATCACCCCATGTACTCCTGTAGCTGTAGTCAGCGCCAACCGGAAGAGGAAACGCATGCTTTCCAAGGTCAAGATGGCCGTAATGCTGATAGAGCTTCATAAAAGATGAAATAATTCCAACGGTTTGATCACGTCCATAATAATCCCACAGCGCAATTTTTAATTGATCGATGCTGCTGCCATAATGGAGCAAGTATTGAGCAAACGTGAACAGGACATCTTCATCGTTATCGATTTCTGCTTTTCCATCCCCATTTCCATCAAGCCCAATACCGTCAAAAACTTTAATGCTTAATGGAGAGGTATCCTGCTTATTTGGATTTTCTGGTCCTATCCACATTTCCCGGGGAATGTAGATACCAATCACACCTGTTTGTTTGGGTAAATCTCTTCTGCTTTTGCGTATATTGTGTTCATACTGATCAACCGCAGCAAGTACATACCACGGGACCTGTGTGGTGATGGCGATCTTTTCATACAGTGCCATTCGCTGTTTTAATTCATCAGGCTGTTTGTTTGTCCCTTGTGCATGGACTGATGCGGGAATCATTGAAAGAGCGATGATGATCGCTAAAACCACTTTCACAAACGTCCATCTCCTTTCTTCGAACATCTCTTCTACCGTTTAGTGTGGTTTGATCACGTTATTTCATAAGAAGAAAATGTTAGTAATTTTCTTCTGTTATTTTAGGAGTCTTTTGGGTATTTTTGCAGCTCATTCCCTTGTTGTTCAATCTGTACTATGTTAAAGTGTCTAAAGAAAAGGCCTTAGGCCGAAGATTTAATTTTTTGCGGCAACAGCTGCATCCATCGTATATAGCAGGAAGATGATTGTATATGCACCTTTAACGAATTCATATGGAGATGATGGAATTGGCAAAGAAGGAAGAGCACGTAAGAAAACCGGACTGGCTTAAAATTAAGCTGAATACGAATGAAAACTATACCGGTTTGAAAAAAATGATGCGGGAAAACAACCTGCATACCGTTTGTGAGGAAGCGAAATGTCCGAATATTCACGAATGCTGGGCAGTGAGAAGAACTGCTACATTTATGATCCTCGGATCTGTTTGTACGCGCGCATGCCGTTTCTGTGCGGTGAAAACCGGACTTCCTACTGAATTAGACTTGCAAGAGCCAGAACGCGTGGCAGATTCAGTGGCTTTGATGAATTTAAAGCACGCTGTTATAACAGCGGTTGCAAGGGATGACCAAAAAGATGGTGGAGCAGGCGTATTTGCTGAAACTGTTCGTGCCATTAGAAGAAAAAGTCCATTCACAACAATTGAAGTTCTCCCTTCAGACATGGGTGGCAATTATGATAATTTGAAAACGTTAATGGATACACGCCCTGATATTTTAAATCACAATATTGAAACAGTACGCAGGTTAACACCAAGAGTTCGTGCACGGGCTACATACGATCGTTCATT
Source organism: Bacillus sp. 2B09 (assembly GCF_003946835.1). NCBI lineage: Bacteria > Bacillati > Bacillota > Bacilli > Caryophanales > Bacillaceae > Bacillus > Bacillus sp. 2B09. Next base: position 224,610 of record NZ_RPSG01000003.1, read on the forward strand.
GGAATTCTTGCGTCGTGCAAAAGAAATGCAACCTGACATTCCAACGAAATCAAGCATTATGATTGGACTTGGTGAAACGAAGGAAGAAATCATCGAAGTTATGGATGATCTTCTTGCTAATAACGTCGACATCATGGCAATTGGTCAGTATTTACAACCGTCGAAAAAGCATTTGAAAGTGCAAAAATACTACCATCCAGATGAGTTTGCAGAGCTGAAGGAAATTGCCATGTCAAAAGGCTTTAGCCACTGTGAAGCTGGACCGCTTGTCCGTTCTTCTTATCATGCAGACGAACAAGTAAACGAAGCGTCTAAGAAGCGTCAAGCGCAAGCATAACAAAGAAAACGCCAGAGCTCTCTGGCGTTTTTTCTCGTATTAATTTTGGCCGTAAGGTGCGTTTCGTCTCATGGTCCGATCGGAATTCGTCATACCATTGGCATCTTCTTTCGTTGAAATATCTCCGCCTTGAGGAGAGTATTTCATTTGTTGAATCGTTTTCGTTAAAATTTGATCAAAATCACGTGAATTGGTTTGAAGACGTGAAAAATTGGCAATGGATTGAAAGTGCTCTGGGTTATCAGAGACGTACACATGATAATAACGAGGGAGAACAGAAACCGCTGTTTTTTTCACTTGATCGGCTGATTCATCTCGGTTTTTGTTGCCTGTTCGATACACAATGAGGGCATCCTCGTCTGTGACAAGTGTTGCTGCATCCTTTATATTTGGCAGCTGGATGGCTAAACTTGTAATCACGTGGGCAAGGTGCTCACGATTTAAAGCAGGGGTTCTTTCCTTCTGATCGGTTACTTGCTGGCGCTGATAACGAACATAGCCTGCTCGATTCGTATCTGCTTCTGGCATGTTGGAATTATTTCCTTCATGACGATCAGACAGGCGGATTGTCTTGCTGGAAGAATCTTCATCCACTTGCCGGTTCATGCCTGATTGAAAGCCGCATCCGCCTAAAAGCATGCATAGGAGAATAGTGGCTGTCAGTTGTTTCATCATAAATGTGACCTCCTTTTTTCTTTAGCTTCGGCTAAATCGGAAAAAACATGCTTTAGCAATTGATGGAGTTGTTCCAATGAATTATCATTAAAGGTGGATCGTTTAAAAAGAGGTGAGAAGATGATCGTCATTCAGAATGCTAGCTTTGATCTTGTCAGAGAAATCAAAGACGGCTTTGATGAGGAAGCGTTTAAAGCAAGGTACTCAGATATTTTAAATAAGTATGATTATATTGTGGGGGATTGGGGCTACAACCAGCTAAGGCTGAAGGGGTTCTTTGATGACCAAAACCAAAAGGCCACATTCGATACAAAAATCAGTACACTCGATGAATACATTTATGAATACTGTAATTTTGGCTGTGCCTATTTTGTCTTAAAGCGGATTAGAAAATAACGCAAAGGGGGCGTCATGATGTATTTCGTAGACAGAAAGAAGATTGAAGAGACATTACGTTTTTTTGAGGAGCAATATGATTTGATGCGCAGTCATCAAACATGGTCAAGCCCTTTAGAAAAAAAAGCGCTGGAACGAATTGTTCATTTGCTCGTCGAATGTATTCTTGATACAGGAAATGATATGATTGACGGCTTTATCATGCGGGACCCGGGAAGCTATGACGACATCATGGATATTCTTGTGGACGAAAAGGTTGTACCAACAGAAGAAGGCACTCACCTGAAAAAACTGGTCTCGTGCCGTAAAACACTTGTTCAGCAATACCAAGAAGTGGTTCATCACGATTTGTTGCAGGTCATCAGTGAGGTAGAACAGGCGCTGCAAGTCTTCCCGAATCGAATTCGCACTTACTTGGAGCAGGAGCTTGGACCAGTATCAGCGTTTAAATAAACCATTGGAGTTGTAAGCAGCATGAAATACAAAGGCTATTTAATTGATTTAGACGGGACGATGTATAAAGGAACAGAAAAGATTGAAGAGGCGGGGCAATTTGTTCACAAGTTAAATGAGTTGAACATCCCTTATTTGTTTGTCACGAATAACTCTTCACGCACACCGAAGCAAGTAGCAGAGAAACTGGTTTCATTCGATATTCCAGCAACGGAAGAACAAGTCTTTACAACAAGTATGGCGACGGCAAACTATATCGCAGAACAAAAGAAAGATGCCTCGGTGTATGTGATCGGAGAAGAAGGCATTCAGCAGGCCATCGAAGAAAAAGGCTTGTCGTTTGGTCAAGAAGACGCTGATTTCGTTGTCGTTGGAATAGACCGCGGTATTACATATGAAAAACTAGCGGTAGGAGCCATTGCGATCCGTCAAGGTGCACAATTTGTTTCAACAAATGGAGATATTGCCATTCCGACAGAAAGAGGGCTGTTACCTGGAAATGGATCGTTAACATCTGTGCTGACGGTTACAACAACAGTGCAGCCAACATTTATCGGAAAGCCAGAGTCTATCATTATGGAACAGGCCATGCGGGTGCTCGGGACAGATGTGTCAGAGACGCTCATGGTGGGCGATAATTATGATACCGATATTATGGCAGGGATGAATGCAGGGATGGATACACTGCTTGTCCATACAGGCGTCACGACAAAAGAGCTGCTTCAGAAATATGACAAACAGCCAACCTATGTCATTGATTCATTATCTGAGTGGATTGAACGATTATCTTAATGAAAAGAGGACAAGCGTCAGACGCACGTCCTCTTTTGTGTTTTATTCTGCATTTCTCGCACTATGTGCCAGTCTGCTTGATGCTGCCGCAGCAATAGCACCGACAATGTCATCTAAAAAGGTGTGGCATTCGCCTGAGGATTTATCGTTGAGTTTCCCAAGAATCCCTGGTTTTTCTTTATCGATATATCCGTAATTCGTAAAGCCGATGGAGCCATAAATATTAACGATGGCAAAGGATAAAATTTCATCCACACCATATAGACTTTCATCTGTTTCAAGAATGGATTGCAGCGGTTCTGTCAGCTTTTTTTGCTCAGCGAGAACATCTAGTTCAACGCCTGTTAAGATGGCATTTTGGACTTCACGTTTTGCGATGACACGTTCCACATTGTGGATGCACTCTGTCATGTCTAAGCCAGGATGATATTTTTCCTGCAAAAAGAAGACAAGGTCTGCTATATCTTGAATGGTTACGCCTCGTTCTTGTAAACGGCGTCTTGCTGTTTTTTCTACTTCGTTCATCTCATGATGATGCGGCATGTTCCTCACCCAATCCTCGTAATTTGTCCACAACGTGTGAAAAAGCTTCGGATAGTAAATAGTATTCATAAATCCCTCAACCTGCGACTACGATATGATAAGAGACTGATTTTATGAACGCAGGTGAAATCATGAAAGAAACCATTTATCACACATTTGGTATTGATGTGCGTCAATTTATGCCATATGGCAGTTATCAGAGCTTTCAAACGGCGAAAGCTCTCTTCATCATTGTTCCCGTGTCTCATTTGCGAGAAGAAGAACTCACAGAGCTTTATCATATCAGTCAGTATTTACTGAATGACGGTGACCCATACGTTGCCGTGTTTGAATTAACAAACGAAGAGAAACCGACTTTTACCCATGGAAAAGAACTGTACGCTCTATTAAAGGCAGCACCGCGGGTTACAAGCCGCTCATTTCAGCACGCACCAGAGCTGGCGGCTTTTCATGTCAGAGGGAGAGGGTTTCCTTATGAGGTGTCTGAAACAAAACGTGTCGGAGCTTGGAAGGAATTATGGGCAAAACGGTTAGACCAGCTGGAAGGCTTTTGGATGCAGCAAATGCATCAAAAACCACTTGAACGATTTGAAAAGAAATTCATTGAATCCTTTCCGTATTATCTCGGATTAACGGAAAATGCCATTCAATATTTAGTGGATACAGAGCTTGATGATGAACCAAAAGAATGTGATTCAGGTACTGTTTGTCATCAGCGCTTTTCACGTATGACCTGGCCACATGAGCAGCCGCTTCGTTTACCTGTTGACTGGGTATTTGACCATCCAACAAGAGATATCGCGGAATATTTAAGAGAAACCTTTGTCCAGCATAAGGAGGATTTAATTGAAGAGGGATTCTCCTTTTTGCAGCAATATGAGCAGGTTACGCCTCTTTCATCATTTTCAAAGCGTCTGCTGTACAGCCGTCTTCTGTTTCCGCTTCATTATTTTGAAATTGTCGAAGGTTATTATATGTCAGGAGAAAATGAAAAATCTTATTATGAAGAACGATTAGATTACGTTTTAAATGATGCGAACCGCTACGAATATTTTCTCAAGGTGTTTCAAGAATTGAGTGCCATGCGCAGCGGTGGGCATCTCATTCCTCCTGTTGGATGGATTCATCAATCCGCTGATTTGAAGTTTCAGTGAACAGACGAAACGTCTCTTTTCTCTTGAGGCGTTTTTCGTTATGCTTAAAGAAAGCAACCAAAGGAGTGTTCTTCTTGACGAAACCTTATGTCTATATCACAAGAAAGCTTGATGAAACAACACTTACACCATTAAAAGAAGTCGCTCATATTGACATGTGGACGAGCGAGGATGAGCCGTGTCCAAGAGAAGAGTTAGAAAAACAAGCGGCTCAAGCAGATGGGCTGCTCACGATGCTGTCAGATCAAGTAGATGAGGCACTTTTATCAAATGCTCCAAATCTAAAAGTGGTCGCGAATCTCGCGGTCGGCTATGACAATATTGATCTAAAGGCAGCTAAAAAGCACGGGATCACGGTATGTCATACACCGGACGTCTTAACAGAATCGACGGCTGATTTAGCCTTTGCGCTTTTGATGGCGTCAGCAAGACGAATTGTCGAAGCGAGTGATTGGATTAAGGATGGGAACTGGACAGGCTGGGGGCCGCTTCTTCTAGCCGGTGCGGATGTTCATCATAAAACGTTAGGGATTGTCGGAATGGGCAGTATTGGAACCGCACTGGCCAAGCGGGCAAAAGGTTTTGATATGAATGTTCTGTATCATAATCGTTCAAGAAAGCCAGAAGCAGAAGCACAGCTAGGTGTGACCTATGCCGCATTTGATGAGCTGCTTACGCAGTCTGATTTCATCGTTTGTTTGACGCCTTTAACACCTGAAACGAAAGAAATGTTTAATAAGAAAGCATTTGAGCAGATGAAGAACACGGCTTACTTCATCAACGTTTCCAGAGGGCAGACGGTAGACGAAGATGCTTTATATGATGCTGTCACGACAGGAAAAATTGCAGGAGCAGGTCTGGATGTATTTAGCAGGGAGCCTGTCAGTCCGGATCACCCGTTAACGACATTACCAAATGTGACAGTGCTTCCTCATATCGGAAGTGCGAGTGTTGAAACGAGAAAAAACATGATGCATTTATGTGCTGAAAATATTGCGCTTGTCCTGCAAGATCAGCAAGCCAAAACGCCAGTTCAGGCGTAATCTCAAGCTTCCCGGCTTCGGGAGCTTTTCTCACAAAAATATTTTGAAAATATAGAATCTTGATATAAATAGCTGTTAAGCGGTTTCATTCTCATATTCTCTTATTTTATTACCTTGTCAAAATGAGGATACCCCTTTATAATGTGTGTACATTGAATGTCTGTGTTAGGTTAACAAATGTCTTTTTAGAGAGGACATTTACGGAGAAAGGTGGAATTTCAGGTGAAGGCAATTCGAGTTGGACTACTAGGATTAGGAACAGTGGGGAGCGGTGTCGTTAAGATTATTCAAGATCATCAGGATAAATTAATGCACCAGATCGGCTGTCCGGTATTAATACAAAAAGTGCTTGTGAGCAATCCCGATAAAAAAAGAGATGTGGATGTGGCAAGAGAGGTCTTCACAACTGAAGTATACGATGTGATTCGAGATCCAGAGGTCGACGTCATTATTGAAGTGATGGGCGGCATTGAAGAGACAAAACAATATTTAATAGATGCACTAAATGAGAAGAAGCATGTCATTACAGCCAACAAGGATTTAATGGCGCTATATGGCACAGAGCTTTTACATGTAGCAAAAGAAAACGGCTGTGACCTTTACTATGAAGCGAGTGTCGCAGGTGGGATTCCGATTTTGCGTACACTAGAGGAAGGTTTAGCCTCTGACCGCATCACAAAAATGATGGGAATCGTGAACGGGACAACGAACTTTATTTTAACAAAAATGAATGTCGATAAAAGTGCGTATGAAGATGTATTAAAAGAAGCGCAGGATCTTGGCTTTGCAGAAGCAGATCCGACGGCGGACGTAGAAGGACTAGATGCGGCAAGAAAGATGGCCATCCTGGCAAGACTCGGCTTTTCCATGAATGTAGACTTAGAGGATGTGAAAGTGAAAGGCATCTCTGACATCTCGGATGAGGACATTAATTTCAGTAAACGTTTTGGCTATACAATGAAGCTGATTGGAATTGCCCAAAGGGACGGAGAGAAAGTGGAGGTCAGCGTACAGCCAACTTTACTTCCTGATCATCACCCGTTATCTTCCGTCAACAATGAATTTAATGCTGTCTATGTTTACGGAAGTGCTGTCGGAGAAACGATGTTTTACGGACCTGGAGCAGGCAGCCTGCCAACGGCAACAGCTGTTGTCTCTGATTTAGTCGCTGTTATGAAAAACATGCGTCTTGGTGTGAATGGCAGTGGATTTATTGCACCGCAATTTGACAAGAAAATCAAATCATCATCCGAAGTATTTGCTCAGCAATTTTTAAGAATACATGTGAGAGATCAAGTCGGAGCTTTCTCCCGCATTACATCCATTTTTTCTGAAAGAGGCATCAGCTTTGAAAAGATCCTTCAGCTTCCTGTTAAAGGGCATGATGAGCTGGCTGAAATTGTGATTATTACACATCAAACATCAGAAGAAGATTTCTCAAATATCCTGCAAACATTAAACGATCTCGACGTGGTGGTTCAAGTGAAGAGCACGTACCGAGTAGAAGGGAACGGTTTAAGCTGATGAAGTGGAATGGACTCATTGAAGAATTTCAAGAATTCTTACCAGTAAACGAACAAACACCTAAACTAACATTAAATGAAGGAAACACACCGCTGATTCATCTCGCAAAGCTATCTGAAAAGCTAGGGATTGAGCTTCACGTGAAAACAGAAGGCGTCAACCCTACAGGTTCTTTTAAGGATCGCGGGATGGTCATGGCCGTCGCAAAAGCAAAAGAAGAAGGCAATGATACGATCATGTGTGCATCGACAGGGAATACATCTGCAGCAGCGGCAGCTTATGCGGCGCGCGCTGATATGAAATGTATTGTCATCATTCCAGATGGAAAAATTGCCTTCGGTAAGCTGGCGCAGGCTGTCATGTACGGAGCAGAAATCATTGCCATTGACGGCAACTTTGATGATGCGCTGAAAATTGTCCGCAGCATCTGTGAAAAAGCACCAATCGCACTTGTTAACTCCGTCAATCCATACCGAATTGAAGGACAAAAAACAGCGGCATTTGAAATCTGTGAGCAGCTAGGCTCCGCACCGGACGTACTGGCGATTCCTGTTGGAAATGCGGGGAATATTACAGCGTACTGGAAAGGCTTCAAAGAATATCATGAGAAAAAAGGCACTGGACTGCCAGTCATGCGTGGTTTTGAAGCAGAAGGTGCTGCAGCCATCGTTAGAAATGAAGTCATTGAGCAGCCAGAAACAGTCGCAACAGCCATTCGCATCGGAAACCCTGCAAGCTGGAAACAAGCTGTAGCAGCGGCAGATGAATCGAACGGGAAAATTGATGAAGTGACAGATGAAGAAATTCTTCATGCCTATCAATTGATCGCACGTGAAGAAGGTGTGTTTGCAGAGCCAGGCTCTTGTGCATCAATTGCAGGTGTACTCAAACAAGTGAAATCTGGAGAAATTAAGCCAGGCAGTAAAGTTGTCGCAGTACTGACAGGAAACGGATTAAAAGATCCGAATACGGCGATTGATATTTCGCACATCAAACCGGTCACACTGGATGCAGATGAAGATCAAATTCTGGAACATTTAGAAAAGGCCGCACGCGTATGAGTAACGGCTCCATGCTTTTTTCAATCACAGTACCGGGAAGCACTGCCAACTTAGGACCAGGCTTTGACTCAGTCGGAATGGCGCTCAGCCGCTATTTAAAGCTATCGGTCTATGACCATGATAGCTGGCTGTTTGAAGCAGAAACAGATGTTGTGTCTGGTATTCCATCAGGCACCGATAACCTGATCTACCAAACAGCTAAAAAGGTCGCAGATGACTTTGGAAAAACACTCCCGCCTGTTCATGTCAAAGTGTGGAGTGATATTCCATTAGCAAGGGGGCTGGGCAGCAGCGCTGCTGCCATTGTCGCCGCTATTGAGCTCGCCAATCAGCTGCTTGAATTAAAGATGACCGATGATCAGAAGCTCTTTTTTGCAAGTGAGGTAGAAGGTCATCCCGATAATGCGGGTGCCTCTTTATTCGGTGGTTTACTCATCGGTCTTCATGAAGAAGACAAGACACATGCCGTTAAAGTGCAGCATGTGGATGTAGATGTAGTCGTCGTGATTCCTTTTTATGAAGTGCTCACAAAGGATGCCCGTGATGTCCTGCCAGAGGATTTTTCCTATAAACAGGCCGTGAGCGCGAGTGCAGTGAGTAACGTCCTTGTCGCCGCCTTAATGACGCAGAACTGGCCGCTTGTAGGGGAAATGATGAATAAAGATTTATTTCATCAGCCATACCGCACGATGCTTGTCCCAGAGCTATCAAAGGTGGAGCACGTTGCTTCATTAAAAGGCGCGTATGGAACAGCATTAAGCGGTGCTGGGCCGACCATTTTGACCTTAGTGGAAAAAGGGAAGGGAGAAGCGTTGAAAGAACAGCTTTCCCAAAATTTCCCGCATTGTGAAGTAGATGTGCTGACGGTGCCGGTAGAAGGTGTCATCGTCGAGCATCATTCTGTGAATCAAATGAAGAACGTGCTATAAATGAGCACGTTCTTTTTTTATCCTTGTTTTTCACAACAAAAGCAGGGATTATTATTTAGAGAAGCGAACTATTTTTGATACATAAAAGGGGGAGATCTATTGATGAAGAAATTGATAACAGCAGAGGATTTAACACAAATCGTGTCTGTTTCTCATCCAGTCTATTCACCAGATGGAAAAAAGGCTGTTTTTACAAAAGTATCGGTGAATGAAAAAAAGGATGATTACAATATTCATTTATGGGTTCGAGATGAAGGGACAGGGGAGCTGTCACAATGGACATTCGATGATGGAAAGCATCATCAGCCAGTGTGGTCAAATGACGGGAAGCAGCTTGCGTTTATTTTGCAGAAGCCAAAGGAAGTCCCTCAGCTCGCACTCATTCAGAGCGATGGCGGCGGCATTCGTACTTTAACGAATATTCCTTACGGCGTATCTCATCCTGTATTTTCACCGGATGGAGCGTTCATTTATGCATCGGTCTCATTAAAACAAGAAGAATCTGTTCATGATGAAAAAAAGGAAGAGTGCGATGACTTTGCTCCGGCAGTATATGATGATTTGACTTATAAAGCAGATGGCAGAGGCTTTTTAGACGGGCGTCTGACGCAAATTGTACAAATCGATGTCTGCTCAGGGGAGGTAGAGACGGTTACGAGTGAGCAGCATCATCATGTGAATCATGTCGTCTCTCCTTGCGGGAAGTGGCTCGCCTATATTCAATCCAACCCGCAGACGTTTTACATAAGTGATATCTGTCTCCTGTCATTAGAGGACGGTACATCCAAGAAAATCACCCAATCAACAGGCGCTTACTCGACCGTATCATTTTCTCCAAATGGAGAAAGCCTGTTGTACATTGGACACGAGCGTGAATTTCAGAATGCAACCTTCCCATCATTGTGGCTGTATGATCTGAAGGAGAAAAAGACCGTTCAACTGTCAGAAATGCTCGATATGTATGTTGGTAACTGTATGGCAGGGGATAGTGTCATAGGTGAAGCCAATCAGCTTCCGCAATGGACGAAGGATAGTCAGGGGTTTTATGCGCTTGTTTCTGATCAAGGGAGTACCGGGATTTATTATTTCTCTATTGAAGGCTTAGCCTATCCCGTTCGTTTAGAGGCAGAACATGTGACGAATTTCAGTCTTCATCCAGATGAATCAAAAATGCTGATCAGCCGTCTTTCACCTGTCTCGCCTAGTGAGCTGTATGAGCTGACTTTAGGGGAATCCTCACTCAAGCAAATCACGTTTGAGCATGATGACTTTCTAAAGGAACATGTCATATCCGAACCTGAACCAATTTCTTTCCAGTCAAAAGAAGGAGACGTTGTACATGGCTGGTTGATGAAGCCTGCTCAGATGGAAGAGGGGAAGACATATCCACTTATCTTAGAAATTCATGGCGGGCCGCATGCGATGTACGGTCATACGTATTTTCATGAATTTCAAATGCTCGCCGCTGAAGGGTATGCGATTGTTTACATCAACCCTCATGGCAGTCATGGATACGGACAGATGTTTACAGACCGGGTAAGAGGCAGCTATGGTGACGTTGATTATGAGGATGTCATGCTGGCTGTTGATCATGTGCTCGAAGCCTATGACTTTCTTGATGAAACAAGGCTTGGCGTAACAGGCGGCAGCTATGGCGGTTTTATGACCAATTGGATTGTCGGACAGACAGACCGTTTCCGTGCAGCTGTTACACAGCGTTCCATTTCAAACTGGATTAGCTTTTATGGCATCAGTGATATCGGCTATTTCTTTACAAAATGGCAGGTGGATGGGGATATTTATGATTCGGTTGATAAGCTATGGGATCGTTCGCCGCTAAAGTATGTAAAACAGGTGAACACACCGCTTCTCATCCTGCACAGTGATGAAGACTACCGCTGCCCAGTCGATCAAGGAGAGCAGCTTTTTGTGGCATTGAAGGAGCTTGGAAAAGACACGAGATTAGTCAAGTTTCCTAAGGCTTCTCATGATTTATCCAGAAGTGGCCACCCTGGGCAACGTATTCAAAGACTGACCTTTATTCAAGAATGGTTTAGAGAGAAGTTATCCTAATCAAAAAACGGCCCTGATTGGGTCGTTTCAGCGTGTAGACAAACCCTCGCATTCGGTGTCAGTCCTGCGTTCCGGTGCTCACGAATGTCAAATTCGCTCTGCGCCAGTACTCGTCCTTCCTAGACTGCAAAGGTTTTCTATCACACTGAAAAGAAGACAAAGGGCTAAAATTAGCCCTTTGTCAACAATTAAAAAACGACCCAGTAAGGGTCGTTTTCATGTCATATATGAATTAGAAAACCTGTTCAACTTCTACAACGCCAGGTACTTCTTCTAATAATGCGCGCTCAATACCGGCTTTCAATGTAATGGTTGAACTTGGGCAGCTGCCGCATGCACCAAGAAGGCGTAATTTCACAATGCCATCTTCAATGTCTACAAGCTCACAGTCTCCACCATCACGTAATAGAAATGGACGAAGTTTGTCCAGTACTTCCTGTACTTGGTCTTTCATTTCGACTTCAGTCATTAGATATAATCGCTCCTTTCACAACATATCACCATTATATTCATCTGGACGATAAAAATCTATTGATTGGTTTCAAAGTTTCCTTCTCATTATAGCACAATCTCATCTTGAAACAAAAAGTGATTTTGACTTTTTTCATACAGAAAATTCAGCTAAAATAAAGAAAGAATAGGGGGCTTGTCAAATGAACAAAACCGTTGACCTTTATGTATATGGAAGAGATGTCCTGTGCGCTAGTTGCGTGAATCTGCCTTCTTCAAAAGATACATTTGAGTGGCTAGATGCAGCATTAAAACGAAAATATCCAAATCAGCCGTTTCGCATCACATATATCGATATTGAGCACCCGCCTGAAAACGAACGCCAAAAAGAATTGTCTGAACGAATTCTTGATGATGAATTCTTTTATCCGCTTGTCCTTGTTGAGGATCAAATTGTTGGAGAGGGCAATCCGAAATTAAAAGATATTTATCAAGAAATGGAGAAATACGGGTACGAAGAGAGCAGTGAATGAGCTGTTCTTTTTTTAGGAAAATAAACAGAACAAACGTTCCTTTTTAGGTTGATTTAGAACGTTTGTTCGTTTATAATGAGATGAAAGGAGCGTGAGCATCATGAATTATTTACTAAAACAATCTCTTCATCAACAAATACCGATTGATATGATTTATATGAAGAAAAATGGAGAGTGCTCGAAACGAAAAATCATTGTACATCGTCAAACTGAACAGTTCATACAAGCGTATTGTTTATCGAAGAAGACGATCAGAACGTTTCGTAAAGACTGCATCCTTGCGCTTGCTCCTATCAAAGTGAACCATTCATCGGTACATGCCGTTTCATAATAAAAGCTCCTTCATTAGAAGGAGCTTTGAGAAAAAATTCACATCATTTTATCCATTGTGATGCTTGTACATCCAAAGAAGTCCAGATTTTAAGAGTCTTGGAACACGACCAACAAGTGGACGATCCGCCACTAAGCCAAAGCCGGCTTTTTTCCCTAAAGAGCCGAGTACGCCTTTTAACTTAAACTGTGGGTAAGCCTCAGGAAGCGGTTCGTTCTTCCAGCGTTTCTGTAGAGATTGCACAATTTGCTCTGCCTGTGCCTCGGCAAGCTGTGCACTTGGTGCATGAGGCAAGCTTGCGCAGTCACCTACGACATAGACATGCTCATCTCCAGGGAGATTGTGATGAGGAGTTAAGACGACACGGCCTTGTGCATCTTTTTCAACATCCATATCTCGCACGACTTTACTTGGCTGAATTCCTGCTGTCCACACGATGACATCTGCTTCAATGGCATCGTCATGGTTGTACACAACTCCTTCTTCAACCTTCGTAATATTGGCGCAGTTAATGATCTTTACATCGTTTTCTTCAAACCATTTTTGTACATATAAACTTAATCTTTTTGGGAAACTGGAAAGAATCAGTTCTCCGCGGTCAAAAAGAATGATGTTTAAATCAGAACGGCTTTCACGCAGTTCACTGGCCAGCTCTACCCCGCTAAGTCCAGCACCGACGATACCAACCGTTGCACCTGCACTCAAATTGTTTAATTTGTTATACGCAAGCCTTGACTGATCAATGGTTTGAATGCTGTATGTATGTTCTTTCGCCCCAGGGACATTGTGATACTTGTCCTCACAGCCGAGTCCGATTACCGTATCATCATATGGAATCGGTTCACGGTCGCTAAATAAGATCTGTTTGTTTTCAATATCAATTTTTTCTACTTCCCCGTATTGAATATCCAGCTTCGGATGCTCTGGAAAAGATACTCGAATGTGATGATCAGAGATCGTTCCAGCAGCAAGTGCATAATATTCTGTTTTTAAACAGTGGTAAGGATTTCGATCAATTAATGTGATAGTAACATCATCAGGTAATTGATTTGGCAATAAGCGGTGGAGAACCCGCATATTCCCGTAACCTCCGCCGATCAAGACTAAATTTTTCATGACGATTCTCCTTTTCCCCCTAGACATTGAAAAACACTTATACTAAAAAACTTTAAGTTAAAATACCAAATAAAATTATATCGAATTTACTGTGAAACCACAATAATTGTTTCAAAATAACCTACATATTCATTACTTAGTCCTAAATAGTAAAACATTTTACGGGGAATAGGCGTAACGATTTATTGAAGCTCATGTTTTGACTAATAGAAGGAATTTCGGTAGGATAGTAAGGCAAATGTGAGGTGAAGCACAGTGTTTCCACTGATCGAATTTTGTGTAAGTAATCTTGCACAAGGGTCTCAAGAAGCAAAAGAGAAGCTAGAAAAAGACCCAAACTTAGATGTAATGGAATACGGCTGTTTAAGCTACTGCGGCAAATGTATGGACTCCCCATTTGCTCTTGTGAATGGAGAATTTGTTTCTGGAGAAAATGCAGAGCAGCTAGTCGAGCGTATTTATGCTTTTATAGAGGAAAACGACATGTTTTAAATGCACCACATGGGTCATGAGGTGCATTTTTTTCATATATTAAGTTTCCATTTTTCAGGAAAAAATGTAGAAAGCGCATCCAATATGTTATGCTAATAAAATATCATCAAAATGAAGCATCACACGAGAGAAAAAGAGGCATATGCATAATAAAAGCCCTTTGCCATGGCAGCAAAGAGCTTCTATGTATGAAAAACGGGGGATGATAAGATTGTCTCCTGAATCGACTCCTTTTATACTATAAAGAAACAACATTTTTGGAGGACGCTCATGACATCATTTCAATTCACGAAAATGCACGGACTAGGAAACAATTATATATACGTCAATCAGATGAAGGAACAGCTTCCAGAAGAGCAGCTGTCAGAGATAGCGATCCGCGTTTCTTCTGTTTATACAGGTATCGGTTCAGACGGAATGATCCTCATTTGCCCATCAGATGTTGCGCCTGTGAAGATGCGCATTTTCAACAATGATGGATCAGAGGGGAAAAACTGCGGTAACGGTCTGCGTTGCGTGGCAAAATATGTGTATGAGCATCAAATCGTAACAGACACAACGTTCCAGATTGAGACATTGTCAGGACTCGTTGAGGCGACCGTTCATGTGCAGGATGGTCACGTTCAGTTAGTGACAGTTGATATGGGTAAACCTCGTTTTGAAAAAGAAGCGATGCCAATGCTTGGTGAACCGGCCAGTACAACGATCAATGAACCGCTTGATTTTGGCACGACGACCTTAAATGGAACAGCTGTTTCAATGGGGAATCCCCATATCGTTTTCTATTTAGAAGACATTGAACAGGCGCCGCTTGATTCAGTTGGGCCAATTATTGAAAAGCATGACATGTTTCCAGAAGGCGTCAATGTAGAATTTGTGGAACGTGTCAGTGAAACAGAACTGCATTTTCGTGTGTGGGAAAGAGGTTCAGGCATTACACAGGCTTGCGGAACAGGGGCTTGCGCTGCGGCTGTATCCACAATTGTGAATGGGCAGGCGAAAAAAGAAACGGACATGACGGTTCATTTAGCAGGCGGGGATCTCATCATTCGCTGGAAAGACAATGACCATGTGCTTATGACAGGACCTGCTGAAACGATTTGTGACGGCACATTTTATCTCTAATCCATTTATTTGAGAAAAGGCATCATCACGTTTATAATTGAAAAAGAAACATCCAGTCAAAAGGAGGGATGATCATGAGTACACCAGTAACCATTACAGAAGCTGCTGCACTGCAGATTAAAGATATGATGAAAGAACATGAAGAAGAAAATGCGTTCCTGCGAGTGGGCGTAAAAGGCGGCGGCTGCAGCGGTCTTTCGTACGGCATGGGCTTTGACCATGAAGTCTCAGAGAAAGACACGCAGTTCGAGCAGCACGGCATCAATGTCCTTGTCGACTCCGAAAGCCTTGATATCATGAACGGAACCATCATTGATTTCAAACAATCACTAATGGGCGGCGGTTTCACGATTGACAATCCAAACGCGATTGCGTCATGCGGATGCGGTTCTTCTTTCAGAACAGCGACAAATACCGGTACGCCAGAAGAGTGTTGAGCTTTGTTTTACATGCCTTCTCAATAGTTGATGTTTTTAACATTACTATCTGAGGAGGTTTTTGAATATCTTTTAATAAAATAGTAAAACTCTTAAAATATAGATTATGATTAAAGTTTTTTCTGTTTAACTGGTCACTATATTGAAGGAGCATCCATTATAATTTGAAGAAGCGCTTAGAAATCTAAGCGCTTAATATAGTTCCTCTAAAACAGTTTTTATACCTTTTACAAAATCATGTTTTTCATTTTTATTAACATTTATACCTATTGGTATTAAATGTCTTCTGAGTAATTCTTCTGCATCAAAAGGATGTAAATTTGGGACGATAATAAAATGCTCTCCTTTAATGTAAGTGAATATTTTATCATATAGGTCTTTAAAATACTCATCTTCAAAAGAAAATCCAATAAACAATAATGTTCTATTGCTCATTATTCCATTTAGAACATATTTTATTTGATTAGCTTCATACAGTTTATCATAATCATCTTTTGTGACTATCATAGAATTAGGTATTTCAACATTACCATGCAGATGAATTACTTTCTGTGAATTATCGTCCATTAAATCTTGTAAATCGTCAAGAGTTTCTAATATTTGAGGCATTATAAATTCATCTCTGTAGTCTCTTAAAAAATCAGAAACAATGTTATCATAGTTAGTTGTAAGGATAAATTGTGTATCAAGTTTTAAAATATCAATAATATTATGGTGGCTAAGATTAGATTCTTTAACATATTTTCTTTTGATAATATTTTTAATTTCTTTTTTTATCATAGATTCATTCTTGTATAATCCTGAATATAACTTTAGGAAACTAAGGGCTCGTAGGTAATCACCTTTATTAATAATATCTATATACTTTTCTCGGTTAGTATCCGACAATCCTCTCTCTAGCTCCCGAAGCAAATCACCCCAGCTTGGTAATCTAAAAGGGATTGATACACCTGCACCAAGAAAAGGAATTAATTTTTTTGTCCGACTTTTTAATTTTTCTAGATTAGGTCTAAAATCATCAATTAAATACTTTTTTAAATTTTCTTTTTTTTGATCCTTAATTAATTCTAAATAAATTGAATTTAACTTATAAGATTCATTTATTAAATGGTTTTCTGAATTTTTTAAAGTCTGTCCACAGTGTGCACACTTTTCATTAAGGTTTACTGCAAAATCTACAGAGTCTGTATCTTCACAATCATATGTAAAGTATTTCGAAGCGAATCCCATTCTTAATAATTCATTCAGTATAGTTTCAATTGTTGAAAGATCGATATTGTAATGTGTTAACTTTTCTTTCGGAAAAATTTCATCTTTTACCACTTCGGCTAATATTTTTAGTTTTTCTAATAAATCTTCTTCATTTATTTGTACTTTAATACTAACGGTGTGAATCAATTGTGTTAATGACATAATGAATTATCTCCTTATTTAAAGGTCTAGTAGCAAGGAAAACTATCCTAAATTGTTTAGTTGTAGAATATATAGTTGTTTGTATAACATCTATATCTTTCTCATCACTAAATATGTAATCGGTAAACCAAGAAACTGACCAACTATCTAGTCCCAAGGCCTGTTCAAAATTAAAATAAAGGCTATGAAACATATCAGAAGCAGAAACAGGATACTTAGAATTAGATGATTGAGTTGAACTTCTGCTTGATTTATTTGAAGTGAAATTAATTCGGGTCGGATAACCAATAAGTTTATTTCTTTTTGCTTTTCTAACTAGTTCAAGAGGTTTTATTTGGTATTCAATATAATATGAAAGAAGTAAGGCTTTTATTTTCTTCCTTAAGTCACTTTGATCTGTATTAGACAGTTTGACAGTATCATTGAATAAGACATGGTTTAAGTTTTTGACACTTTCTTTAACCGTATAATCCACTCTTGAATATAGTTCTCTACGTAAGTCATCTAATAAGTTATCATCCATTTTTTTACAAAGTTTAAACATGCCTTCACGATCATTTTTAACTTGAGGCTTTTTTAGAGATATTCCAAGAGTGTGCAAAACTTTGTTTATTGCTTTTTGATGAAGTTGGTGAATGGTTGTGTCAGCTTCTGTATTTTCTTTTGTTAATCCACCAACATTTTTAATCATAGTTAAAGCAAGGTTCTTTTTGAAATCAATTTCGATTCCAGCAATAAAATAAACTGTTCCTTGAGTACTTTTTTGCACAGCTTCGACAAATAAAAATCTAGCATTAGATACTTCACCATTAATTTCAGTAAGGTCACAACCGGCAATAAAACTAGTATTTGGTACGGTGATATTTAATAAGTCCATTAAATAAAAGCCATTTTCGCTCATAAGATCATGAAAGTTTGTAGGGATAGATTCTTTAAAATTAACATTTTCTATAAGTTGTTTTAATTTTTCTTTAAATTTTTCAATATTTAAATTAGGGTGTGCTGAAATTTTTTCAACAAATACATTTTTAAGATGGCTATATAAAATATTTTCGAAAAAAATCTTCCCTGTTATCTTTTGTTCACCAGGGAAATTTACCATTAAATGACTGTAGTAATCTGGGAAATCAAGCTTTTGAACTTTTTCAGGAATTTCAAACTCGGATAAAACATCTTCTTTAAATTTTTCAGTATCAATGAAATCAAGAAATTTATACCCATTAAAAATATATATACTATTTTCGACTTTCATCAAATATCCCCCTTAATACTCAAATTATAGCATGATGTAAGAATATGTAATAGGGTGAATATATTTTATTTTCAAGGATGATTAGATTTTCTTTTTTGTCGGAAGACCCTTTCTTTTATTTCATCATATCAAGATTGCAAATCGCTCAATTTTGTTACAGCTTGCTCGAACAACTGGCTATTTCCACTCGAAAAGAGTATCATGAGAACCAAACATAAACTGTAGTCAGAAAAGAGGTTGCTGAGGTTTGAGTGAACAAATCAATTGCAGGAACTGTCATGAACTGATTCCGTATCGTTCCAAAACGTGTCCAGCTTGCGAGATTGAGAAGCCGCTTCCGAAAAGGGAACGGGTGAAGGATCGGGTCATTTTGATTGTGGCAGGGATTGTTGTGGTGCTGCTTGCTGCAATGGTGCTTGGAATGGCAAATGCCTATATTGGGGTTTTTAAATAAACGAAAAAGGAGTTCCGCGAGTGGGAACTCCTTTTTTAATCCGTTCTTATTTGTTTTCAAATAAGCTTGTGGAATGAAGAGGCTGTACACGGGCTTTCGGGTCCATGTAGGCTTTTGCATTGTTGACAGCAGTTGGTGCTTCACCAAATCCGCTTGCAATCAATTTGACTTTTCCTTCATACGTACAGATGTCTCCTGCCGCATAGAAACCTTCGATGTTTGTTTCCATAGTAGATTTCACCACGATGGAGTTCTTTTCGATTTCAAGGCCCCATTGTTTGATTGGTCCAAGGGAGGAAACAAAACCGAAGTTGACGATCACGTCGTCCACATCTAGTACTTGCTTTTTATCGCCTTTCACTTCTTCAAGCACAATTTGTTCGATGCGGTCTTCCCCAATGAGCTCCGTTGGGACAAATGGTGTCAGCACATTGACTTTCGAGTTGTGCAAGTTTTCTACACTGTGCTCATGTGCACGGAATTTATCACGACGGTGAATAATCGACACTTCTTTTGCGATTGGCTCAAGCATCAGTGCCCAGTCAACCGCAGAGTCTCCACCGCCAAGAACAGCAACACGTCTGCCAGCGAATTGGTTCAGGTCATTGATGAAGTAATGCAGGTTGCTTCCTTCAAATGATTCTGCTGCATCTAGCTCAAGCTTTCTCGGTTGGAATGCACCGTTACCAGCTGTAATGATGATCGTTTTTGAATAATGAACCTCTTGGTTCGTAACGAGTTTGAAGATACCGTCTGCTTGTTTTTCAACCGTTTCCACAGCTTGCTCTAAGCAAATGGTTTGATCAAATTTATCCATTTGTTCCTTTAAATTATCAATTAATTCTTGTGCGCGGATTTTTGGGAAACCAGCCACATCATAAATGTATTTTTCAGGGTAAAGAGCGGATAGTTGACCGCCGAGCTGAGGAAGGCTTTCAATAATTTTTACACTTGCCTGTCTCATGCCTCCGTAAAACGCAGTAAACAATCCGACTGGGCCGCCCCCGATAACGGTAATGTCATATACCTTAGAATCTTCTTGCATTCCTTAATCCTCCCAAATGAAAATTGTTATCACTATATCATATCATACCACATATCGTCGTTTGACTTGTTTTGAAAAACTTGTCGTTTTTTGATGCCGATGCGGTGAAAAGGGGAAAAAAGAGAGAAAGACCGTTTATCCTAAGGATTTTCAGTTTAAAGCCTTGAAAAAAGGAGCAGAACTCGCTATTATTGTTAAGGGAACTAAATATTAATTTTTTATGAATTTTTGTCGGATACGGTCAAATGCTTTCGTTTTTTGTAGGTGAAAGTTCAGATTTTCACATACTTATTTTTTTGTTTAAATTTCATAAAATGCCGCAAAGCGGTTGAGAATAACGATATGTAATTCTTTATCCGTTTTACAGCAAATTTAAAAAAGGTGGATGTGATTCCAGTGAATAAACCGAAAATCGTTGTATTAGGTGCAGGTTATGGCGGATTAATGACTGTAACAAGATTAACAAAACAGCTTGGCACAAATGATGCGGACATTACTCTTGTGAACAAGCATAATTATCATTACGAAACAACATGGTTACATGAAGCAAGTGCAGGTACTCTTCATCATGACCGTTGTCGTTATCAAATCAAAGATGTGATTAACAGTTCCCGTGTCAACTTTGTACAAGCAACAGTTGAAAGCATTAATAAGGAAGAGAAGAAAGTTGTGACATCAGATGGCGAACTTTCTTATGACTACCTTGTTGTTGCGCTTGGTGCTGTTCCTGAAACATTTGGTATTGCAGGACTGAAAGAATATGCATTCTCAATCTCTAACATCAACTCTGCTCGTCAGCTTCGTGAGCACATTGAACTTCAATTTGCGACATATAATACGGAAGCTGAAAAGCGTCCAGAGCGTCTGACAATCGTTGTCGGCGGTGCAGGCTTCACAGGTATTGAGTTCCTTGGTGAGCTTGGAAACCGTGTACCTGAGCTTTGCAAAGAGTATGATATTGATCAAAAAGATGTGCGTATTATCTGTGTAGAAGCTGCACCAACAGCTCTTCCAGGATTTGATCCTGAATTGATCGACTATGCGATGAACTACCTTCAAGGTAAAGGTGTTGAGTTCAAAATCGGTACAGCGATCAAAGAATGTACGCCTGAAGGCATCATTGTTGGAAAAGACGATGATACAGAAGAAATCAAAGCTGAAACTGTTGTATGGGCTGCTGGTGTACGTGGTAACCCAATCGTTGAAGAAGCTGGATTTGAAAACATGCGCGGCCGCGTAAAAGTGTCTCCAGATCTTCGTGTACCAGAAAATGAAGATGTATTCATCATCGGTGACTGCTCATTAATCATCAATGAAGAAATTAATCGTCCATATCCACCTACTGCACAAATTGCGATGCAGCAAGGTGAAACAGTAGCGAAAAACCTTGCAGCACTAGTAAAAGGTGGCACGCTTGAAAGCTTTAAGCCAGACATCAAAGGAACAGTTGCTTCTCTTGGTGAACACGACGCTGTAGGTGTTGCGTTTGGTAAAAAACTTCAAGGAACAAAAGCTTCTGCAATGAAAAAAATCATCGACAACCGTTCATTATTCATGGTTGGCGGACCAGGACTTGTTCTGAAAAAAGGAAAATTCAAGTTCTTCTAAACCGATATAGACAAAAACGTGTATCCCTGTGGTACACGTTTTTTAATGTTTGACGGAATATTTTCTCACTTGGTACTGGACAGAAAAATATGTTATGATTAATTATCAGAAAATTTAGATTAAGGAGTGAGCAATATGAATGCACAAACGAAAGAAAAAAAGTCAACTTGT
Organism: Bacillus sp. 2B09; assembly: GCF_003946835.1. Taxonomy (NCBI): domain Bacteria; kingdom Bacillati; phylum Bacillota; class Bacilli; order Caryophanales; family Bacillaceae; genus Bacillus; species Bacillus sp. 2B09. Next base: position 246,017 of record NZ_RPSG01000003.1, read on the forward strand.
CAGTATTGTTCAGGAAAAGGATATTTTCAGTTATTGCTCGGCGGATCAGAAACATGTGAGGAATGTAAAGGGACAGGAAAGAAGCATTAATCTTACGGCTTTTTCCATTGATTGACTTCATCTCTATTTCCAAGTTAAACTAATGATGGGATATTTGGGGGTGGAGATGAAGTGATCAGTTTACCAGTCGTTATCATTTCAGTTATTTTATTTTTCGTGTTATTCTTCGGCATTGGCTTTTTGCTGAATATGCTGCTGAGAATGTCATGGATTATGGCAATTTTATATCCAATTGTATGCCTTTTCATTATCAATAATCAAAAGATGATCGCTTATGTAAGAGAACCAGGCATTGCTTTTTCCGGGATAGGAGACCGCATCGTTTCTCTTGCTGCGGCAGATATCATTATTTTATTAAGTGGTCTGATTGGTGCCATTGCCTCAGGTTTTGTCATCAATGCCCTTCGTAAAAGAGGCTATCAAATGTTTTAACTCACTTGTCTATACGCAAGTGGGTTTTTTTGTTTCTCCTTTGCATAGTTTCCATTTTGTTTGGAAACAAATAGATGGGTAGAGGAGTGACAAATAGAAATGAAAACATGGATGAAACGATTGTTCATGACAGTTCTGTTTATGCTTGCCTTGATGACAAGCTTTACGGGCATATCTGGCGTAGAACCAAGTGATTTAGCTGCATGGGTGAAAGAGACCGATGCTGGTAAGCACGTATCTTCTTTTTTAAAGCATCCAAAAAGGCAGACGATGGCGGTGAAAAGTGACGATTTGCGTGCTGTTTCTCTCGAAGAAGCATTTAATTGGAACGATTATCCGAAGCAAAAGGTTGTCGCCACAGGTTATACAGCAGGTGTAGAATCAACAGGTAAGACGAAAGAACATCATGCATATGGCATTACATATTCAGGCGTCAAAGTAAAACGTGATTTATATTCAACCGTGGCAGCGGACCCATCTGTCTTTCCGATAGGAACTGTCCTGTTTATCCCCAATTATGGCTATGGTGTAGTCGCAGATACTGGGAAAGCGATTAAAGGTCATAAGCTTGATTTATATTATGAAACGGTTGATGATGTGTATAGAGAATGGGGTAAAAAAGTGCTGGACGTTTATGTGATTAAAAAGGGTGAAGGAACGCTGACAGAAAAAGACTTAAATCAGTTGAATGAAGCAGAATCGATGCAAGTGTTCCGGCAGCAGTTTCAAGCCAATAAAGAATAAAAAAGCTTTGGATCTCAAAAGGTCCAAAGCTTTTTCGTTTCTACATGAAGTAATAATCTAAGATGAGTGTGAGCAAAATTCCTGTTAAGCCGCCGAAGAAGACTTCAATCGGCTTATGCCCAAGAAGCTCTTTCAATTTCTTTTGCTTCTCTTTTTCTTCCGCACTTGGGAAGTTCTTTGCCTCGGCAACAAACCGGTTAAAATCTGTGACCAGTTTGTTCAGGACAGTTGCCTGTTCTCCCGCCTGTCTGCGAACACCTGTCGCATCAAACATCGTAATAATGGCAAAGATGGCGGAAATGGCAAAAATAGATGTTCCTAGCCCGTGCTCTAAAGCAACTGCTGTTGAGAGTGCCGTTACTGCTGCGGAGTGTGAACTTGGCATTCCGCCTGTGCTTGTAATGAGCGACCAATCTAGTCGTCTAGAAATGATAAATTGAATCGGTACTTTTACAAATTGTGCAAAAAAGATGGCTGCAAGGCTGGCAAGCAGCGGAAAATTCGTCAGTACGCTCATGAACAAGAAACATCCTCTCTTTAAGAAAAAATAACGTGCAAAATGATAAAGTATTTACCCTAGTAAGATAAAAAAATGATGGCAGTAAGAACTGTTGCCAAGTCCATGTTCATTATAACATTAAAGAAAGTAGATGTGGAACGAGGAGACCATGGATAGGCTGCTATGGATCGCTGCCGCTTTTTCATGATGCCCTTCCGCGTGCCAAAATATAAATGTTCTTCAAGGGAAGACAGGCTGGCAATGATCGTATCAGCACATAAATTTTGATATAATAGAAGTTCCAATGTGAAATATGGAGTTCATTGAAGGAGCGTGTGATAAATATGTTTTTCTCGACAAATGAGTTGCAACATAAAGATACACTGGCCATCGGACTTTTTCAAAAGAGCCAATTATCAGGAAAAGCAAAAGAAATGGATGAGTTACATGGAGGAAGAATCACTGAATTATTAAAAGAAGGCGATATTTCGTCCAAGCGAAATCAGCTTTCGAAATTTTTCCCATCCCCTGAAACCGGCATTAAACGTATTTATTTTGTCGGGCTTGGGAAGGAGTCAGATTACACGTTTGAAGAGGCAAAGGAAGTGTTTGCGCATTTATTTAAAAAGCTTCATCAAGATAAAAAGCAAGCAGTTTCGGTTTTGCTTGATACATTCACAGGAAAGGATCTGCCTGTTCAAGATGCAGCCCATGCCCTTTCTGAAAGCTGCCTTTTAGCTACATATGAATTACAAGATTTTAAACATAAAACGAATGAACCGGATCGCTTTATCGAATTTGTTTATGCAACAACGGATCATGATGCTGCCGAAATTCAGGCAAGTTTGAAAGTGGGCGAAGTCTACGGACAATCGGTCAATTCGGCTCGTACACTTGTGAATATGCCGCCGAACATGCTTACGTCCTCTGATCTTGCATCCTATGCGGCAGAGCTTGCTTATAAATATGAATTCGAGATTGAAATTTTAGATAAAGAACAAATGGAAGAGCTCGGAATGGGTGGTATTCTAGCCGTTAATAGAGGCTCAACAGAACCACCGAAGCTAATTGTATTGAAATATCAAGGCAAGGAAGAATGGACAGACGTCATCGGCCTTGTCGGTAAAGGCATTACGTATGATACAGGTGGGTATTCCTTAAAGCCAAGAGCAAGTATGGTAGGGATGAAAACTGATATGGGTGGCTCAGCCTCTGTTTTAGGCGCAATGGAAATCATCGGTGAACTTCGTCCAGAGCAGAATGTCATTGCGGTCATCGCCTCAACAGATAATATGGTCTCAGCAGATGCGATGAAGCCAGATGACGTCATTGTCTCACTAAGCGGCAAAACAATCGAAGTGCTTAACACGGATGCAGAAGGTCGTCTTGTTTTAGCAGATGGTGTGACCTATGCGAAGCAGCATGGCGCCTCTGTGCTTGTGGATGTTGCGACATTAACAGGCGGTGTCATTGTGGCACTTGGGAATGAAACAACAGGCGTGATGACCAATAACGATGAACTGTATGCCCAGTTTAAAGAGGCATCAGAAGAATGCGGGGAAATGATTTGGCAGCTGCCAATCACCGAAAAAGATAAAAAACGAGTAAGAAACAGCAAAATGGCTGATCTGAATAACTCACCAGGTCGTGATGGTCATGCGATCATGGCAGGTGCATTCATTGGGGAATTCGCTGAAGACACCCCTTGGGTTCACTTAGATATTGCAGGAACAGCCACGACAGAAAAGCCTTCATGCTTTGGTCCAACAGGAGCAACAGGTGTGATGGTCAGATCATTAGCAACATTTGTGGAACGATTTGAACCGAAGAAATAACGACGGAAGCTCTGCCAACTGGCAGAGCTTTTTATGTAGGACATACGCCATTTGACGAAGTAAATTTTCTATGGTAACATACGTTGGTACTTTAATTATCTACTACATTAGTAAACTAAAGGATTTCGGAGGTTTCACCATGAATGCAGTTGTTTTAGCGGTTGTTTTAATGTTGATATTAAGCTTGCTGCGGGTCAATGTCGTGATTGCGCTGGCACTTGGCGCTTTAGCGGGGGGACTTGCAGGTGGATTAGGTCTAGGGGGAACAGTTCAAGCGTTCACTGACGGTCTTGGCGGAAATGCGACAGTGGCGATTAGTTACGCACTATTAGGTGCATTCGCAGCCGCATTGACAAAAACGGGTCTTCCTGATGCCATGGTCGAAGGAGCAGTAAAGCTTCTTGGAAAAGAAGGCGATTCAAGAAGAAAAACATTATCAAAAGTGCTCATTATTCTGGTCATTTTGATCGTATCTTGTTTTTCTCAAAACGTTGTTCCTGTTCATATTGCCTTTATTCCGGTCTTAATCCCGCCATTATTAAAGGTGTTTAACGAGCTTCAAATTGACCGCAGACTGCTAGCATGTGTGATGACTTTCGGACTTACTGCACCATATATTTTACTTCCGGTCGGTTTTGGACAGATTTTTCACGGAATGCTTCGTGACAACATGAAAGATGCAGGTTTAACAGTGAATTTAGCAGACATTCCGTATGCGATGCTGATTCCTGTAGGCGGCATGGTTCTTGGCTTGATCGTTTCACTCTTTGTATATCGTAAGCCAAAAACATATGAAAATCGTGACATTACGGATGTAGAAAAATCAGCATATACAAAAAAGAGCTTATTCTTTGCTGGACTTGCGATCCTTGTATCACTTATTGTTCAGTTATATCTCTCTCAAAGCCTTGGAGTCGAAGGGATGATCTTCGGTGCGCTTGCAGGCTTGCTTGTCTTGTTTGTAACGGGAATGATGAAACGTGATGAAGCAGATGCGCTGATTACATCTGGCATGAACATGATGGCATTTATCGGATTTGTCATGCTTGTTGCAGCTGGATTTGCCAATGTTTTAACGAAAACAGGAGATATTGAATCTCTCGTCAAGGCATCTTCTCAATTTATCGGAAACAGCCAAAGCTTAGCGGCCATTTTAATGCTACTGGTGGGTCTGCTAGTGACAATGGGCATTGGCTCATCATTTGCAACGATTCCGATTATTACGACGATCTTTGTACCGCTTTGTTTACACTTAGGGTTCAGCCCAATGGCGACTATTGCGATTATTGGTTCAGCTGCGGCTGTAGGAGATGCAGGTTCACCTGCAAGCGACAGTACACTCGGACCAACATCTGGACTGAATATGGATGGACAGCATCACCACATTTGGGGTACATGTGTCCCAACATTCGCCTTTTATAATATCCCGCTCGTCTTGTTCGGCTGGCTTGCGGCAATTATGCTATAAATGAAAAAAGGTTCCTTACTCTTAGAGTAAAGGAACCTTTTCTGATGTTAGGAAGCTGTTTGTTCTTTTCGAAAGGATGTAGCTTTTGAAACAGATCGATAAATTTTAGGTGCCAGCATCGCAAGGAGGATGGTCAGCGCATAGTCTTTTACCATAAACCAAATCATGAAGAACCATGTAGTTTGATAAGAGATTGGTGCGTTCAGCCATACATTTAATGCGATGTATGTATAAGTTGTCCCGATCACATACATCACGGTCGTTCCTGCAATGGCTGCAAATAAAAAGCGGCCAAAACCAGGGTTTTGTCTTTTTTCAAGAATGAATCCGGCAAGCCAAGCAGCAGGAATGTATGATAACACAAAGCCACCGCTTTTTCCTAAAATAACGCCGAGACCCGCCGAGAACTGTGCGAATACAGGTGCACCAGCGATCCCAACAAGAGCATAGACAATCATGGCCAATGCGCCAAGTCGTCTGCCCAACAAAAGACCAGCAAGCACACAAAAAAACGGCTGCATCGTAAGTGGGATTCCGCCGACCTGTAAAAATGGCACAATGGATGTGATATTGGCTCCGATAGCCATGAGTGCAGCAAACATCCCGACGAGCACAAAGTCAGCTGTTCTTGTCTTCTTTTGCATGATATTTCCCCCTGTCTTATCTGTACAAATAGATTAAGGGGAAGAGGTTCTTTTGTCAACTTATTTTTATTTTAGGTTAACAATAAAACCCGCCCCTGAAAAGGGCGGGCTAGATATTAAGCTTCGGTCATGGAAGAGGTTTGAAGGGCTTTACTAACAGGCACATAATCATAGCCGAGATCACGAGCGACAGCTTCATAGGTGATATGTCCGTTCATCACATTGACGCCTTCAGCAATTGCCTTGTTTTCTTTGATCGCTTTTGCAGCGCCTTTATTTGCAATCTGCAGTGCGTATGGGACCGTGACGTTTGTTAAAGCAACTGTCGATGTTCTCGGAACCGCTCCTGGCATATTGGCAACAGCATAATGTAAAATGCCGTGCTTTTCATAAGTAGGCTGATCATGTGTTGTAATATGATCGATTGTTTCCACAATCCCGCCTTGGTCAATGGCTACATCGACAATGACAGAACCAGGCTTCATTTGTTTCACCATTTCTTCTGTGACAAGGGTTGGAGCTTTGGCACCTGGGATGAGAACCGCACAAATGAGCAGGTCTGCCTCGCTCACTGAATCTGCAATGTTAACAGGATTAGACATTAACGTTTTCATTTGGTGACCAAACTGATCGTCCAGCTGACGTAATCGTTCCGCATTTACATCAATAAGGGTGACATCTGCGCCAAGTCCGATCGCCATTTTCGCTGCATTTGTTCCAACGACACCGCCGCCAATAATGGTGACTTTCCCTCTCGATACTCCTGGCACGCCGGCGAGCAAAATGCCTTTTCCGCCTTTTGGCTTTTCTAAAAATTGAGCACCAATTTGAGCAGCCATTCTACCTGCTACTTCAGACATTGGCGTTAATAGAGGGAGTGATTTTCCGTCCGTTACCGTTTCATAAGCAATGGCTGTTACACCTTTTTGTTTTAATGCTTCAGCCAAGGAGGGCTCTGCTGCAAGGTGCAAGTACGTAAATAAGATCAGACCTTCTCTGAAATATGAATATTCTTCTGGTAATGGTTCTTTTACCTTCATAATCATATCAGAAGAGGCCCACACATCTTTCGCTTGATCAAGAATCTCTGCACCAACAGATACATAATCGTCATCAGTGAATCCGCTTCCAAAACCAGCGTTCGTTTCGATTAAAATCTGGTGTCCAGCTGAAAGCAATTGAGATGCTGCTCCTGGTGTTAATGCGACCCGGTTTTCATTGTTCTTAATCTCTTTCGGAATGCCGATGATCATATCAATTCCTCCTATGCTTATCTATTGATATTGTATGTCTAGTGTATCCTGAAAGTTTAGAAAATTCTTCGGTTGAATGAAAAAATTAAAAAACGCCTCTTTGTGAAATTTCACAAAGGGACGTTTTTTAGCTTCATATCAAGATAAATAGTCATTTTCTCATTCATGTTTTTTAAATCAATTTCTGCAATGTCCGTAATCCGCTTCAGTCTATAATTCAATGTGTTGATATGAATATTTAACTGCTTTGCGGCGATATTGGCGTTGCTGTCACAATCAATAAATCGTTCAAGGGTCTCGACAAGGTTGGAATGATGCCTGAGATCGTAATCCTCAAGCTTTGATAAAGAGTAACTAGAATAAGACGATCCCTTTCTTTTTTCTGCAAGCACATCTAAGTATTGATAAATACCTAGTTCAGAAAAGCTGTTTAAACGTTCTGTTTCCACAGGAAAGCGTTCTTTTGTTTTTAAGACGGCCAGTGCTTCTTTATAGGATGGCTGAATATGAGTAATGTGATCGTAAATTCCACCAATGGCCGCCTGAACGTCATGGAGCTGATACCGATCAGACAACTGCTTTAGCATGCCGCTTGTGAATTGTTTAATATCTTGAAGCGGATGTTCTGTTTTTGGCGAGACAAGAATAATGAATTCGTTAAAATCAACAGTCGTTAAAAGCACCTGCACTTGCTGCGTTGTTTCAAGTAGATAGGAGAGCTTCTTTTCCGTATCTTCTGTCAGTTCATCACGAAGGCGAAAGATAATAATGGCATACGTGTCTGGACACCTCATCCCAAGTCTCAAGAAGAGATCAAGCATCTCATCCTTTTCATGAATATGTCCTGTGAGCATCTTCCAAAATAGCTCCTGATTGCGTTCTTCTGTTTTCGTTTTTCGAATTTGTAAATTGAGTAATTTGTTTTTCACGGCATGTGCTGCCATCTTGAGAAGGTCCATTTCTTCATCTGAAAAAGGCTGCGTGGATTCAATTGCCCAGATAAAGCCGAGCACCTCTTTGTCTTTCCATATGGAAATGGCAACCCTGCTGGATAGACCGACTTCTGCAATTTGAGGTACGCGAAGCGGTTCATCTGTTTTAAGGAGTGTAGGAATGATACCGTCTTTCCAAAGCCGGTTAATGACTTTTTCCGGTACACGGCGGGAGATAATGGTTGAAGTTCTGGCGGGATCAGTGAAATCATTATGTGTGCTATAGGCTAGTAATCGATGATGAGTATCTTCTATAGTAATAGGGCAATTGAGCACATCACTAATTTGGTCTGCCACATCCTCTAAACGATCAAGGCTATACTTAAATGGATCTGTCTTTTTTGTCATAAAAAACCCCTGCTTTTTCGAATATTTCACGTACTTACATTATGAAGAGAATCAGGTACGTAAATCAACAAGAAAATGCCATAATCATTAAAAAAACAAAAAGCTTGAGAAATGAGCACATTGGTCATGCGTTGATCACAAAAAGAAATAGTACAATAATAATGTAGTAAAAAATCAATAGGCGGAAAGATTCATCGAAGTGCACGCCCTTTTATTAAGAATATATGACCAAAAAATTGTTAAATACTAGATAAAGAGCGAAAAAACAGTAATTCTATAGACTCATTTTGTAAAATAAAAACAGATTTGTTTGACTGTGTATCATTTCTGTTTTTATAATAATAACGTCAAAAAATAAGTGGATTAGCCCATTATATGGCGGCTATGCACGGGAGGTAATGAGGAATATGTCAGGAATTATTCGCGTAACCCCAGAAGAACTAAGAGCGACCGCTAAGCAATATGGTGTTGAAAGTCAAGAAGTGTTAAACCAAGTTGATCGTCTAAATAGAATGATCTCTGACCTAAAAGGAATGTGGGAAGGTGCTTCTAGTGAAGCATTCGCTGATCAATACGAACAGCTTAAACCTTCATTCATTAAAATGTCTGATCTATTAACAGATGTCAGCAATCAGCTTGATCAAACTGCAAATACACTTGAAAGCACTGACCAAGACATCGCTAGCCAAATCCGCGGCTAATCAAAGGGATTTCCTTTCTAAGTGTGAAAAGCAGAAAAAGCGCCGAGTCTGTCAGTTGATGCCGGCGCTCTTTCTATTTTGTGAGGTGGAAATTTGTGTATATCGATATTACCATCGACTTAAAAAACTATGATGGCAGTGTGTTTGATTTGAGACTATCAAATTATTTACATATTAAACAAGTCATCCATATCGCCTGGCAGGCAAAACAAATCTCACTACCTAAACGAGATGGCGGATGGGTGCGTGTAGTCAATAAGAAAGCTGTGTTTTCAGGCGAATATAAGCTGTCAGACTGTGGAATCACCACAGGAGACAGGCTGGAAATACTATGAAAGGACTTTTGTAAATGGCAGATAAAAAGAGTTCCTATTTAGAAGAACAATTAGAAGCAGTCATGAAAAAAGAGGAAGGCACTTACACCTTCATTTTTCAAAGAGAGACAATTAAACTCTTAGACGGTTTAGAAGCGGCACCGATTAAAGACATCAATCCTTCATTTAAAAAAGAGATCCAATTAACCGAAGGTGAGGTCATCATTTCGATTCAACCGCCTCCTGCCTATCAGGAATTTCGTTTCATCCATGCAAAGGATGAAAAAAGCAAATGGATTTTTTCATACCAGCTTGTCGATGCAGTGTGCAAACACGACGTGAAGCGGCTGCATCCTATTGTTTCTCCTGAAAACATTGTTTTTCATCAAGGCTTAGCGCCTGCATTTTTGCATTACGGGGTCAAAGAAAGCATCCCGCCATATGAAACCGACCAACAACGTTTGTTAAAAGAGGTCAAAGCCGTCATTCTTCGAGTGGTGGACCATGAATATCAGTTTCAAGAATATTTGGCTTATCATGATACGTTGAAATTATCTGAGCAGGCAAAGGAAATAAGTGATACACAGTCACTGGAAGAATTGTCTGCTTTGATTCAACAAAAAATAGAAGCCATCGAAGCAAAAGAAAAGACGCTCTTAACCATTCCAAAAAAGAAATGGAAGATTGAACGATACATTGGACTTGGTCTCCTTGTTCTTTTGATTCCTGCATTGGTGTATACCATTTACACGTTCTTTTTCGCCATGCCGAAACAAGAAGCGTATGTGGAAGCGAACAAATATTATCTCAACAAACAGTACAGCCAAGTGGTGGATACGCTCGAAAAATACAAAGCCGATCAAATGCCAGTCTCTCTTCAATATGAACTGGCCATTTCGTATGTGCAAACGAATCAAGGGAATCTATTGCTTGACCAGCACAAAAAAGAAATCACGGATACGTACACATTGCAGACAGACCCGCAATACTTCCTGTTCTGGATTCATATTGGACAAGGCAATAGCAAGGAAGCTCTGGATATTGCAAGGGTGCTCGGGGACGACCGATACATATTCACAGCACTCGTCGCCTACCGCAATGAAATTCAAAATGACGACAGCCTATCTGCTGAAGAAAAACAAAAACAGCTAGATCCAATCATTAAGGAAATGGCGAAGTATGAAGAAAAAGAAACAACGGAGACGAGCACCAATGACTCCTCAGATGCAAGCCAAACAGATGAAACAGCTGAACAAAAAGAGCAGTCAAAAGCCGATCAGGAGAAAAAAGAGAAAGAATCTGATGCAAAAAAGAAAACCTCTCAGACGAAAAAAGATGAGAAAAAATAATTCTTTCGATACAACTGACAGTTGGTGCTGTCCGATGAGGAGGTGGAGCGTTTGAGTCTTCTATGGGTTTTTTATGAAGAAGATTATCAAACCGTCCGTTTAGATGAGCAGTTCAACCGGGAAGCTGTGATTGGACCTGAAATAGAGCATACAGTAACGATTCCTTCCCTTTCGTTTGATGAAGGATTGATTCGTTTATCTCCAGATGAAACGAATGACGGCTTTTCTCTTTATCAGGGCGAAAAAAAGAAAGGTCACTTACTTCCACATGAACCATATCAGGTTGGTTCACTCACACTCATGTTGATGGATTCACATCATGATCAAACCATTTATTACCTAGGAAATAGAGTCGAAGTGACTATTTCAAGTGAAGAAATAGATGAAGCGGATGTGTGGAAAGAAGAAGCCCATTCAATGTTTCAAAATGCCAAATCCTTCACGTTGGAAAAAATAGAAGGCGCTTGGTATGTGATTCCCCAAGATGAAACGATCTATGTGAACGGGAAACAGCTGCACGGTCCACAGCAGCTTCTTGCTGGAGATGAGCTGTTTTGGAACTTTTTGACGCTGTCATTGAAAGATGATGATTTATTGCAAGTAATAGCATTTGAATCATTTCAAACACGTTTAGAAAAAACAAGGCCGCCGAGTACCGAAACGAAACAAAAATATCCTTTATATAGACGAACACCACGTTTGATTTACGATCTGCCAGATGACCGGGTGTCTTTCAGCTTTCCTTCACAGGAGAGTGAAAATAACGGCAGAGGACTTTGGCTCGTGGTTCTTCCGCCGCTTGTCATGCTGATTGTCATGGGGATCGTGGCCCTTGTACAGCCGCGAGGTATCTTTATTGTCGTGTCGATGGCGATGTTTATTATGACGTTAATTACTTCGTCTGTTCAATATTTTAAAGAGAAATCACAGCGCAAAAGACGAGAAGAGAAGCGGCAACGCGTTTACTCTCTTTACTTAGAAAATAAGCGGAAAGAGCTGCAAGAGCTGTATGACCGTCAACAATTTATTTTAACGTATCATTATCCGTCTTTTGAACAAATGAAATATTTGACGTCAGAAATCAGCGGGCGTATTTGGGAAAAGACGCTTGTCAGTGATGATTTTTTACAGTTGCGTCTAGGGACAGGTGCAGTTCCTTCAAGTTATGAATTATCGACGAGCGGCGGCGATATGGCCAATCGTGACATCGATGACTTAATGGAACAAACACAGCATATGCAAAGCGTCTATCGCGAGGTAAAAGATGTACCGATTACGTTCGGTCTTGCGGACGGTCCAACCGGATTAATAGGAAAACCGGCAATTGTCAAAAATGAACTTCACCAGCTTGTCGGTCAGCTTGCTTTCTCGCACAGCTATCATGATTTGAGATTTGTTTTTATCTTTAATGAACAGGAGTATGAGAACTGGGAATGGATGAAATGGCTGCCGCACTTCCAACTTCCTCATACATACGGGAAAGGGTTTATATACAACGAACAAACACGTGATCAGCTCTTGTCTTCTATTTATGAAATTTTGCGAGAGCGTGATCTGGAAGAGGAAAAAGAGAAAAAAATATTTACGCCTCACTTTGTGTTTATCGTGACAAACCATGAACTCATTGCGGAACACGTGATTTTAGAATACCTAGAAGGCAGCCGGACGGATTTAGGCATCTCAATTATCTTTGCGGCAGAAACAAAGGAAAGCTTGGCAGAAAATATTTCAACGCTTGTTCGTTACATTAACGAAGAAGAAGGAGATATTCTCATTCAGCATAAGAAGGCTGTACGAATTCCATTTCAGCTGGATGCACATGAGCGAGCGGACAATGAGCTGTTTGCCAGAACCTTAAGAACATTAGATCATCAAGTCGGGATGACCAACTCGATTCCAGAAACGGTCTCCTTCCTTGATCTGTTTCATGCCAAACAGGTAGATGACATTGGCATTCGTGAAAAATGGCTGACATCTGAAACAGCAAAGTCATTATCTGTGCCTATTGGTTATAAAGGAAAAAATGATATTGTCGATCTGAATCTGCATGAAAAAGCACATGGCCCACATGGTCTATTAGCAGGAACAACGGGATCAGGAAAAAGTGAGTTTTTACAGACGTATATTTTATCCTTGGCTGTACACTTTCACCCGCATGAAGTGGCGTTCCTGCTCATTGATTACAAAGGGGGCGGAATGGCGCAGCCGTTCCGAAATATTCCGCACTTACTTGGTACGATCACAAACATTGAAGGCAGCAAAAACTTTAGTGAAAGAGCGCTTGCCTCTATTAAAAGTGAACTGAAGAAAAGACAGCGCTTGTTTGATCAGTATCATGTGAATCATATCAATGACTATACGAAACTCTATAAAGAGAAAAAGGCGGAACAGGCGATGCCTCATTTGTTCTTAATCTCTGATGAGTTTGCTGAATTAAAAAGTGAAGAGCCAGATTTTATTAGAGAGCTTGTCAGTGCCGCGCGGATTGGACGAAGTCTCGGTGTCCATCTCATTTTGGCGACACAAAAGCCTGGCGGGGTCATTGATGATCAAATTTGGAGTAACTCCCGCTTTAAAGTCGCATTAAAGGTACAAGATGCATCAGACAGTAAGGAAATTTTGAAAAATAGTGATGCCGCGTCGATAACCGTGACAGGTCGTGGATATTTGCAAGTGGGGAACAATGAAATCTATGAATTATTCCAATCGGCTTGGAGTGGTGCACCGTATATGGAAGATGGCTACGGATCAGAAGATGACATCGCCATTGTAACGGACACTGGACTGATCCCATTATCAGGGGTAAGTACAGAGCCGGCTGTGAAAAAAGAGACAGTGACGGAAATTTCCGCTGTTGTGGATGAAATTGAACGTATGCAGCAAGAGCTTGGAATTGAAAAGCTTCCGAGTCCATGGCTTCCACCGCTTGAAGAGCGGATTCCAAAAACACGTTATGCATCAAGTGAGGAGCACGTCTTCCATTTCGCTCTTGTCGATGAGCCAGATCAGCAAAGCCAGCATCCACTTTCTTATCAAATGATGGAGGATGGAAATATTGGCATCTTCGGTTCATCCGGCTACGGCAAATCACTTGCTGCAACAACACTGCTCATGAGCTTCGCAGAAAGATATTCACCTGAAGAATGGCATGCATATATTTATGACTTCGGTAACGGCACCTTGCTACCGCTTGCCAAACTTCCGCATACGGCTGATTATTTCTTAATGGATCAAATGAGAAAGATTCAAAAGTCGATGAAGCGTCTTCGTGAAGAGGTTGAATATCGCAAGCGTTTATTTAGACAGCAGGAAATGAGTCATATCAAAATGTACAATGCGCTGAATGAGAAAAAGCTTCCATTCATATTTATCGTGATTGACAACTTTGACATTGTGAAAGACGAAATGCATGAACTCGAATCTGAATTTATTCAGTTAAGCCGTGATGGACAGTCGTTAGGCATTTATTTCTTAATCACAGCGACTCGTGTCAACGCAGTCCGTCAATCTCTTATGAACAACTTGAAAACAAAGATTGTCCATTACTTAATGGATCAAGGAGAGGCATACTCCATTATTGGCAGACCGAAATTCAGCTTAGAGCCGATTCCAGGACGAGTCATTATCAACAAAGAAGAGCTTTACTTTGCACAAATGTTCCTACCAGTTGAAGGAGAGAACGATCTCGAATTGTTTGAGCATTTAAAACAAGAGATCCAGCTTCTAGATGCTCGCTTTGAATCAGCTGAAAAACCAAAACCTGTACCAATGCTTCCTGATAAGCTGACCATTTGGGAGCTAGAGAGTCGCTTAGAAGAACAAAAACAGCCGTATGACATTCCAGTCGGACTAGATGAGGAATCTGTTGCACCTGTTTACTTTGACTTGAAGAAGAATAAACACTGCCTCATCATCGGTCAAACGCAGCGAGGGAAAACAAATGTGACCAAACTAATGCTTGATCAGCTATTAGTAGCAAAACCTGAGAAGCTGGCCGTCTTTGATTCGATTGATCGGGGGCTCTCTCATTATGCAAAAGAAGAGAACATTGATTACCTTGAAACAAAGGATGATATCACAGAATGGGCAGAGGAAATAGATCGTTTATTCAAGGTGCGTGAAGAGATGTACGTCGAAGCTGTGCGCCGGGGAGAGACTGATCAGTTGTCGTTCTCTCAAATTGTGCTTGTGATTGATGGCATTACGCGTTTTCAGCAGACAATCGATCCACGTCTTCAAGATCAATTGGCTGATTTCATGAAGTCATATGCACACTTAGGCTTTAGCCTGATCGCGTCAGGAAATCATACCGAATTCAGTAAAGGCTATGATGCACTCACAAACGAAATCAAACAAGTTCGTCATGCCATGTTACTGATGAAAAAATCAGAGCAAAACATCATACCGCTTCCGTATGCAAGACAAGAACCAGAGATTCAGCCAGGATTCGGATATTTGGTTGAAAACGGGAAAGAGAAGAAAATCCAGGTTCCTTTATGTGCGGTAGAAAGGAAGAGTGTTCAATGACAGAGCAGCAAAAAAGCTCCATCAAAATCGTGTCGACCATGATACTGATTCTCGTCTTGCCGGTTCTATTTTTCCATCTCATTGGGGATGATCCGGCAAAACAGAAAAAGAATGCCACACGTAACATTGCCGTGGTCAATGAAGATATGGGGGCGAGCGAAAGTGAAAATACCGCTCGTTTTGGACAGGATGTGGTGGCGGCATTATCAGAGCGTCCAGATTACACATGGACAGTCGTCAATCGAAGTGCGGCAGAAAATGGCCTGAAAAATAGAAAGTACGATGCAGTTCTCTATATTCCATCTGACTTCTCTAAAAATGTGCTGAGCTATGATAAGGATCATCCAGAGAAGGCATCTATCCAATTCTCAATCCAAGATCAGCTCAATGCAGTGAATAAAGAAAAAGTACAAAGAGAGCTAGAAAATGCTCAAAAGAAAATGAATGAACAAATGTCGACTTTATATTGGAGTTTTGTATCACAGGAAATCGGCAATGTCAGAGAAGAGTTTGAGCATATTGTTGGTAAAGAGGTCGAATTCCAAAACACGATGTACAACTTCTATAAGCCAAATTCAAACAAACTATCTGATGCCGTCCAGCAGCAGAAGAAACAAATAGAAGAACTAAAAAATGCGATGGCCGACTCACAAAAACAGTATAAAGACGGTTTAAGTACAACAGAAGAAGCGAAAAGCCAGCTGAAGGATTTCGTAAAAGTAGTCGATCAATATCAGCAGTATCAAGACAAACAAAAGGATCTCTTGATCAAAGCGCAATCGACAAGTAAAAAACAAATCCAGCAAGGACTCAAACAGCTTGCGGAGATTCAAAACCAAAATGCCCGCAGCTTTAGCGATCAAATGGGCGGACTCAAAACCGATATCAATGGGGTCCAAAGTCAGCTTAAAACAACGGACAGTGCGATTCAATCTGTTCAAAAGGCAAGAGAAGACGCCATTCCTGATCAATCAAGGGGATTAACGAAACTTGTTCAGGAGTCCCAGGAAGAGCTGATTAGAGGTTATGAAGCTCAATATCTTGCATACATAGGGGATAAAATTACTCCGTTGCAAGAGCAATTGAAAGCTTCAAGAAAGGCATTGCGTGAAGCAGAGAAACCGAAAGAGGATCCGAATGAGGATTCGAATAATCAAGATGAAGACCAAAAAGATTCGTCAGACGATTTGAAAATCGATCTTGAAGAAGAGACGAAGGAATTAACTGAAATCTCAACAGAAATAAATCAAGTGGCAGATGAGTTGTCAGGAAATGAAGAAACGACACCTACTCCAGAAAATGGTGGAGAAAATCCAGACCAAACTGGGGAAACCAAATCAACGTCAGTTCAATCAAAAGAGCAACTAAAAGCACTGTCTCTAAAATTAGAAGAAGTGAAAAAGAATATCGAGGAGAAAACCAAAGCTCATAATGATCAATTACAAGGAAAAGTCGATCTTTTGAGTAAAGAACTAAAATCTTTAACAGATAAAATAGACAAACTAGAAGAAAAAATAATAAGAATAGAAACTAGCAACAATAAAAACATAAGTGATATAAAGAAGTTCATTATCAAACAAGAATCTTCCATTACAAGAAAATTAGAACGAATAGAAACAACTCAATCTCCATTAAATCAATATACATCAAAAATGGATAAACTTAGGGATTTCGATACAAATTCAGAAGACGCATCTGAATTATTAAAGTATTCAAATGAATTAGCACAGTATGAAGCATTACTTAACAGCTTCTACACACAGAAGAATACATCTTCTTTGATTGACACTAAACCAGATGAAATCCAGTCCATCCTTTCCATCAAAAAAGAAGAAACGGAAAACTGGGATACACTCAAAAATCAAATGCTGACGTCAAATGATGATGTGTCTACCTTTATTGATGAGATGCAAAAGTTCTCAGATGGCTACGCAGAATACATTTCGACTCAGCAGGCAAGCATGGAACAGGAATTAAATGCCATTTCTGAAAGTGCGGACAATGTAGCTGAACAAATGGCTGATCAAGGAGATGCGGTGTATACGGCAGACCTTGCGGGCAGTTCGATTGTTGTGAGTGCACAGGATTCAATTGGTCAGGAAGTGCTTCGTCTTTCTGAAAATATGAGTTCGTTAACCGACCGCCAAAAAGGGGTGGCCGATTATACGAATAATATTGAAGAAAGTGTCACAACCGTTCAAGAAAAAGCAGATACGCTGAACGAAAACTGGAGTAAGAATGTCAATTCTACGAAGCTTGTTCAACAAGATTTAAAGGGTATTTTAGGCAACACTTTAGACGATCAAGGCAACAGCAACTATGTGTATAACCATTTAGCCAATCCGCTGAAAATTAGCGGCGATGTGCCAGAAGAAAAAACGCAGACTGTACCGCCAGTAGTCATTTTGGTTATTGTGATGATCAGCAGTTTGTTGATTGGCTTTTTTAGCTCGTACTATGCGTCAGCGCCAATGCTGGTCAAAGGTGCACTGTTTGGTATTTTAAATCTGCTAGTCGGGCTCATGATCAGCCTGTTTGGACTCAACATTTACAAACTAGCTGATGACCAAGCCATTCAATGGTCGATCTTTACGATTTTGCTGCTAGTGGCATGCTCTGCCTTTATTCGCACAGCTTTCCTTTTCGGTTCAATTGCCGGATGGATGGCAGCAACGGCGCTTATATTCTTCTTTGTTGCACCGTTAATTGATTTGGTCATGCCAAACTTCCATTTTACAAATCCAGTGACAGATGTGTATTTGTCCATCCAATATGGAAATGGAGACAACTTTGGTATGGGCATCACAGGGCTATTGATTTTAACGATATTGTTCATGGTCATTCCACTAGTGAAGAAGCTATGGAAAGACAAAACAGAGGAACGTGATGTCACTCATGAGGCTTAATCTATTCGTCAAAGGGATGGCACTTGGTGTCATATCCCTTTTTCTCCTCAGTCCTGCTGCTTTTGCTGCTACAGGTGAAGATACGGATACGAATGTCAAGCCGAATGAATATCAAGAAAAGAACCTCAATATTAATTCGAGTATATTGAGGGATCAAACGAAATACGAACAAAGCAAAACAACATCTAAAGTCAAAACGGACATTCACTTTGCTGACCCGCCTAAGACCTCTGGTGGTCAACTTGCGCCGCAGCTTTTTAGTGATCTGAAAGACAATCCGCCTAAAACGCCAGCTCGTATGATGAAAGAGATGAATATCTCTTTCAGCGATTCGGCTGTATCAACGCCTTCTGGCGATGATCATGAAAAGCAGAGATCGGCGCTTCTACCAATCATTTTTGGCATCTTGATCGCCTGTGGCATCATTGTCATGATCATTCTGATTCCAAAGGTGAATGTGAAGACGGAAAAGAAATAGCCTGCCTTTTGAAAAGGGCAGGTTTTTCTTTATGCAGATTGCTTGATGTGAGACCGATTCACTATTTAAAATAGTGTTATCAAGGGAGGAGATTGTCATTCGAATTTCAATCGTCACAGGCGGATCAAAAGGATTTGGTTTAGCACTTGTCAAACAGCTACTTTCACGCGGGTATAACGTGTATACCGCTGCAAGAAGTGAGTCGCCACTATCCCATCCACACCTCACGCATTCACAGGTCGATCTCACTGATGAGGAATCGGCTGCAAAGTGGCTTCAGGGCATCTTGTCCTCGCAAACTCTCGCAGACGCTGATGACGTCTTGCTTGTCAATAATGCAGGAATGGTCACTCCTATCAAACGTGCAGGGCAAGGCGGAGAAGATACGCTTCATCAGCATTATACGCTGAACCTTGTCATCCCTGTTTTGCTCAGTCATGTGTTTGTGAGGGAGACACAATCTCTTGAAGGGAAGAAAACCATCGTGCATCTTTCTTCTGGAGCAGCTAAAAATCCGTACAAAGGATGGAGTGCCTATTGCAGCTCAAAAGCAGGGCTTGATATGTTTATGAGGACTTTACATGAGGAACAGCAGGACGAAGCATATCCTGTCACCACGTTTTCCTTTTCACCCGGTACGATTGATACGGATATGCAGGGAGAGATTCGGAAATCCTCCAAACAGGACTTTGAACAAATTGAACGGTTTCAGCAATTATATGAAACAGGTACGCTAAAGAGCCCAGATGAAGTGGCCGGTATTTTACTCGACCTTCTAGCAGATGACCCAGCTGGCGGTTGTGTATACGATGCCCGTGAGTATGAAAAAAAGCAGTCATAACGGCTGCTTTTTTCGTATTGTACAAGCAAAGACAGCTTATCGAGCATAAGCTAATCTTGAGACTCATCGGAAATATGACAGAACATTTGAGTTTCTTTTCAGAATATGTTAGGATGCTAAAAATATAGATAAGGAGGGGTTTCCATGAGAAAGGTTACATTAATGGATGTTTACACCCATCCAGTCGCTCAAAAATATTTAAATCGTTCAGGAAAAGCCCACGCCATTGCTTGTGCTTATCACGCATTCAAACTGGCGATGCAGGCGGGGATTAACCCGGATCTTGCTGTGAAAGCAGCACTCTTGCATGACATCGGCCACTATGAATGGTATACAGCAGGCGGAGAATGGGATTACGAGACATATAGACGGAATGATATTCATGCCATTAAAGGTGCAGAGCGGGCACATAAACTGCTCATACGGCTCGGCGAGGAACCAAAAGCAGCCAAAGAGATTGCCCTTGCGATTTTGCTTCACACAGATTCATATTTGCCAGAGGGCGACCTGCATAAGGACACACTCCAGCAAATTGTGAAGAAAGCAGATGAAATGGACGAAGAGCCTGGTGGACACCATCATTACAGACAAATAGATGAATCACTTGCGCTCAAAAAAATTGCTGATTTGGATGAGAAGGTGCAGCAGGCGCTTCAGCCCATGAAACGCTCTGTTTAATATGGAATATCTCCATGAATCGTTCCGTGCTGATCCACATACAATGTGCGAATTACAGTACGGTTAAATGCCGATGTCCCTGACGCAGTGAGACCTGTGTAATGAACCGTGACGGAATAAGCACCTTCTTTTTTTAATTGAACGCCTGATGAAGAGCTCGTTTTCAGTGAAGGGTCCTTTTGGGCATCTTTAAAATAAATGGTCTCTACAGTTTTGCTTAATCGTTTAATCAGCTTGCTCGAATGTGTCGATGCATCGCCTGATTTCGCTGCAGCCATTTTAATTTCTTCATTTAATGGTGAGTCAAAGGATACAAGCAGCAAATAAGGAGCCTTTTTTCCTGAATTCGATCGAATTGTCCATTTTCCAGGAACGGGTTTATTGATTTGCACATGGTGTGAATAGCCGCCTTCATATGGGAATGATGCTTCGGATGTCGTCAAATTGGTTAAGACATCTCCATTTGGCGCGACGATTTCCGGATTGGCTTCCTGTCTCTCATTTAACCACTGAATCGATAGGCCATTCGTTCCTTCCTCTACATAGAATGCTTCTGTTTTATCCTTTTCACTTTCTCCACCTTTCACATAAACGTTTGTATTTAGCTCCGAAGAGACTGGTTCTTGCTCTTGTTCGTCTTCACTTTCAGCGCTTGCGGTACTTGCACGCAGCTGTGCCTGAAATACGGGGAACATGCTTGTGCCGTTTTTGATCGAAAAGTGATCCCACTTTCCTGTTAAAATATTGTTTGCATATGCTAGCTTTGTGCTGCTGACCGTCACAGCGCCATCGTTTGCACCAAAGCTTTTTAAATACATGCCGCCTAAATAAAGCACTCCGCCAAAGGTTCC
This sequence comes from Bacillus sp. 2B09, assembly GCF_003946835.1. NCBI lineage: Bacteria > Bacillati > Bacillota > Bacilli > Caryophanales > Bacillaceae > Bacillus > Bacillus sp. 2B09. Next base: position 266,937 of record NZ_RPSG01000003.1, read on the forward strand.
CCATTCTGAACCAGAATAGGTCACATATTTATGAGGAAACGTCTCCAGCCGGTCGGTTTCACTTCGAAAAGCTGCCATCATCCCGGTTTGCAGAGAATAGAGCGCGTCGCTCTTTTGTCCAAGGATTTGCGCAAGCCAGCTTCCGCCTTTGCTATAGGCTAAATCCGCAAGCGGCGTCCCATAATGTGGAGAGCCAAGTGTGATGACTTTCTCTACATATGGATGAGCGTTGTAATACACGAGTGCAGCCTGCGTATCCACTCCGCCTTTACTATGACCGATCACAATCAGTTTTCTACCGAAAAGTTCATAGATTTCTTTTAACTTTTCTGCTAATAGTTTTCCATTCTTTTTGATGTCCTGATCTGGATGTAAATCTATGAACGCGCTTTCGTATCCGTTCAGAACAGCTTGTTTTGCCATATCGTTTCGATCAGACCATGTGGAGGAAGAACTGTTTATGCCATGTACAAAAACAAGTGGGGGTTTTGACAGGTCTTTTTGTACCGGTTCTTCTCCTTTAAACCACTTCCCTGGTGTACCAGGTGCATCTCCAATTGTGCCTGCGTGCGCATAACTTGCAGAGGATAGTAAGAGCATGACAGCAACGATACAGATTAATTTTTTCAAGATCATTCACCTCTTCAAATAATTTAAGATGTTGGCAGCACCAATCTATTATACTTCTAAAAATTGTAAAAAAATACAGAATGTAAAAATACGGTAATAATGTTGTAGGTTTGCTGAGTGACACTCACATGGGTCATTGCATACGCTGTGGGTAAATACACAAGTAAAGGGGCAGGTAGCATGGCACAACAAGGAAGTCCACAGCTTGTTTCATTAGTTGATCCATATGTTTATCAAACATTGCAGAAAGTAGTCGGTATGAGATTGATTGTTCAAACAGTGAAAGATACAGTACGTGGAAAGTTGAAGGAAGTGATGCCGGATCATATTGTGATTGAGGCGGGGGCAAAATCAGTGTTTTATGTGCGGATCCAGCAAATCGTGTCGGTGATGCCTGATCACAGTGAAAGAGTGTAACAAGCAGACGCACAGGTGTCTGCTTTTTTCAATGCTTACAGAATGTATATCTGGAAAAAGTGCATGATATACCAATTGTTCTTTTTTTTTCAAAAAATATGGTTCTAAAACAAGAAGCAGTTGACAGAAGGTGGGTTGAATAGTAGTTTTTTAATAAGGTCAATACGTAACAGGAGGAGCATCTTTGTTAAAATCTAAAGTTCATTTTTGGACATTCCAAATATTACTGGTTTTACTGATTGTGTACGTATCAACAAAAGTTTCGTTTTTATTTCAGCCGATCATTTTATTTGCTTCAACGTTGTTTGTTCCTATTTTACTGGCAGGTATTCTCTTTTTCATCTTTAATCCGATTGTTCGATTTTTGTCGAAGAAGATACCTAGGACGCTCGCCATTCTGATTATTTATCTTCTATTCATCGGGCTTATCACGTTTGTTGTCAATGCTGCTGGACCTGTCATTGTCACGCAGGTGGGTGGACTTGTCAAAAGCTTCCCGGGGTATGTCACGGACATGCAGAAATTTATCAACGACTTCTCGCATTCTAAAACATTTACGTGGATGATGAACCAAGATTATGTGTCTGTTTCGAAGTTTGAACAGTCGATCGTTTCGACATTAAAAGATTTACCGGAAAATATTGCTTCCAGTATGTCGGCGGTGTTTGGCGTGATTGCGAATATTGCCCTCGCTGTCATTACCGTTCCATTCATTTTATTTTACATGCTAAAAGACGGGCATAAGTTTCCGGACAAGCTCGTTCAATTTTTGCCAATGCCTTACCGTAAGGAAGGATTGAAGATTTTTAAAGAATTAAACGATACGCTTGCTGCTTACATACAAGGGCAAATCGTTGTTTGTTTATTTGTCGGAGTTGCTTGTTTTATCGGATACTTATTAATTGGTGTGAAATATGCGCTCATTCTCGGCATCATTATTGCGGTGACAAACGTCATTCCATATCTTGGGCCATATCTTGGTGCGGCACCAGCTGTGCTCATAGCTTTTCTTGATTCGCCTGGAAAAGCGGTTGTGACTGTTATTGTCATTCTTGTTGTTCAGCAGATCGATGGAAACGTCATTTCTCCATTGATCATTGGAAAACGTCTCAACACACATCCGTTAACAATTATCTTGCTATTAATTGGGGCAGGAAGTTTTGGCGGAATCCTTGGCATGATTTTTGCCGTCCCTGTCTATGCGCTGCTGAAAGCCATCACACTCAATATTGTCAGATTGGTTCAGCTGCGTCAGCGCTCTCGAAAAGAACAGCATTTAAACGTTTAGGGCAGATGCACAACTTTTCCCTTTTTGCATAACATAACTCACATAAGCGAATAGGGAGGAGAAGGAAGATGCCTGCGATTGTTGGACCCATCCATATTGAGTCTTTAGGCGGAAACGGCTCGGCTACTTTTGGTGACGTTCTCGCCATTGCCCCTTTGGCTGTAGATCACTCGACCGGTGGAGCGGGAGCTTTTAATTCAGGTGATTATATGTCCCTGACAAGCGATCCGAATGCCACCATGCTTTGGGACTTTACACTGTTTGGCCAGCCTCAATCATTTAATGCATAAAAGACAGCTGATCATAGGACATATCAGCTGTCTTTTTTATGTTGGATAGACACGTATTGTTCCGCTAGGCATATGATGAGGGTAGTAAAGGTGGTGGAAAGATGCCAGCAATTGTTGGACCCATTCATATTGACCGTGTCATAGGAAACGGTTCTGCACATTTCGGCGATGTGTTTGCCATTTCGCCAAAAAGTGTGGATCATTCCGCTGGTGGTTCAGGCACCTATAATGCAGGAGATTTTGTTCAATTCTTCAACAATCCGAACGTCACATTTGTTTGGGATTCAAACCTGATCAGCCAGCAAAAGAGCTTTAACGCATAGCCAGCTTTGAAAGGGTCTCCTTTTCAGAAGCTGTCTTTTTTTATGGTACAATGGATAGAAGAAGGAAGAAGAAAAAGGGGGGTAAAACACATCAAATGAAAATAAGAAAAGCGCATCTGACAAGCGGGCAACCAACAACCTACAATGTATATTTACATGAAAATAAAAAAGAATATAAAACGCTTGTCGCTGTACCTGATATGGAATGGAGTATTTCTATCGCGTATGAAGACGAAAAAACGAAGCTTGAGCAAGCACTAGAACAATCTTTAAACAAAAGAGTAGAAATAGACGAAGCCCGTGAACTTGCACAAAAAATTGTGCACTGGGTCACAGAAATGTAAATTCAGAAACCAGGAGTGAACACAGCAATGAAAGAAGAATCCGTAGACTTTTATTTGCAGCAAGGGATATTTGGACATGCTGAAACAAAACCAGATGAACGAAGAATGTTTCTCGGCTCATTAAGAGAACGTGCTCTTCTCGCTCTGACAAAAGGGCAAGTATCGAGACATAAATCGTATCAAGAGGTAGAGCAAGTATTGAAGGCAAACCGAGAGGCCACTGTTCTTTTAAATGGTGAATTGTCATATGCTTCTTATTCTCCATATGTCAAAATGGCAAATGCCGCTGGTTGTTCTTTTAAAGTGGTCAACCATCACGAGTCACATTCACCTTTTGGGCTTGTGATAGAGGTGCCGCATGCGATCAATCAAGAACATATCTATATAGAAGATGAGCTTTTTCAAAAAGCTTTTTCTCGTGAATCTGTTGAATAGGTTTCCCTAGTGAAATGAATAAGCTATAATGATTCAAAAGAGCATATGGGAGAGATGCGGATGGGCAAAGCATTGATTTGTATTGATTATACAGTTGATTTTGTTGCAGACGATGGAAAACTGACGTGCGGAAAGCCTGGACAGGCGATTGAGTCGAAGATCACAGAGATCACTTCTTCATTTATTGATGAAGGACACTTTGTTGTTTTTGCCGTCGATCATCATGAAGAGCAAGATCCATATCATCCAGAGACAAAGTTATTTCCGCCCCATAATATTCGCGGGACAGAAGGAATTGAACTTTACGGAAAACTAAGTTCACTATTTCACACGTCAACACATTTAAATCATGTCTATTATATGGAAAAAACAAGATACTCTGCTTTTGCAGGCACTCAATTAGAAATGAAACTGCGCGAGCGTGGCATCACTGAACTTCACCTAGCCGGCGTGTGTACCGATATTTGTGTACTTCATACAGCTGTTGATGCGTACAATAAAGGCTTTGAACTTGTGATTCATGAGAATGCCGTAGCGAGTTTTAATGAAGCGGGGCACGAGTGGGCACTTTCTCACTTTGAGCACACGCTTGGTGCGAAAGTGGTTAAGTAAGGGAAGGAGAATGGAAGTTGGAGCATCGGTTTATTGACGACAGTTTATCACTACATACAGATCTTTATCAAATTAACATGGCAGAAACGTATTGGAGAGACGGCATTCATGAGAAGAAGGCAGTCTTCGAACTCTTCTTTAGAAAGCTTCCATTTGACAACGGCTTCGCTGTATTTGCTGGTTTAGAGAAAGCGATTGAATATTTATCGGACTTCTCCTTCACCGAGAGCGACCTTGCATATTTAAAAGATGAACTCGGTTATAAAAGCGATTTCATTGAATACTTAAGCGGATTGTCTTTTACAGGGACACTTCATTCAATGCGAGAAGGAGAAATTGTCTTTGCGAATGAACCTATTATGCGCATCGAGGCAACACTTGTTGAAGCGCAGCTAATTGAAACGGCACTGCTCAACATCGTGAACTTCCAGACGCTAATTGCAACAAAGGCGGCTCGTATTAAAGGAATCATTGAAGATGAGACAGCATTAGAATTCGGAACAAGACGTGCGCATGAAATGGATGCAGCCATGTGGGGAGCAAGAGCAGCACTGATCGGCGGATTTCAGGCAACAAGTAATGTCCGTGCAGGTAAACGCTTCAATATTCCCGTATCAGGCACACATGCCCATGCCCTTGTACAAGCATATCGTGACGAATATACTGCATTTAGAAAATATGCCGAAACACATACAGACTGTGTCTTTTTAGTGGATACATATGATACGGTCAGATCAGGCATTCCAAATGCGATTAAGGTAGCGAAAGAATTCGGAGACAAAATCAACTTTATTGGAGTCAGACTTGATAGCGGAGACCTTGCCTACTTGTCTAAAAAGGCGAGAACGATGCTGGATGAAGCTGGATTCCATGACGCAAAAGTCATTGCATCAAGCGATCTTGATGAACACACCATTATGAACTTAAAAGCACAAGGTGCAAAAATTGATGTATGGGGTGTTGGAACGAAACTGATTACCGCGTTCGATCAGCCAGCTCTTGGTGCTGTATATAAGCTTGTATCGATTGAAGAAAACGGTCAGATGAATGACACGATCAAAATTTCTTCTAATCCAGAGAAAGTGACAACACCAGGCCGTAAACGAGTGTATCGCATTATCAATCAATTGAATCATCACTCTGAGGGAGACTACATTGCCCTTGAAGAAGAAGATGTTCAAAGTGAAGATAAGCTGAAAATGTTCCATCCAGTTCATACATTTATCAGCAAATTTGTGACAAATTTTGTGGCAAAGGACCTTCATGTCCCAATTTTTGAACAAGGGAAGCTGGTGTATGATAATCCAGATATCCAAACGATTCAAGCATATGTGCAGGACAGTCTCGGACTCTTCTGGGAGGAATACAAACGAATCAGCAAACCAGAAGAATACCCAGTCGATTTGAGTCAAAAATGCTGGGATAATAAGATGCAGTTTATCCATGATGTGAAAAATAAAATCAAAAAAGAGCTTTATGAAAGCTGATTACCCCGGGAAAGGAGATCATCAAGCCAGATGGTCTCTTTTTTTTCATGTTGGACGATTCAAAATGAACCTTATGGGCAATCATTTGGTATACTGAAAGCACATCTTGTTTGTCATTGCATAAAGGAGGAATGGAGCAGTTGAGGGTGTTTGTTGCAAGGCAGCCTATTTTTAACAGAAAAGAACAAGTCGTATCATACGAGCTGCTTTATAGAGATAGTGAAACCAATACATATAGCGCTGAAGATGGTGATCAAGCGACAACGGACCTCATTATCAATAGTTTTTTAAACATTGGCATCGAAACACTGACAGAAGGAAAACGATGCTACATCAATTTCACTGAAAGCTTGCTTTCGTCTGATCTGCTCACTTATTTTGATCCACATCAGCTTGTGATCGAAATATTAGAAAATGTACCGATTACCCCGGCACTTATTATGAGATGTAAGCAATTAAAAAAGTGGGGATACACGATTGCGCTCGATGATTTCTTTCTGAGCGGAACACATTTTCATGACAAGTTACTCGATGAACTCCTCTATTGCATTGATATTTTAAAAATTGATTTTCTGAAAACAACATGTGAAGAACGAAGAGACATTTTACATACATATAAAAAGTATCGACTTCGATTCCTTGCTGAAAAGGTAGAAACGCGAAAAGAATATGAAGAAGCGTTAGAAGCTGGCTTCCATTTGTTTCAAGGATATTTCTTTAGTGAGCCGCACGTCATTTCGGGACGAGCCTTATCGACTAGCTTCCACGCATATCATCAGCTATTGAATGAGCTGAGCAAGGAGCAGCCGAATATTCAGACCGTGACGCATTTTATAGAAAGTGATCTTTCCCTTTCATATCAATTATTAAAAATGCTGAATTCTGGCGGCATGAGACGTCTTTATCAAATCAAGAGTATTCGTCAGGCGATTATCCTGCTTGGGTTTAATGAAATACGGCGATGGATCTTTATCCTTTCATTTAAAGAACTAAATGTCCAAGCCAACTCAAGCCAAAAGGAAATCATCAAAATGTCGTTCATTCGTGCCAAAACGTGTGAACTCATTGCTAGTCGGACTGAACGAGAGCATCCCGCTTCTTATATGCTAACAGGTATGTTTTCACTCATTGATACGCTTGTCAGGGCGGACATTACTGAACTTGTGAAAGAACTGCCTCTTTCGGATGAAGTAGGTGAGGCACTGCTTGGCTATGAAAATGACTATTTCCTTGTGTTAGACGTTGCCAAACGTATTGAACGAAATGAATGGTATGATGAGATGTTAGGTGGAAGTCTCCCTAAGCAGGAAGCCTACGGCTGTTATATAGAAGCCATTGAATGGTGTCATAAAATGTTTGAATCTTAAGAAAAGCCGCTCCCACTAGAGCGGCTTCTTTCTTTGTTATCCCCACTGTAAAAGTAGAAAAAGCCTGCTGGAAGAAAGGGATAAGTAGATACGGATGCCTTCTGGACTAAAGCGGATATCGATATTGCTTTTCACCCCAATCTGCTTCAGCATTCGAATCACACTTGCGGTGTCAGCACGTTCAGCAGCTTCCATGATTCGCTGTCCAAACGAAAGCGAACCGGAAATCTGCTGTGTAATGAGGGATGCATCAGCCACGAGACGGGTTGATTCCTTTGCAGCCTTTTGAAACGCATGAGCATCTACTGGAGGAAAAGTCATAGGTGTTCGCGGGTATGCGTTCCCCATTGCGGGAACCTGCAAAGGCGGATAAGGAACATAGTAAAACACATGGTCACCTCTTCTCTCATTGAAGTGAATTTGGACGGATATCTGTTCTAAATGTATGAAGAAAATCCGAATAAAGAATCAAAATGATCTTTCTACCTTTGCATATTCATCATAAAAATAGGTACTTTTGCGGTCAATTTCGGTGAATGTCGCCAAAAAATTGCGGTGTCTACAGTAGAGCCTGTCGTCTGACCTATAACATGAAAAACCGAGGAAACAGAAGGGATCATACGTTCTGTCACACAAGAATTGTGACGAATGATGCCTGTTCATGTCGCAAAAATGACGTATTTCCTTTGAAATTGAGATAAAAGTATCATTTGAAAAGTCTGAAAATGATGAAAAAAGACCTATTGAATTTTGCGGTATCACGCACACATTTTGTGCATACTTTTCGGTGAAAAAATACTCAATAGCATTTACACTGTTAGTAACAGATCAAATACTTATGACCCAATCAACATACACAAATACATTGATCTTCCAAAAAAGGAGAGTGGAATCGATGGAAAAGTATGAAATCGAAGAACTTAAACAATTATTATGGAAACTTGAAAACGAAATTAGAGAAACAACGGCTTCTCTTCATAACATTAACAAAAGCATTGATCAATACGACAAATATGAATATGTGAAAATTTCTTAAAGACTTGATAACCATCAAGTCTTTTTTTTATCCAAATACATACAAAAAAAGGATATATTATTATATAATTGTTAAATAGTGATGTCAGTGGACATTTGCTTATTTCTTTTTAGTAAAATAAGAGGCGAGAGGGTGAGGATCAAGATCGAGTATGCTAAACTATCTAGAGAATACAAAAATCAAGCAGAAAATGTCTGATTTTATTCAACATGCAGTCAGGCAAAATGATTTACAAAAGCTGCTTCTCGAATTTACAGATATAAAGAATGAATTTCCTTTTGGGCAATTGGCTTACCAACATTATGAGGCATTTGGCGGACAAGACAAGCAAGCGATTACAAAACTGGCAGCAGGGATTGAACTTCTCATCTTATCTGCCGATATATTAGATGATATTGAAGATCAGGATAATGATTCGTATCCTTGGATGAACGTCAACCAAGGGGTGGCCATCAATGCTGCTACGTATTTGTATACGGTGAGTATCCAATTCATCATATCAATTTGTGAAAATAATTCTCAACTAATAGAGAAACTGTTCCACTTCATCAAAATGTCTATGGAAGGGCAGCATGAGGATTTGAGTCATTTGTATGGAACAGAAGAAGATTGTGTAGAGGTTTTAAGGAAAAAATCTGGATCTTTAACAGCTCTTTCTAGCGTACTGGGTGTTTATTTAGCGACAAGAAAAATGAATGCCACTGTAGAATCTTATTCGATATATTATGGTGTTGCTGAACAAATCAGTAACGATTTTTTTGCGTTATTTTCAAAAACAAACGGAGATTTTCAAAAAAAACAAACGCTGGCATTTAGTTATTTACAAAGACATTTTAACGATGTCAGTCTAGAGCTTCTTTCCTTCTTTTCTAACCGGCTGGATGAGTCAGAGCAAAAGCCGTTTCAACTGAAGCAAAAGTTACTTGAAGCTGGTTTGACTCAGTACATGGTATCGATGAGAGAGATTATGCTGTTAAAAATGAAGCAAGGAATTGCACAACTTGATTTGCCTAAAACGAAAAAGGAACAATTATATGCATATATGACAAAGGAGGGCAATGATTGAACATTCAAAATGTTATTGCATATTTAGTGAAAAATCCTAGTGTTGTGAATGAATTGGACTTAGGGAATGCAAGTTTAATTCACACAGATGAGGAAACGATGAAAGCAATCATTCAAGGCATAAAAAAAGGGCAAATGTCTGCAGATTATATATGGTACTATAAATGATACTTGATTTAAAAGTTCTCCAGTTAAGGATGTTTTATACATGAAGATAACTTATACGAAACTATCTGCTTTTTTTGTTTTTCTGTCTTTTTTATTTGTGATCTATGTTTCATATATTTATGTATTTGATATTTTTAATGGAGCACGTGTTGAGGAGAACAAGAATGGTCAAGCAGAAGTTGTCAAAGTCGAATATCTTTCTTTAGCCTACACATCAGGATTAGAAGAAGGAGATATTATACTTAAAATCAATGGAGAATCTGCTAACAACAAAGATCATTTGATCAATGGTGAGCTTAGGAATGTGCAAAGAATTGATATTCAAAGAGGCAACCAAATGATCACCCTAAAAAATAAGACATTGATTGGTCAAGAAAGTTTATTTGTCTATATAATTCCTCTCATCCTGTATTCAATATGTTTATTTTGTATCTTCTTTATCATTCGTATTAACAAAGAGATCCAACGAAAATCAGCATTTCTTTTAGTTTTATTTTTATTAACGATTTGTATCGGATATCTTAGTGCAGGTACTTCGGGTATTGGTGATAGATTTAGCCATTATGTCATCACATTTTGTTTATCAAGTGTATTTATCTTTTATATTCATTTCATTTATCAATATTTCAAAGAGTTTGACCTGCATATAACGACTCGAAAAACAATTTATATTTTATATAGTCTTCCTATAACTAATCTAGTAATAGAGCTGTTTGTTCCAATTGATTCGGCGATAGCCAGATACATGCCGAGTTTAAATCTTTTATTCTTTTTTGCTTCTATTATCATGTCATTCAAAGTCATTATTAATGGAATGCAGAAATATAAAGAGACAGAGCAGGGGTCTGTTTTAAAGTTTTTTGTCATGATTAATATCATAGCATTTTGTCCGTTTATATTTTTATTTGCAATTCCATATGTTTTGTTTCGTATTTATGTTGTAGATCCCTTTTTCTTAACTTCTTTTGTATTGCTCATTCCTTTTTCACTCGTGTATCAATTCATGACGAACAAACTTTACAATATGGATTTCTTGATTAGTAGACTTAAATACTATGGATTTATTGCCATTACACCGACCATTTTAGTTGTTGTCACGTTTTATATTCTGCAAAAACCAGAAGATTTAAAGTACACACTGAAGCTCGCATTCATCACATATACACTCATGTTGGCTGTTTTCTATTTCAAAGAAATTTTAGATTTCCGTTTTCGTTTGAAACGTTTTTCAGAGAAGTATAATTACCAAGACAGCGTGTTTAAATTTACGCAGCTTATTCGTGAGGCGTCATCACTTCATCAAGTACTGTATCATTTGAAATACACCATTTTAGAAGTGCTCGTTGTGAATAAAGCCTTTGTGCTAGAGGTGAAGGCTAATGGAGAAATGATTGAAATTGATGAATCAACAAATGATAGTAAGTTATGGAAAGAATACGTGGATCAATTTCAAGATATTTTAGGTGAAGTTGGGAAAATCATCGAGCTTGATAAAGGGTTTATGATGAAAATTGGAGAGCGGGGCGGTCACTCGTTTATGATTTGCTGCTTATCCAATATACAGACGCCGAAATTGACCCGCGATGAAATCTCATGGCTGAAAACATTGGCATTTTACACAAGTGTCAGTTTAGAAAATGTCGTCAAGATTGAAGAATTGATGGAGCATCTTGAGGATTTGAAACAGCGGGAAGCCAATCCCGCCTGGCTGAAGAAAGTCATGTTCGCCATGGAAGAAAAGCAGCGTTCAGATTTAGCGAGGGATCTTCATGATTCTGTGCTGCAGGATTTGATTTCACTGAAGAGACAGTCCGAGATGTTCTTAACCAATTTCCAAAACAACCAATGCCCAACATCTATTGAAAATTCATTGATCTCATGGAATGAACAAATGTCTAAGGTGATTCAAACCACGAGAGAAACATGTCATGAACTTCGGCCGCAGCTCCTCTATGATTTGGGGTTAGTGAAGGCAATTTCGAAGCTGACTTCGCAAATTCAAGAGGAAGCGCCATTTCATATTAGGCTGAATACAACCCGCTTTGATAAAGAACTGGACATTGATATTGACTCACAGCTGAATATTTACCGGATTGTGCAGGAGCTGTTATCCAATGCGTTGAAGCATTCTAAGGCCAGCCAAGTCTTAGTGATGCTCATTTGTATTAAAGATCAAGTTGTTCTCCATTATGAGGACGATGGAGTCGGATTTGATGCAAGCCAGCTTGATCAGCACACGATGAGCATGGGTCTTTCTGGCATAAGGGAACGAGTCAAAGCTCTAAATGGAAAGCTTCAAATTCACACAGCACCTGAAAAAGGGCTCAAGGTGAAAATTGAAATGGAATTGTAACGATTTCTTAAGGAATAAGACTTGGCATCTGCCAAGTCTTTTATATAAAATGGAAGTGAGTGATTTAAAGGGAGGAAGACATGAAGAAGATATTGGTCATTGATGATCATCCGGCTGTCATGGAAGGGACAAAAAGCATATTAGAATCAGATCAGCAGCTATCAGTCGATTGTTTAAGTCCTGATGCAGAAGGCGCCTTTTTAAAGACGCATGACTTTTCCATCTATGATGTGATCTTGATGGATTTAAATCTCGGGGATATCAATGGAATGGACATTGCCAAACAAATTCTAGAAACGAATCAACAAGTGAAAATTATCATTTATACAGGATATGAAGTAGATGATTATTTCGAAGAGGCCATTCGAGCTGGATTGCATGGTGCAATAAGTAAAACAGAGACAAAAGACAAAATTATTGAATACATACACCGCACATTGCAAGGAGAAGTTGTCATTCAGCTATCCTATTTAAAGAAATTAATTTCACAGCAGCAAGAGAAGCCAGAACAGGCGCAGCAGACGGATCATGAGCTGTTAACAGAGCGTGAATGTTTAATCTTAAGAGAAGTGGAAAAAGGGTACACAAACCAAGAGATCGCCGATGTGCTTCATTTGAGCAAACGCTCGATTGAATACAGTTTGACCTCCATCTTTAATAAGCTGAATGTTGGATCTCGAACAGAAGCGGTGTTAATTGCAAAATCGGAAAGTGTGCTGTAAACGTGTGAAGGGAGAGGGCCTTGATGGATGTGAGTGGTTCAAATACACTGCTTGAGGCACTGGGGATTGAGATTGTGGAATGCAATACGTCACGATGCGTGGCGACAATGCCAGTCGATCACCGAACAAAACAGCCATTTGGATTACTGCATGGAGGAGCATCAGCTGCTCTAGCAGAAACAGTGGCAAGCATGGGTGCTGCTGCTCATTTAGACTTAACTCAGCAGGTTTGTTCAGGTATTGAAATCAATGCCAATCATTTAAAATCTGTACGTGATGGAGTGGTGACAGCTACAGCTGTTCCTGTACATGTAGGACGGCGTACAATGGTATTCCAAATCGATATAAAAGATGATCGAGACCGTCATATCTGTACGTCAAGATGTACACTCGCTGTCATTGATCGCATATAAAAAAGCTCCCGGTGCAGCGGAAGCTTTTTTTAATACCCTTTTATGAACATGCAGGTAAAGTGAACAAGACCTGAATGTCAGGTTCTTCATTTATAAATAAGAGTCTTCTTTTCGTTTAATGACAAAGTTACGGAAACCGCCATAATCATCTTGGACACTTCGTTTGTCCATTTTCACACCAGTGTTGTAAGCGGCTCTTCCGATCAAATGAGCGCCGACTGGTGCGGTCAGAAAGATAAAGACAATCCCAAGCAGGATTTTCGCAGAGATGATCCCTGCAAGAAACCATTCATGAAAGAACACACCAACTAAAATGAGAACAACACCAAGTGTCGATGCTTTTGATGCAGCATGCATACGTGTGTAAACATCCGGCAGGCGAAGAACCCCAATTGCTGAGACCAGACAAAGGATGGCGCCAAGCAGAATAAAGAAAATCACGATCGCTTTAGCGATGACGATCATTTTCAATCACTTCTCCTTTCTCAAGGAATTTGGAAAAAGCGACAGTGCCGATAAAGGCAAGAATACCGAGCAGTAAAATAATTTCAAAGAACGTAGTGGTTTTCAGTAAGATAGACACGATGGCTGTCATCCCAATTAAATTGATTCCTATCGCATCAAGCGCACTGACACGATCAGGGATAGAAGGTCCTTTGATGACCCGTATGACAAAAAGCAAAGTAGACAGCGCAAGAATTCCAAGTGACATTTGCAAGATCAGTTCCATTACTTACCGCTCACCTCCTGAATCGCTTTTTCAAATGATACCCGAATATCGTGGATGGCTTTTTCAGCATCTTCAATATCCATCGCATGAATATATAAAATCGAGCGATCATCGGAAATATCGATGACCAGTGTACCAGGTGTTAATGTAATCATATTAGCCAGTATGGTAATTTCCCAATCTGTTTTCAAATCTGTACGAAAGGCGAAAATACCAGGCTTGATTTTAAGCTTTGGAGATAACACCGTCTTGAGTACACTCAAATTAGCAAGAAGTAGCTCTCTGATAAAAATGATGACGAGCTTGAAAATCGCATAAAGGGCATAGCCGTAAAAACGTTGCGGGAAGAATCGCCGCAGCATAAAAATGGCGATCATCCCTAGTGCAAAGCCTGATACAAAGTCTGCAGCTCTGTATGTATCATTCATAAACATCCATGTAAAGGCGAGGAGAGCGTTTAATAATATTTGAAAGGCCATGTTCATCTACTCCTTCAGCACAGCTTGAATATATTTTTCTGGTGTTGAAAGCATTTCCGCAGCTTGATTGATATAAGGTGCAATGAATTCTGTGCCTAATCCAATCGCAAGCGATAAGACAACAAGCAGTACCCCAGGATACACCATTCCTCTAATGGATGGCTTTCTTCTTCGCATATCCTGTTCCTCTCCCCAAAACGCGAGCATGAAAATCCTCAAAACAGAATAAAGGACAAGAAGACTGGACAGTAAAACAAGGATAGAGAACGTCATGTACCCAGCAGAAAACCCACCTTCAACAATTTTCAGCTTGCCAACAAATCCACTTAGCGGAGGAATACCCGCAAGTGATAAAGCCGATATGAAGAACATCCAGCCGAGTAGAGGCTGGGATTGAATCAGCCCACCCATTTTTTTCAGATGGTTGGTTCCAGCATACACAAACAGTGCCCCTGCGAGCATAAATAGAGCTCCTTTGATCACCATATCGTGAATGAGGTAATAAATGGCGCCTTGAAGTGATGCCGGTGTATTGGCCGCAATCCCGAACAAAATGACACCAACAGCTGTGACAATGTTATAAATCACAATTTTTTGCACATCAGAATAGGCGATAGAGCCAATGACACCGAATATAACCGTTAGAGCGGCCAGCCAAGCCATGAGTGTATGTGTAAAACCTGTATCATGTATAAAGATAAGTGTGAAGACCCTGGCAATTGCATATAGGCCGACCTTTGTCAGCAGTGCACCAAACAAAGCTGAAATCGCTGCTGGCGGAGCATGATAAGACCCTGGCAACCAGAAATAAAGCGGGAAGACCCCAGCTTTTAAGCCAAATACAATCAGGAACAGAATGGCAATCACGGTGATTAACCCTGTTTGCCCAGATTCAGCTATTTTCACACTTAAATCAGCCATGTTCAGTGTGCCTGTGACTGCATATAAACACGCTACGCCAACAATAAATAATGCCGATGAGATAATATTAAACACAATGTATTTCAGTGATTCACGAAGCTGGGGCTTTGAACCACCCAGAACAATGAGCATATAAGATGCCATCAGCAACAATTCAAAGAAGACAAACAGGTTGAAAATATCTCCCGTTAAAAAGGCACCACTGACACCAGCTAACAAGAATTGGACACCAGAATAATAGAACAGCCGCTCTCTTTCTTTCCCAATCGTTTGAAAGGAAAAAAGAACTGTGACAAGTCCAACAATGGAAGCGGTCAGCACAAGAAGCGCAGCAAACTGATCGGCCACAAGGGCAATGCCAAACGGTGCTTTCCAGCCGCCCAAATAAAGGGTTTGTATGCCGTTTGTGAAAATCGTTTGGACCAAATAGACATTACAGATAATGGCTAAAAGAGATGCAAACACACTAAAGCCTCTCGACAGCATGGTGTTTTTATTCATAAAGATCAATAATGTAGCAGCTAGTAATGGAATTAATATAGGCAGGATCACGAGATTATTCATGCTGATCATTTCCTCTCATTTGATCCATGTCATCTGTTCTCAGCTCTTGGAAGGCACGGAAGGCCATCACGAGCAAAAAGGATGTTACACCAAAAGCAATGACAATGGCTGTTAAAATTAATGCTTGTGGCAATGGATCTACATAGGATGTGAGCCCCTCTTTCAAAATAGGAGGTGCTCCCTTTTTTAAGCCGCCCATTGTTAATAGAAGCAAATGGACGCCGTGACTTAAAACGGCAGTACCGACGATGACCCGTAGAAGGCTTTTTGAAAGCATTAAATAGGTCGCTGCCATAAAAATGATTCCGACGATAATAGACATTAGAAATTCCATTATTCCTTCTCTCCAATCGTTTGAATAATGGTCATGGTGACACCAACAACAACTAAATACACACCGATATCAAACAGGACTGCTGTCGCCAGTTCTGTTTTCCCTAGAAACGGCAGTTGGAAATAATCAAATGCATGGGATAGGAAAGGTGCTCCGAACAGAAAAGATCCCATACCTGTTAGGATGGCAACGAGCAAACCGACACCAGCCACATAAATAAAGTCAAATGGTAAAATGCGTCTGACTGTTTTAAGGTCGTAGGCTAAAAGCAGAAGGACGACAGCACCAGCACTCATCAAACCGCCAATGAATCCTCCGCCAGGATTGTTATGTCCTGCAAGAAATAGGTGAAGTGAGAAAAGCAAGATGATGAATGCTGTAATTTTAGTAGTGACTTGTAAGAGCATATCATTCGTATCAATCTTTCTCATCGCCGTACGCCTCTCTTCCGTTTTCCTTGTGCTTTTACCTTCAATAATCCATAAATACCGAGTGCCGCAATGGCCAGCACTGTAATCTCAAAGAGTGTATCAAAGCCCCTGAAATCGACAAGAATGACATTGACAATATTGTCTCCGCCAGCCAGTTTGTAGCTGTTTTCAATGAAGTACGTTGAAATTGTGTCAAGAGACTGCTGGCTTGTTGAAGCGAAAGCAAGACAGGTGACAACGACTCCAACACCTAATGAGATGATCAAATTTGTTAATTTAAATCTTCGTGTTTTTTGCTTCAGACTCAGCTTTGGCAAATGATAGAAGCAAAGTAAAAACAGCGCGACAGAAATGGTTTCAATAATGAGCTGTGTCAGCGCAAGGTCAGGTGCTCTGAAAATCACGAAGAACAATGACAGCGTGTAGCCCATAACACCTAGCGCAATAATAGCTGTTAAGCGTGAACGAGCAAATACAGTCGTGACTGTCGCTGTGACCATCACAAGTGAAAGGATGGCTTCGTACGTGCCGATTGATGCAGCGTGCTCAGTTTGAAATGAGAAGGCTTGCTTGTAGAACATCACGCTGCCAAGCACGATAATCATGAACCCAAATACATAGACAAGATAGTCACGAAGGAATCCTGTCATATAACTGTTTGTTAGGCGGTAAGCCCCTTTTTCTACACCTATAAGTGAACGATCATACAAAGCGTTAAATGACCATTTTTCTTTAAATATGTTGTACATTGGGCGCCATTTCGACAGCGTTAAATAGCCAATGGTACCGAGTGCAACTACACCAATTGTCATGTAAAGCTCTGGCTGGAATCCATGCCACGCTTCAATTTTTACGGCAAAGCGGCTTCCTGTTTGAATGGCTTCTGGAATGATCGCTTGAATGGCAGGTTCAATGACAGAATAGGCAAGAATATTAGGGAAAAAGAAGAACGTGACCACAAGTGCAGCTAAAATAATTGGCGGGATCAGCATACCAATTGGTGCTTCATGCGGTTTTTTCTCCAATTGATCGACATTCAGACGGCCTCTAAATGTTTTAAAGACGATCATCATACTGTAGATGAACGTAAACACACTAGCGAGCCAAGCGATAGCAGGGAAGATAGCCCCCCATGTTGACACATCCGTAAAGCTGATGTCAGAAATCCGGATCATACTTGTGAAAAATAGCTCTTTACTTAAAAACCCATTAAAAGGCGGGAGTCCAGCCATCGAGAATGTACCAATTAACGTAATCGTAAAGGTAATTGGCATGATGGTCATTAATCCACCTAATTTGCGAATATCACGTGTACCTGTTTCGTGATCGATAATCCCTGCTGCCATAAAGAGACTACCTTTAAAGGTTGCGTGGTTAATGAGATGAAAAATAGCAGCAAGAACGGCTGCGCCAAAAAAGGCAGGGTTGTTTTCATGAATGGCAGCTGCGCCTACTCCTAGCATGAGCATAATCATACCGAGTTGACTCACTGTCGAGAAAGCCAGAATGGCTTTCAAATCATTTTGCCGAACGGCGTGGAAAGATCCCCAGAATAGTGTGATAAGTCCGACAATCGAAATGGTCCAAAACCACACCTCTGATATAGCAAAAATCGGACTAAAGCGGGCAACCAGATAAATACCGGCTTTGACCATAGTAGCAGAATGTAGATAACTGCTTACAGGGGTTGGTGCTTCCATAGCATCAGGCAGCCAAATATAAAATGGGAACTGCGCTGATTTCGTGAAGGCCCCTAGTAAAATGAGAATCATCGCAGGGATGAAATAAGGTGATGCCATAATGAGCTGAAGCTGATTGACTGCTTCGCGAATACTGAATGAATCAGTGATCAGGTAAATGAGGATGAAGCCGCCAAGCATAGCTAATCCACCAAACACAGTAATAAGCAGTGATTTGGTTGCTCCGTAACGAGAACGCTCACGCTTATACCAATACCCAATTAAGAGGAAGGAAGAGATACTAGTTAGCTCCCAGAACAAATAAAGTACGACCATGTTGTCAGAGAGAACAACACCGAGCATAGCGGTCATAAACATTAATAAATACGTATAGAAAGAGCCAAGCTGTTCTTTTTCCTTTGATAAGTAGAAAATACTGTACAGAACCACAAGTGCACCAATACCTGTGATGAGTAAAGCAAATAACAGGCTGAGACCATCTACATACACAGTGAAATTCATCCCTAGAGAGGGAATCCATTCAGCTTGTGAGAACAACGTTCGTCCATTCGAGGTGATCTGGAGCATTTGGATGAAATAGGTAAATAAAAGAATAGGCAAGATGAGAACAAACCATCCTGTATGTATACGCCTTACGTATTTAAAGAGAAAAGGGACGACAAAGGCAAGTAAAAAAGGTGATAGGATGGCGAAGTGAATAAGCTGCAAGAAAATGAACCTCCTTTGATCAATATAAATTCACGTTCTAAAGAACTGGTAACTAAAATTATAGCGTAAATACAGACATAGTGCATTGGTTTGAACTGATTTACGGCAAATCGAAATTGTTTTGAGTTCTTTTGACCACAAAAAATATTTTATCAAAAATGAAACTCGTTGTATATTGTTTTGTATTTCGTACATGCTTTTCTTAAAGGAGCTGATCAAATGAAACGAAAGATCGCCATCAGCTTAAGCATATTCTGCACGATTTTAGGAGGAGCATTCTTGATTGAACGAAATGATCAAAAAAGGTGGCAGGCCGGGAGTGAATGGCCGCTATTTTCTGAACATCTCCTCCATATGACCTATCCGCAGGCGAAACAGTATCCTTTTCAGCCTCGGGAGTATATACGAATTGTATTAGCTGATGAATGAGGATGTATGGGAGAAAAGAAATATAAAAAAGCATGTCCCTTATGAAAGGGACATGCTTTTTGTTTCTTTTTTAAGTAAACATTCTGAGTAAGATTGTTGCGCAAATAACGGTTGCTGCTCCGCCAAGACGTGTAGAGACTTGAGCGAAAGGCATAAGGCCCATTCTTCCAGAAGCTGAAAGAATCGCAACATCACCAGTACCGCCTAATCCACTGTGACAGCCCGTCACAATGGCAGATTCAACTGGATACATGTTCATGAATTTACCAACAAAGTAACCAGAACCAACCATGCCTAGAACAACAGCAATACATACACATACGAAAGGAATCGAAATAACAGTGGCCACATCATCAAGTGGAATGTATAGAATTCCTAAACCAACCATTAGAGGCCATGTAAAGCTTTTCGATACAAACTTGTAGAACTGCTGTGAGCCGTTTTGCAAATGCTGAGGCATCACGTTTAAGTATTTGATTAATGCAGCAAGAACAATCATTAAGATTGGACCTGGAATATGAACAAAACTTTCTAATAAGCCGCCAAAGATAAAGGTTGTACAAGCAACAAGTACACCTGCACCCATTAAGCTGAAGTCAACTTTAGTATCCATGTCAGGCTGTTCAAAGATTTCATTTGCTTCTTTTGATTTAACAAGTCTTCCGTTCCCGTTTAGTTCAGGACGTTTTTCACCAAGCTTTTTCATTGCGCCAGCACAAATGATGGCAATGACGTTCCCAATAACAGCAGCCGGAATCAATTGAGAAATTAATGACTCTGCTGATACACCAAGAATTTGTGAATAAGCAATTGATAATGGCAATATTCCTTCACCGACACCACCGGCAATAATCGGTACAATGATAAAGAAGAACGAATGATGCGGTGTGTAACCAACTAAAAGACCCACTAGAATTCCAGCAGCTACAGCTGTAATTGTACCTGCAACAAGAGGAACAAACATACGAATAAGGCCTTGTACTAAAACAGTTCGTTGCATCCCAAGAATACTACCTACTACAAGAGCAGATATATAGAAGTATAGGAAGTTCGACGTTTTCATCAGAGACGTAACCGCTTCCAACGAGTTTGGATTCAGAACATGAAAAAAGACCAGGAACGATGGTACGAATAAAGAAAGAATCGCCGGTCCACCAATATCTTTTAAGATTGGAATACGTTGTCCTACATCTCCTAGGAAAATCCCCAAAATCATAATAACAGCGAAACCACCAAGCATATTTGCTGGAATTTTATTGAAATAAGCGGCAGTTAAAATAATCGCTGCAAGTACTATATACACAGGTAGATCAATAACACCAATTTTCCAAGAAAGAATTTTTCGGAAAACGCTTTTATTATTGTCAGAATCGTTTGTAATCGATTTCAATTGTTGTGTATTAGCCACATAAACACCCCCAAATGCTATTTGTCTCAATTGTAGAAGATTCTGTGACACTCATCTATTTATTAAACTAAATTAAGTGTAATAAAAGTAAAATAAACGGGGGTTTTGTCGTTTTTATCATACAAAAATCCCCTGAAGATAGTTTGTCCTTCAGGGGATTGATCATACATGGTATTTATTTATCGTTTTCCTTTTAAATAAGGGGTACCAAGTGCTTTTGGTGCGTCTGCTCGTCCAATGAAGCCAGTAAGAGCTAGGATCGTCAGCACATATGGTGCGATGAGCATGTACACGTTCGGGATATCTTGAAACAGCGGAAGCAGAGAGCCAATGATGCTTAAGCTTTGTGCAAATCCAAAGAATAAAGCAGCGCCCATAGCGCCAAATGGGTGCCATTTCCCGAAAACAAGGGCGGCTAACGCAATGAAGCCTTGTCCTGTAATGGTGGCGTGTGAGAAATCAAGAGCGATGGTCGATGCATACACAGCTCCGCCAAGACCGCCAAAAAGACCACTAATGAAGACGCCGATATAGCGCATCCGGTATACCTTGATTCCCATTGTATCAGCTGCCATTGGATGCTCTCCGACTGCACGAAGTCGCAAGCCAAACGGCATTTTAAATAAAACAAACCAAGCGACAACCGCAAGAACCAATGCGAGAATGGACGTATAATACACATCTTTAAAGAAAATATCACCAATGATCGGAATGTCACTTA
Organism: Bacillus sp. 2B09; assembly: GCF_003946835.1. Taxonomy (NCBI): domain Bacteria; kingdom Bacillati; phylum Bacillota; class Bacilli; order Caryophanales; family Bacillaceae; genus Bacillus; species Bacillus sp. 2B09. The sequence goes on from NZ_RPSG01000003.1 coordinate 288,312, forward strand.
AAAGGGGAATATCTCCTTTATAGAAAGGTTCTGTAATTTTATCCGTTTGTGCTTTGCCATAAATCAGTTTGACAACAAACAGCGTAGCACCAAGGGCAAGCATGTTAATCGCAACACCACTGACCGTTTGATCTGCTCTAAACGTAATAGTGGCAACAGCGTGAATGAGTGAGAACACGCCGCCAATGGCCATACCAACAAGAAGACCGAGCCACGGGGTCAAGGCACCAAACGTATCAGCAAACATTAAGTTAAAGATAATACTAGAAAATGCTCCGACGACCATCAAACCTTCAAGACCGATATTGACGACACCTGATCTTTCTGAAAAGACGCCTCCAAGAGCGGTTAAAATAAGTGGTGCAGCATAAACGAGTGTAGCCGGGACGATGATTTCAAGAATTTGCAGAAATCCCACTTATTTTCCCCCCTTTTTCTTCAATTGTTGAATGACAAGACGGATGATATAGCTTGAGGCAACGAAAAGAATAATGATCGCAATCACAATATCAACGACCTCAGTCGGTACGCCAGATTCAAGCGGCATGTTTAAAGCACCGACTTTCAATCCACCAAGCAATAATGCCGCTAAGACGACACCAACAGCTGTATTTCCGCCTAATAAGGCAACAGCGATTCCATCAAAACCAACGCCAGTGAATGATCCTTTAATCGAAGCATATTCAAATGTTCCGAGTCCTTCCATCGCACCTGCAAGACCTGCAAAGGCACCAGAAATGAGCATCGCATAAATGATGTTGCGTCGAACGTTCATCCCAGCATAATGAGAGGCCTGCTGGTTCATCCCAACTGCGCGTAATTCAAACCCTTTAGAGGTTTTCTGGATAATAACCCACATGACAACAGCCGCAATAATGGCAACAAAAATCCCATTATGCATTCTAGAGAAATCAGTGATCTGCTCAAAAAAACCAGATCGAAGGGAAGCTGTTGCATCAATTTTTTCTGTTTTATCTTTATTGTTTGTTAAGACATTTGAGATTAAATAATTTGTGACATGAAGTGCAATGTAGTTCATCATAATAGTGACAATGACTTCATGTACGTAAAAACGAGCTTTTAAAAATCCGGGAATAAAGCCCCATAATGCACCAGCAGCTGCTGCTGTGATCAGTGCAAGAGGCAGATGGATATACATAGGTGCATGGACAGTTGTGCCGATCCATACAGCAGCTACCCAGCCAATCAGCATTTGACCTTCTACCCCGATATTAAAGAGGCCTGTCCGAAATGCAAAGGCAACAGCAAGTCCTGATAAAATATAAGGCGTGACTTGTCGGATGGTTTCTCCCATATAATAGGTTTCACCGAATACGCCATTCCAAAGGGCGCTATAACCTTCGATGACACTATAACCGCTTGCCAGCATAATGATGGCCCCAACGAAAAGACCAAGTACAATGGCTATAAGCGGAATCAGCAGATTTGTTAAGCGATTAGACATTTGCTTCTTTCCCCACTTCCTGTTGCGTACTTCCAGCCATTAACAGACCAAGTTCTTGCTCTGTTGTTTCTTTTGGATCAACAATGGCAATAATGCTGCCCTCGAAAATAACGGCAATCTTATCACTGACATTGATAATTTCATCAAGCTCAAAGGAGATGAGCAGAACAGCTTTGCCTGAATCCCTTTGTTCAATCAGACGTTTATGAACAAACTCAATGGCTCCGACATCAAGTCCACGTGTCGGCTGTGCGGCAATTAATAAATCAGGATTTCGGTCCACTTCACGGCCAATAATGGCTTTTTGCTGGTTACCGCCTGATAGCGCACGTGCTTCTGTATATTCACTAGGCGTCCGTACGTCGTATTCAGCAATGATTCGTTTTGCTTTTTGATAAATATTTTTCATATTCATCAAGCCAAACTTCGAATATGGACGCTGATAATACGTTTGTAAGGAAATATTTTCTCCAATTGAAAAGTCAAGGACAAGTCCGTGCTTATGACGGTCTTGAGGAATATGTCCGATACCAGATTCTGTGACCTTACGAGGCGGGAGGTTTTGAATGGCTTTCCCGTTTAGCATGATCGTGCCAGATTCGGATTTTTTCAGACCTGTAATGGCTTCAATTAATTCAGATTGACCATTTCCGTCTACACCCGCAATTCCGACAATCTCACCAGCTTTCACTGATAAATTGAGTTGTTTCACGGCTTCAATTCCTCGCGCATCTTTGACAGTGAGATCTTGAATTTGCAAGACTTCTTCAGCAGGGGAGGCTGCTTTTTTGTCTGTTTTAAATGAGACTTCGCGGCCGACCATTAAACTGGCAAGCTCGTCTTTGTTTGTGTGTTCCACATCAAGTGTACGAATACCTTGCCCTTTTCGGATAATGGTCACGCGATGACAGGCATCCATAATTTCTTTTAGCTTGTGGGTAATTAAAATAATGGATTTGCCTTCATTGATTAAGTTTTTCATAATTTGTATGAGTTCTTTTATTTCTTGAGGTGTTAAGACGGCTGTTGGTTCGTCGAAGATCAAGATGTCAGCGCCGCGGTATAGTGTTTTTAAGATTTCTGCTCGCTGCTGCATACCGACTGAGATGTCAGATACTTTAGCGGCAGGGTCTATTTTCAGTCCATAACGGTCAGAAAGTTCCTGCACTTGCTGAATGGCTTGTTCTTTGTCAATCTTTCCAAATTTCTTTGGCTCTTTTCCTAAAATGATGTTTTCAGCCACAGTAAATGTATCAACTAGCATAAAATGCTGATGGACCATTCCAATGCCTAAATCACTTGCATCATTTGGACTAGAGATTGTAACCGGTTTTCCGTGTACCTTGATTTCACCTTTTTCAGGCTGATACAGTCCGAAAAGCACGTTCATGAGCGTTGATTTTCCAGCGCCGTTTTCACCAAGCAGCGCATGAATTTCGCCCTTTTTTAGCTGCAGCGTAATGTTATCATTTGCTACAATGCCAGGGAATTCTTTGCGTATATTCAACATTTCAATGACATAATCCACAGGTTTAACCGCTCCTTTTTTAGGGTGCTGATGAAGATAAAAACTAGCAAAAGAAAAGCTGCAAAACAAGGCTGCAGCTTTTCTTTTACCACCTTTTACGAATAAAGAGGAGGTAAAGGAGAGGCAAGGGGATAAGGCGCGCTTATCCCGATGCACAAATTAAGCTTTAAAATCTTTTAGTTCATCACGTGTTGCAGGGATTTTCACTTCACCCTTGATGATTTTTTGTTTCCATTCTTCGACTTTCTTCAATACATCTTTATCAAGATTCTCTTGAGATGGAGAGATGTCAACGCCGCCTTCTTTCAGACCGTACGTGATCACTTCGCCACCAGGGAACTTACCTTCTTTTGCTTTTGTTGTTAAGTCTTGTACCGCTGTGTCTACTTTCTTAATCATAGAAGTAAGAGTGACACTTTGTTTTGTTCCAGGTACTTTACCTTCATCATACTGGTCTTTATCAACACCAATGACCCACACTTTGCGGTCAGGATCAGCTTTTTTCAGGTTTTTCGCTTCTGTGAAGACACCAGTTCCAGTTCCGCCTGCTGCGTGGTAAATGACGTCAACGCCAGATTTGTACATACTTTCAGCTGTTGCTTTACCGATGTCTGCTTTATCGAATGCCCCAGCATATTTCACTTCAACTTTTGCTTTTGGATTAGCTGCTTCAACGCCTGCACGGAAACCAACTTCGAATTTTCTGATTAATTCAGAATCAACGCCGCCAACAAAACCAATTTTGTTTGATTTTGTAGAAAGAGCCGCTGCAACACCTACAAGGAATGAACCTTCGTTTTCGTTAAATGTAATGCTTGCTACGTTGTCTTTTTTTACAACTGCATCAACGATGGCAAAGTGGTTTTTCTTACGTTGATTCGCAATTTCAGTAATAGAATCTTGCATTAAGAAACCAATTCCGTAAATCAAATCAAATTTCTCACGAGCAAGTGTGTTTAAGTTTGTTGTATAGTCAGCGTCTGATTTAGATTGTAAGTAATCAAAGCCGTTTTTACCTTTTGTTAAATTGTTGTCTTTCCCAAATGCTTGTAAACCTTCCCAAGCAGATTGGTTAAACGATTTGTCATCGACACCACCGACATCAGTTACCATTGCAACAGTGAATTGATCTTTATCTTTTTTGTTTTCACCGCTGTTTGAGCCAGAGTTGCCGCATGCTCCAAGGATGGTTCCTGCTGCTACGACTAAGGACAATGCAAGTCCAATTTTGCGCTTCTTCAAAACATAACCCCCTATAAAATTTAAAAGTTTCAGAAAAGTCTCGCGAAAAAAGACCGACTCTTGCCTTCTCCTATCCTTCTGAAAAGGGTATTTTATCCTGCATTCTTTTAAAATTGATGGAAACAGGAGAGAAGATGTAAGACATCAGACTTATATCTCGTTGAACTAATCAATCATAATTTATCATTTCCCATCGAATAAATAAATAGAAATTTGTTTTATTTTTAAAAAAATGTTAAAAGGCTAAATTCGATGTCTTTTTATGTGCTGAAATATGATATAATGCCGCTTTTATGATGTGCTCTACTACAGTGAAACCGCTGATATCAAGGGGTTTGTGACATCGTATGCCATAAAAAAACATCTGGCCTTTGTGAAAGGTCAGATGTGTCAAATTAAAGATATTGCTGTATCAAATTCATGTTGCTTGTATTCAGTTTATATTGGAAAACAGGGCGGCCGATTGTCCCGTATGCCATCTCCACATCAACCACTTCGATATCCTCAAGAAATTTCAAGTATTTTCTAATCGAAACTTGGGAGATTTCTGTATGATTGGCTAGGTCTTCGGTCGTGAAAGCCTGCTGACCGAATGATTGAATGCTTGTCCAGATGAGTTTGAGTGTGCTCTTCGTCAGGCCTTTTGGCAGCAGGACTTTTTCCGCCTCTGCTTTTTTATGAAAAAGCTTCGCGTCTAAATCATTTTGAGAGATGCTGTTCATCGTTTGGTATAGGGCATGTTTTCTTTTATATTCTGCCAGTGCTGATTGGAAGCGTTCAAACTCAAAAGGTTTGATTAAATAGTCGACAGCTCCGTTTCGCATCGTTTGCTGTACGACATCCACTTCATTTGCAGCTGAAATGACGATGACGTCAACGGAATGATTTTTCTCACGAATTTCTGATAATAGGGCGAGCCCATTTTGTCCAGGCATATAAATATCAAGCAATACAAGGTGAATGATTTCTGATTTTAAGATGTCTAGTGCCTTCTGAAATGAGGTGGCAATCCCTTTTAATTCAAATCCTTCTATTTGGGTCAAGTAGCGTTTATTCAGCTCCCCGACCATTGGGTCATCTTCTACGATCAACACATTAATCATGTGAATCCTCCTTTTGTTTATATGGAATACGGAGACTAAAGGTCGTTCCTTCTCCTTTTTCGCTTGTGACGATCATATGTCCGTTCAGTTTTTTGATGCTTTGGTCAACAAAGTAAAGGCCAAATCCTCTGTCTTCTCCTTTTGTTGAAAAGCCTTGATCAAACATAATGTCCTGTTCTTCTTTTGTCAGACCGACCCCTGTGTCTGTAATTTCAATATGAAGCTGCTCTTGGACATATCTGAATGAGATGGAGATATTTTTGTTCTCTGTATGGGAAACGGCATCGAGTGCGTTATTTAACAGATTACCGATGACCGTAATAAGGTCATGTGTGACTGCTGGGTCCTCCGAGTTTGGTACCTGTGTACTGCAATTGACTTCTAAAGCTGCGCCTTGTTCTCTGATGTAGCTTTGTTTTCCTAGTAAAAACCCGGCTAAGACAGAGTTTTTCACATGGTTGATGATTTCATTTGTTTCTGTCTGCTGATAAATCGCAATATCTTTAATATAGGTGCCAAGGTCATCATAGTTCTTCAGTTGGACCAATCCTAAAATGACATGGAGCTTGTTCATAAATTCGTGTGACTGGGCACGAAGCGCATTGGCATACATCTTCACCCCGCTCAGCTGCTCAGCCAGATGTTTGACTTCTGTTTTGTCACGGAAGGTTGCGATCGCTCCGACAATTTCTCCTTTTACCGTAATCGGCACCTCATTAAAGACCAGCTCCAATCCGTTCATTCTGACATCGCGATCAAGCAGCGGTTTCCGTGTTTCGATTACTTGCTTTAAGCCGCTTGAAGGAAGAAGGGCCTGTACGTCTTGTTCTCTAGGGTCAACCATAATGCCCATATTATGAAAAAGACGTTTAGCTTCTGCATTTGCCAGCTTGATTTTACCGAGCTGATCGACGGCAAGAATGCCTTCTTTTGTTGATTCTAGCATAGCGCTTCGTTCTTTTAATAATGTGGCAATTTCATCTGGCTCTAGTCCAAACATAATCTTCTTTACTTTACGTGCTACAATGAGTGCGCCGATAATGCCAGATAAAAGGCTAAGCGATGTGACAAAGTAGAGCGGGAGCAGGCTTTGATGAATAATTAAATCAATTTCCTTTAATGTAATCCCAACTGCCACAGCCCCGAGCTGCTTGCCATCTTGGTTATAAACAGGAACAAAGGCACGCATGGACTTGCCAAGTGTTCCAGATGCGGTACTAATATGTTCTTTACCCTGTAATGCCGGTTTTTCATCACCTCCAGCAAACCGCTTCCCAATCTTTTGCGGATTCGGATGTGTTTTGCGGATACCGTTCATATCCATGACGACAACGAATTCGGTTTTGGTGATACGCTGCACATTGGTTGTATATTTCCGTAGTGCTGTATATGATTGATCTTTTTCCAATGATTTTGCTGTGATCGGAGCCTCTGCGACCATTTTGGCAGTGGAGAGGGCGATATCACGTTCCTGCTGATGAATATTTTTGGCTGTTTCTGACCAGATCGTAAAGAATGTGATACAGAGGGAGATCAGGACGACAATACAGACAAAGATCGTCAGCCGTGTTTGCAGTCTTAAAGTTTTTTTCACGAGTATACCCCTAACACGCAATTTTTTCGTAATAGTAATACTTTAACGGGAAAATGTAAGTTTGTGAAGGAATGTACGTGCAAAATCACAAATTTGATTTAGATTCCAGTTTACTTGGAAAGCATCTTGTCAATCCGTTTTAAGTGAGCCATAATAAAAATGAGCTTATGAGAAAGGATCTATTTATGAAAAATACATATTTGACTGGATATTTTCCGCTGATTTCGATTTTGCTATTCAGCTCTGCCTTTTCTATTTTTACAGTAGGTATCACGACTGACTTCTTGACCCAAGCAGGGATTTTAAAAGGAATGCTGGAATTTTTCTCTGAACAGGGCATTCGTCTTGCTTTATTTGCCGCATTTGCACTTGTTTATTTTATGATTTTATCTGCTTTAAAACTCATTGCAGATACGGTGTTAGAGTTGGCGCTGCTCTTTTTTGCAAAGGACCCTGAAGGGGAGAACTTAAAGAAAATTCGGATTGCATCGGTTGTCTATTTGTTTGCCAGCTTACTTGCATTTCTATTGACGCAGCAGCTCATTTTGCTTGTTGGACTTTTTGTTTTAGCAAGTCTCGTCTATTTTATCTGGGTTGTGGTACGCATTTATCAATCACTTTCCATGCTGAATTTAATTGGGTTTATGATGTTTATTCTGCTGTTTTGGGCCACGTTTTTGATCGGCATTTTGTACTTATTTATTAAGCTTTATAACAGTGTGATGGCGAGTCTGCCAGCTTAATCAGACGAAAGAAAGCATCCTCCGATGATGGAGGATGCTTTTTTTATGGAAGAAACCGCTTCTGAATTTCTGGTGTAGGCATCATACAGGATGTTTTTTGACCAAACCATTTATAGCGATTCTTTGCAATGAGCTGATAAAACCAGTCACGGATTGGACGAGGGATCGCGAGGAGTAAATAGCTCCATCTGTATATCCCTTTTAAATGCCGTGCGGCTTTTAAGATGCCTGTTGACTTCATATAAAGGGTCCCATTTTCAATATAAATGAATGAATTGAACTCATCTAAAGGCAAGCCGTTTTCTTTTAAAACACGCTGCCCTGTATCTGATTGTAAAGAAGCAAACATCATCCGCTCATTCGGGTCGCGCTTGATGATAAACTGAACAGCACCACTGCACACGTTGCAGACACCGTCAAATAAAATGAAGTGAGAGGGTTGTGTTGAATGCATCGCAATCAAACCTCCTGTTTATCTAGCGTATTGCATAGTTTGTTTCCAAATACGTAAGTGCGGGCTTGAACTATAAATCGATTCAACGGTTCCTCTATCTCTTCCTACCCATACACCCATTGTGTATTGATCTGTCAGGCCAACAAACCAAATGTCTTTGTAGTCATTGGATGTCCCTGTTTTTCCCCCAATGTAAGGAGAATTGAAATTCGCCTTTTTCCCTGTTCCACTTTTCACAACAGAGGCAAGCAGCTTGCGCATTGTTTCATTTGTACGCTGAGAGTAGATTTGCTTCGGCGACTCTTTCCACTTGTAAAGGGTTTTGCCGTTTAAGTCTGTGACCTTTGTAATGGAGTGATTTCGCGTATAGGCACCTTGATTGCCAAACACGGTATAGGCATCGGTTATTTCTAGCGGCGAGAAGCCTTTTGTAAATCCTCCAAGTGCAGAAGGGAGGCGGTAATCATCTGCGACAATATGTTCGAATGAGAACTTTTCTAAATAGCTGAAGCCTTTTTTGACACCGACTGTATCAAGCATACGAATCGCTGGTGTATTGTAAGAGTTCTTAAAGGCTGTTTCAAGTGTCACAGTTCCATATGTTTTATGACTATAGTTTTGCGGGCAGTATCCGCTGCTGCAAAACTTGGCGGCACTGATTTTACTTGAAGCCGTGGCACCGGTTTGATCAATATAAGGGCCATAATCTAACAGCGGCTTAATTGCGGAACCAGGTTGTCTTTGCGCTTGATAGGCGTAGTTGAAATCAAACTTTTTATAATTCTTCCCGCCAGCAAGTGCGACGATTTGGTGGGTTTGGTGGTTAATGACTGCTGAACCGCCTTCCACACCTTGATAAGGCAATTGTGCATTGAGCTGATAAACCGCTCTTTGTTGTAAGGAAGGGTCTAGTGCTGTATAAATCTTCACACCATCTTGAAGCAATGCACTGACCTTTTCTGATAATTCTTTTTGAATTGCTTTTTTTGAGCCAGCTGTTTTGGCTTTTTTCAATCGTTTTGTAAAGCCTTCCTGATCAGACACCAGATCGGTAAATTCTTCATTGGCATATGTCACATAGTCAGGATAAAGATTTTTCTTTTCACTTAAGGACAAGCTGATTTTTTCTTTCACTGCTTTTTTGAATTGCTTCTTAGTAATGACACCATCTTTTTCTAAAATACCAAGCAGCCGTTCCTGGCGTTTCTTTGTATGTTTGAATTGTTTCAATGGGTCATACAGCGTAGGGTTGTTAGGAATCGCAGAAATAAATGCCATCTGTGCAAGCGTCAAAGAACTAAGCGGCTTATCAAAATAGTAATTAGCCGCAGAACCGACACCGTAAACCCCGTTACTGAAATAAATCGTATTTAAATAGCTTTCGAGAATTTCCTCTTTTGTAAATTTTCGCTCGAGCTCATAGGAATAGAGCAGTTCTGTAAACTTTCGGCTGAATGAACGTTCATGACTTAAATATAAATTACGGGATAACTGTTGTGTGATGGTGCTAGCGCCTTGGCTAATGCCATGGTTTTTCACATTTGCGGCAAGGGCACGAATCACGCCCATAAAGTCAATGCCTTTATGGTCATAAAAGTTGCGGTCCTCTGATCGGAGGAACAGCTCCTTGACGGAATCAGGAATTTTATCGTACTTCACGAAAACACGGTTCTCATCGTTTGATACGATCTCAGAGATAAGAGAACCATCTCGATCATACATATAACTGTTTTGGGAAAAGTCTACCTTTTCCAGCTTGATTTTTTGATCAAGCACTTCGTTAACAGGTTTTACACTTGCGGCTTCTTCCTTTGATAGATAAAAAGTCAGAACAAATAATGGGATGAGGGCAGCAAGTAATAACCAACCAATGATTGCACGAAACATGAGGTCACTCACTTTCTTCGGATTTCTAGCCATATCGTACCATTCTTTTGCGATTACGAGAAGGTTATTTTTAGAAAAGAATAGACGTGAAGTCTAGTAAACAAGGCATTTAGACAGAAGAAAAGAGTATCTGATAATGGATCAGACACTCCTCTCTTTTGTCTTTGATTGTGAGCGGACCGCCCATAAAAATAATGCCCCGAAAAGGAAAATGCCGGCGGTGACATAAAAGACAGCTGGAATTCCGTAATGACTCGCCACAATGCCGCCTATGACGGGTCCGACAACATTTCCAAGAAAGCGGAAGCTGACATTGTAACCAAGCACTTCTCCTTGCATAGAGGTAGGCGCTTTGATGCGAATATAGGCCGTCGTACAAGGAATGATGCCGCCTAGTGCCATCCCGTATAAGAAACGGAAGATCACTAACATCCCGTAGGAATCTGCCATCGCTTGCGGGATGAATAAAATGGAGGAGAGGATGAGAAGGGCAAGCAGCACCTTATCGTGACCAATACGATCTCCAAGGTCTCCCCATTTCCGTGTAAACAGCAAATTGCCAAGCCCTGTTGCAGAAAACGCCAGCCCTGCATAAAAGGCAAGATTGACTGGGCCGTGTAAATCATGAATGTACAAGGCTAAAAGCGGCTGAATACTAAAGTTCCCGACTTGCGTAATAAATGTGAGTAGCATGGTGACGACAAGTAAAGGCTGTTTGAAAATATGGACAAGGACGTCCTTCCGTGAGTAAGATACCCGTTTTGCTTCTTTTGAACGGATCGGCTGTTCTTTCACACCGAAGATAATGACAATCGCTGACACATATATGACAGCAGCTGTTAAGAAAAATGTATAAATGAATCCGACACTGTCTGCCATAAATCCACCCATTAATGGACCGAATAAGCCTCCGGCGACATTACTCATCTGCATCGTACCAAGGGTCTTACCGGCTGTTGCCTTTTCGGTCTGTGCAGAAATCAGTGCCATCGAAGTCGAAATAAAGCCTGTCACAAGCCCCATGAAAAGCCTTAACGCAAATAGTTGATAAACGGTTTGAACAAGCCCCATTAATAAAATGCTTGTTGCAATCCCAATGCCGTTAATGAGCAAAATCTTTTTATAGCCATGCCGGTCACCAATCCGTCCCCAAATTGGAGAAATGAGAAAGGCTGTTAAAAACGTAACCCCAAAGACATAGCCGCTCCATCTTTGAACAAATTCATTCGAATAACTGCTATCAAGAGACTCTATGTAAAGTGATAAAAAAGGGACGATCATTGTAATGCTGGCAGATACAAAAAAGTTCACAAACCACATGATGTACAAGTTTTTCTTCCTGTTTGTGATAAAGACCACCTTCTTTATTTATTTCGTGTTCCTTAATAATTATAAAGGAAAATAAACGATCTTTCATCTGATGAATAGGTTGGGCATAGTGAATCTGCATTATTTTCACGAAAATGAAGTGATTTCAAAGTCCGTCTTAATATAATAGTAGCAGGATGGAAAACAGACGAGAAAGTGGGGTGAGACTGATGGAACAGAAGACGCTGCTTGTGGTCGATTTTGAATTTACGATGCCTGATGGGAAATATCATCCACAAAATTTTTTCCCAGAAATCATTGAAGCCGGTGTCGTTAAAGCATCAAATGAAACGATCATAGACACATTCTCAAGCTATGTCAAACCGAAAAAGTTCCCGAAGCTGACAAAGCGCTGTAAATCGTTCCTTGGCATTACGCAGCAGGATGTAGAAAGCGGGATTTCTTTTGAGGCGTTTATCGAGAAGCTCATGTCACTCGATGGGGGAGAAGACTGTGAGATTATCACATGGGGAAATATGGACATGAAGGTACTGAAGCAAAACTGTATGCTCAATCATATTGGTTTTCCTTTTAAGGGGAATCAAAGGGATCTGGCTTTTGAATATAAAACCTTTTTTGGGGATAGAACACTCACAGGACTTCGGAAAGCAGCTAAGGAGTACGGCAGTGAAGGAGCTGGTAAGCATCATAAAGCACTCGATGATGCCATGACCACTTATCAGCTGTTCACCCTTTTTGAAAAAGATCGATCCTATGTGGAAAATCCGCAAACAACCAAAATTGGTGAACTCATTGACTTCTCTCACTTTTTTGATTCGGCAGATTAGCGGGCGTCTTCTGGAAAATAATCTTTTTCAAGAGAAGAGAGGCACGCTCTTGATTTTTCAGCCCACTTGGAATCATCCGCACTGAGCCCTTTTTTCAATTTGTCTACGGCGTCTTTCAGTGATACTTGATAATCAGGTATGTCGCCATCATAAGGCTTGACCATATGATGAGGGATGTTCGTCTGTTCCCTAAAGGCCAAAGCCCGTCTTTCCTGAAAAAAAGGTACGTCCGCTTCTTTTGGATGATGCAGGTCACCTTGAGTGGGGTGTGTTAAAACCGCTTTTACTTGAACGAGATAAGTAGATGGTTTAACGGCTGTCACTTCCCCAATGTAAACACCTGTTTTGTAAAAACCTTTCACGATTTGTCCAATCTGAATGTCTGTCATATGAAATTCCTCCATTTCCTTCGCATAAGAAGGTATTTCCTTTCTTTTAGCCAATATAGTGAAGTAAACGAGCAAAAGGGGGAAGAGCGGAACATGTCGTTCATCATATTCTTTCTACTGTATTTTCCTGAAGATAAAAGGGAGTATATCCCTGCGGCAATCACGACGGTGCTTTTCTTTGCTGCTGCATTTATTTGCTTTCGTTTGATCGTTCGTGCTTCTAAGAAGCAGGAGCAGATCGATGAAAAAAGGACAAAAAAAATGGATTGATCATTTTCTTCTTGTATCTTCAGGAAACTTCACGGTGACTGTTGTACCAGACTGCAATGAGCTTTTGAAACGAATGGTTCCATGATGATTTTCAATGATGGAAAATGTTACTGTCAGCCCAAGCCCTGTTCCTTTATTTTTCAATGTGTAATAGGGTTCACCAAGCTTTTTCATTTGGCTTTCTGACATGCCTACACCGTTATCAACAAAATAAAGGCAGATTCGATGATTTTCTTTTGAAGCAAACAGTTCGATTTTACCTTCGTGTTCGGGCGCTGCTTCGATTGCATTTTTGATTAAATTAATCATGACTTGTTTGATTTTCGTTTCATCACCTTGGATGTATAAGTCTGGTTCAATCGATTGATGAATCGTGACCGACTTAAAATTCGCATAGGATGTCATCAGCGATGCACATTCTTCAAGTAATTTAGATAAATTGAGAGACTCAATTTGATAATAATTTTGTTTCGCAATATCAAGATAGCTCGTAATAATATCCTGCGCACGGTCAAGTTCAGATAAAACGAGATTTTTATAATCTTTATTGGTTGACGGCTCTTTCGTATTGTCACTTGAAAAGAGCAGTTGGATAAATCCTCTCACCACCGTCAGTGGATTGCGGACTTCATGGGCGACACTTGCTGCCAGTTCACTCACAATCGTCAGTTTCTCTGATTGGACAAGCTGTGTTCTCATTTGCGCATTCTCTTTCACAAACTCAATGGAATAAATACTCAGCACAAGAAAGAATATGTAGTAAAGAGTTGAGAAAAATAATTCAAGCAGTTTTTGCTGCATAATGAATGCAGGGCTGTACTCAATTAAGCTGACCACAAGCAGTCCAATGTAAATAAACATCCCTTTTGATAACGCAATCATGACTCCGTATAACAGCTTTCTCTGCTTAGAATATTGGCGCCATTTCCGGTAAAGCAGGAAAGGAATGAAAAAGTAAATCGGTACAACAATCAATCCAACCCATAAAAAAGAGCCATACATCACGAACTTTACGGTTGAACTAACTAAGATAGCGACGATTCCGGCGGTATATCCCCCGTATAAAATAGCCAGTACAAGGGGAATCGATTGAAGCCCAGTCTGCAAATCTAAAATCGAACCAACTGGATACATAATACATAGTGCTGATGAAATGGATGCAAATATGGTGATGAGCAGTTTATTCGTTTTAGGGAAATGAGCAGGGGTCCGGCTTAGCCATAGTGCATGATATAAAAAGATTGGAAATAGAATAAAAGATACATGGAGCAGAAAATCCTTGAACATTTCCATTTAAATGCTCTCCTCGTAAATAATTGTAATTCCTCTCATTATATCATTTCATGTACAAAGTAGATATGATAATAGGAGGGTTTTTTTCTTTAAAAAGAACACCCGTTAGGATGTTCTTTTGATAGAAATGGTTTTATTCGGATGATAGAGTGAATGCTTGATGAAGGCGCTTCAGACCTTCTTTTACTGTTCCGGCAGGACAGCCTAGATTCATTCGAATAAAGCCGTCTCCTTCGTGCCCATATACGTTTCCGAGCTCTAGTATGACCTTGCCCTTTTTCAGCAGATTACGTTTCAATTCTGCTTGAGTGAGCTCATAATCACGAATATCCAGCCACAATAGATAAGAAGCATCTGGTTTCATATAACGCATGCTCGGCAGATATTCATCAATATAATCCATTGCGATCTTCATATTATTTTCGAGATAAAGAACAAGTGAATCAAGCCACTCATCTCCGTGGCGATAGGCCGCCTCCATGGCAGGAATCGCAAAGGCATTCAGTTTAGACAATCCATTTCTTTGCACTTCATTGGTGAAAAGAGTTCTTTTTTCTTCATCAGAAATGATAATGGCAGATGCCTGAAGACCAGCTAAATTAAATGTTTTACTCGGTGCAATACACGTTACCGTGATGTTAGCTATCTCATCAGAAAGGCTGGCAAAAGGCACATGCGGCTGCCCGTAAAGCATCAGATCGGAATGAATTTCATCTGACACGACGGTGACACCGTACTGTACACATAAATCTCCTACACGCTTTAATTCCTCTTTTGACCAAGCTCTCCCTGAAGGATTATGCGGATGACAAAGAAACATCAGCTTTGCTTCTGGCCTGCTTAATTTCTTCTCTAAATCATCAAAATCCATCATGTAACGGTTGTTTTCTATTTTTAAAGGGTTGGTTGAGACGATACGTCCGTTTCTTTCAATCATTTGATAGAAGGGCGTATACACCGGTGACTGAATGACCACTTCATCATTCGGAGCTGTAAAGGCTTGTACCGCAAAACTAAGTGCTGTCACGATACCTGGTGTGAAGGTGACGGCATCTGTTTTTATCGTCCAACCGTGTCTTCTTTTGACCCAGTCAGCTACTGCTTGCTGCGTATCCTGATCCTGAAATGCATAGCCGAATACGCCGTGATCTAATCGTTCTTTTAAAGCATCAAGTACGACTTGGGGCGCTTTAAAATCCATATCTGCTACCCACATTGGCAGCGCATCTGTTGTCAGGAACAAAGACTCTGCTTGATCCCATTTGACTGATTTTGAACCTTTACGTATGATCTGTTCGTCGAAATTCATGAAACCCACCTCTAGCCGTTTTTCAACCATTCTTGGTTGTGCTAAAATAAACATCACAAAATTTATTATAAGCGGTGATCCCCATGAAAGATAGTCAAGCTGTAGAAGAGATGATTCAAGTCATTAAGGCATGGGACCCTTTTCAATATGGAGAGGACTTTTACGAAACGGAGCCTGCTGACGTCATCAGTGCCTTATACGACGCAGAAGACCCGTTATCTTTCGCGAAAGACATTCAAGCCATTTACCATCACTCATTTGATCAGCTTCTTCCGATGGAAAGCTGCCAGCATATCGCAAATCAGCTTTTTATCATAAGAGAAAGTAGCTCCTGCTCGTTTTAAGACAGGCTGAAATGACCAATTTGATCAGACACAAAGACCGGATTTTCCTCAGGGATGAGGTGCCCGGTTTTTTTTAATGCGTGAAAGGTTGAATGTGGCAGATCCTTGTGCAGTCTTTCGCCAATTTGAATAGGAACGATCCGGTCTTCCTCCCCCCAAATCAGCAGGACAGGTGTCTCCATTTTCTTTAAGACATCTGACGCTAAATCGCCTTCCCTGTGCCGGATCAAACGAAAAATACCTCTAAAAATTTGGTCATCTGAAAAAGGCTTTAAATATCCGTCTACCATCTCTTGATCAATAATCGAATGATCATGCACAACAGCGGTTAAATTTTTCATAATACCTTGCTTGAACAACTTTCTTTTTAAATAGAGATAAAAATAAGGAATATATGTGCTGTAAACAAGCGACTTTTTGGACTTATTCATATACCCTGAGCTGCACAAAAGAACAGCTTTTTCAAATAGGTCGGGACGCTCAGAGGCAGCATATAAAGCAATTTGTCCCCCCATGGAATGCCCCACGAGGATCGCATGCTGAATCTGCAAATAACCAGCTAGTTCAATGATGATTTTTGCCATGTTGCGATAGCTGTAAATGAACGTATTCGATTTTTCGGACTGCCCGAATGGAGGCAGATCAATCGCAATTAAATTGAAGTCTTGTTTCAGAAGCGGGATGAGCTTTCGATAGCTGAAGGTAGATGAGAAAAGACCGTGAATCAAAATCAATGTCTTCTTACCTTCATTTGGATAGTGTTCGTAATAGATATCTAAACCGAATTTACTTTTCATATAGGATGGCTGTACAATGTCCACACTCATCAACTCCGATATTTGATACTCACTCTCTGTTAGGTGACTGTATTGTACCCTAAAAAGTGGATTTTAAGCTACGATTAGAATCTTTTCCCTGCTTAGCATAATGGGAAAAACGTGCTATAATGTTCAGAAGATTTTTTAAAACTAGCTTTTTACAATCAGAGGTGTGAAATCAATGAAACTAACCGAAAAAGAAACTGAAATATTAGAGATTTTAGATGAAAACAGCCGCGCCGATTTAAATACAATTGCAAAAATGGCAGGTGTGACATCAGAAGAAGCAGAAGCCATTATTCAAAAGCTCGAAGATCAAAAAGTCATTATTGATTATTCGACCATGATTGACTGGCGAAAAGTAGACGGACACGAAGGCGTTACAGCGATGATTGATGTGAAAGTGACCCCAAAAAGAGGCGTCGGTTTTGATGAAATTGCTGAACGTATTTACAGGTTCCAAGAAGTGGAGTCCGTGTATTTAATGTCAGGCGTGTATGATTTATCTGTTGTGATCAGAGGAAGATCCATGTCTGATATCGCCCGCTTCGTATCTGAAAAATTATCGACACTTGATTCTGTTGTTTCAACCACTACCCACTTTATTTTGAAAAGATATAAGCATGATGGGAAAGTCTTTGAAACAGGGGACGATGACAAAAGAATCGTGGTGTCTCCTTAAATGAAAAAGTCTTATTTATCTGAAACGGTACAAAGCATTCAGCCGTCAGGTATTCGGAAATTCTTTGATTTGGCAGCCACAATGGAAGGGGTTATCTCCCTCGGGGTCGGCGAACCGGATTTCGTGACAGCTTGGAATGTGAGAGAAGCCAGTATTATGTCTTTAGAGCAAGGACTGACCTCTTATACAGCAAATGCTGGGCTGCTCTCTTTGCGAAAAGAATTGAGCCATTATTTATATAAGCGGTTTCACATTGAGTACAGTCCTGAAGAAGAACTCATTATTACGGTTGGCGGCAGCCAGGCGCTTGATTTGGCCTTTCGCGCCATTTTAAACAGCGGGGACGAAGTAATCATCCCAGAGCCTTGTTTCGTCGCATATGGGGCTCTGACGACACTTGCGGGCGGTGTACCGGTTTATTTAAGTACATCGGCTGAAAAAGATTTTAAAGCCGATTCTGCTGATCTTCGTACGAAGCTGACGCCGAAAACAAAAGCCATCTTGCTATGCTCTCCATCAAACCCAACAGGGTCTGTTTACTCGAAAGAAGAGCTTGAAGATATTGCTCAGTTTGCAAAGGAGCATGATCTTTTAATCATCACAGATGAGATTTATGCAGAGCTGACGTACGATGAAGCTTTTACGAGTGTCGCGGCGATTCAAGATATGAAGGAAAGAACGATTTTGATTTCAGGGTTTTCCAAAGGGTTCGCTATGACGGGGTGGCGCTTAGGCTATGTGGCAGCACCGCCAGTCCTCCGTGATGCCATGCTGAAAATACATCAATATTCTATGATGTGTGCACCAGCTATGGCACAATATGCTGCAGAAGAAGCATTAAAAAATGGACTTGAAGATGTGGAGAAAATGAAGAAAAGCTACAGAAGACGCCGTAATTTGTTTGTCGGCTCTCTCAATGAACTTGGACTCACTTGCCATCAGCCAAACGGAGCGTTTTACGCTTTCCCGTCCATTAAAAGCACAGGCATGACTTCAGAACAATTTGCCGAGGAGCTGCTGCTTAGCGAGAAAGTAGCAGTTGTCCCTGGAAATGTATTCGGCCCAAGTGGTGAAGGACATATTCGTTGTTCATATGCGTCATCACTCGATCACTTGCAGGAATCACTTTCAAGAATCCAGCGTTTTTTGCAGAATAGACAAGTGCAAGAAGAGGCACCTGCTATCTTAAAATAAAAAAAGGCATCAATCCAACTGGACTCATGCCTCTCAAATTAGGGGGGAATACTAGAAAGCATTCTTGTTTTCAGGTATTCCCCCTTTTGAACTGATCTAAACCAAATTAAAAAATATTTTGCGTAAAAGAGCGTTCTGTGATATAGTTTTTAATTGCGTATAAACGAATATTAAAACATTTATTTAGGAGTTGTTATCATGGCGACAAAGTTTGAAGTAGGCAGTGTTTACACTGGTAAAGTAACAGGATTACAAGCGTATGGTGCGTTTGTTGCATTAGATGAAGAAACTCAAGGACTTGTGCATATTTCTGAAGTAACACATGGCTTTGTAAAAGACATCAACGAGCACCTTTCAATTGGTGACGAAGTACAAGTAAAAGTTCTTTCTGTTGATGAAAATGCAGGTAAAATCAGCCTTTCAATCCGTGCGACACAAGATGCACCTGAAAGAAAAGAAAGCAAACCAAAGAAACAAAGACCACAGCAAGCGAAAGAAGAAGCTGCTGCACCACAAGGTTTCAATACACTTAAAGATAAACTTGAAGAGTGGATTGAGCAATCAAACCGTAAAGACCTTATCAAGAAATAAAAAAAGCACCGCTTCAAACGGTGCCTTAGGCTGCCTCGAATAGGCGGCCTTTTTTATGTCTTTTGTTAGCGAACCTCTGGATTCGGCTCGTCACGGCGGACAGCTTCTTCACTTGGCTTGAATAATAGACCAAGGTTAACAAGACCTGCAATTCCAACAAGACCATAAATAATACGTGATAATGCAGCACCTTGACCGCCAAAGATCGCTGCTACTAAGTCAAATTGAAAAAAGCCGATTAGTCCCCAGTTAATAGCACCGATAATCGTGAGCACGAGGGCAATACGCTGAATAGCACTCATCGTGATTCCTCCTTTCGCTACAGTATCAATACATTTATATTTTGCAGATTTTTAGCCAAACTATGCGTAAGAAAATGGATGAAAGCAAATTACTTTACTTTTGGAATGAAAGAGGCGCATAATGTAGCGCGAGGAGGAGATCACATGGATCGATTTACTTATTGGAACCCAACGAAATTAATCTTTGGAAAGGGAGAAGTATCAGCCCTTTCAGATGAACTAAAACACTACGGAAAAAACGTATTGCTTGTATATGGTGGAGGCAGCATTAAACGAAATGGCCTTTATGACCAAGTTGTCAGCATCTTAAAAGAATCAGGAGCTACAATCACTGAGCTTGCTGGTGTTGAGCCAAACCCGCGCTTAACAACAGTTAGAAAAGGGGTTGAGCTTTGCAAAGAGAACCAAATTGATTTTATTTTGGCAGTCGGCGGCGGTAGTGTCATTGACGCAACCAAAGCGATCGCAGCTGGTGCGAAATACGATGGAGATGCTTGGGATATCGTTACTCGTAAGCATGTCCCAATGGAAGCCATCCCATTTGGTACAGTATTAACACTTGCCGCGACAGGTTCTGAAATGAACTCTGGCTCCGTCATCACAAACTGGGAAACAAATGAGAAATACGGATGGGGCAGTCCAGCTGTCTTCCCTAAATTCTCTATTCTTGACCCAGTCAATACATTTACTGTGCCAAAAAACCATACGATTTATGGCATGGTCGACATGATGTCTCACGTGTTTGAACAATATTTCCATCACACGGAGAATACACCTTACCAAGATCGCATGTGTGAAGGACTTCTTCGTACGGTCATTGAAACAGCACCGAAGCTGATCAATGATTTGGAAAACTATGAGCTTCGTGAAACGATTTTATTCACAGGCACCATTGCACTGAATGGAATGCTTTCAATGGGTGCACGCGGAGACTGGGCATCTCACAATATTGAGCATGCGGTATCTGCGGTGTATGACATCCCGCATGCAGGCGGACTTGCGATTTTGTTCCCGAACTGGATGAAGCATGTCATTCAAGAAAACCCAGGTCGCTTCAAGCAATTAGCAGTGCGTGTATTCGATGTAGACCCTGCGGGCAAAACAGACGAAGAAGTTGGCTTAGAAGGAATCGAAAAACTTTCTGCTTTCTGGACAAGTCTAGGCGCACCAAACCGTTTAGCTGACTATGACATCAACGATGAGAAAATTGATCTGATTGCAGACCGTGCAATGGCACGTGGTGAATTTGGCCAATTTAAAAAGCTGAACAAAGAAGATGTTCTAGCTATTCTAAACGCTTCTTTATAATCGAACATGGAAAAGATAGCTGCTTTTAAGCAGTTATCTTTTTTGAGTTCTGCATGTACATATGTTACAGTAGTCTTTCATGTTTTTGGATATAAATGTTTTAAGGAGATGTAGAACAGATGGAGAACTTTATTTACTATAATCCAACGAAATTGATGTTTGGAAAAGGACAACTAGACGGACTAAAAAGCGAACTCGCTCGTTATGGAAAGCGAGTGCTTCTTGTATATGGTGGAGGCAGTATTAAGAAAAATGGTCTTTATGATAAAGTAATCAGCGCTTTAAATGAAGCAGAGGCTGACGTATTTGAACTGTCAGGAGTTGAACCGAATCCTCGTCTCACTACAGTGCAAAAAGGGATCGACATTTGCCAAAATGAGAACATTGATTTCTTATTAGCAGTTGGTGGTGGAAGTGTCATCGACTGTACAAAAGCCATTGCAGCTGGAGCTGAATATGACGGAAATGTTTGGGATATTATTTCAAAGAAAACGACCGCTCAAAAAGCACTGCCATTTGGCACAGTATTGACACTTGCAGCGACAGGCTCAGAAATGAACCCGGATTCTGTGATCACGAACTGGGAAACAAATGAAAAGTACGTGTGGGGCAGTTCAGTCACGCACCCTGCTTTTTCAATTTTAGATCCTGAGCACACATATTCTGTGCCAGAGAATCAAACGGTGTATGGCATGGTTGATATGATGAGCCATGTATTTGAACAATACTTCCATAATGTCAAAAATACGCCTCTACAAGATCGGATGTGTTTTGCTGTTCTTCAAACAGTCATCGAGACAGCACCAAAGCTACTTGAAGACTTACAAAACTATGAGCACCGTGAAACCATCCTTTATGCAGGAACAATTGCTTTAAATGGCACGCTGCAAATGGGCTATTTTGGCGACTGGGCATCACATACGATTGAGCATGCAGTATCAGCTGTTTATGACATTCCGCATGCAGGTGGACTTGCGATCCTCTTCCCAAACTGGATGCGTCATACACTTGATCATAATGTCGAACGTTTTAAAAACCTTATGTTGAACATGTTTGACATTGAGACAGAAGGAAAATCGGATCGTGACATCGCATTAGAAGGAATCGACAAGCTGTCAGCCTTCTGGACAAGCCTAGGTGCACCGAGTCGTTTAGCCGATTATGATATTGGTGAAGATCAACTGGACAAAATTGCTGACATCGCAGCAAAAGAAATGGAATATGGCGGTTTTGGTAACTTTATGAAACTAAACCGTGATGACATTTTAGCGATTTTAAAAGCTTCTTTATAATTTGGATGGCCGCTTCTCTTTATGAGGAGCGGCTTTTTGCTGCATCAATGACGATCACTTGATTTCAATAGCTAGTTCCGCTAAAGTGAAAGGGACAGAACTAACGTAATGGAGGGCTTACAAGCGATGACACATATTCAATTTGACTACTCGAAAGCGTTACCTTTCTTTCAAGAACATGAGCTTACATATTTAAAAGATTTTGTGAAGGTGGCCCATCATAATATTCATGAACAAACGGGTACTGGCAGTGATTATTTAGGCTGGGTTGACTTACCGAAGCAATATGATCGCGAAGAATTTGCCCGCATTAAAAAAAGTGCAGAAAAGATTAAATCTGATTCTGATGTATTACTCGTTGTTGGAATTGGTGGTTCTTATCTTGGCGCACGTGCGGCCATTGAGTTTTTAAACCATTCTTTCTATAATAGTTTGCCAAAAGGCAAACGCAAAACACCGCAAATCATCTTTATTGGAAACAACATCAGTTCTTCTTATTTAACAGATGTAATGGATCTGCTAGAAGATGCCGATTTCTCCATTAACGTGATTTCAAAATCTGGTACAACAACAGAGCCAGCCATTGCGTTCCGTATCTTTAAAAAGCTCCTTATCGAAAAATATGGTGCTGAAGAAGCGAAAAAACGCATCTATGCGACAACTGACAAGGCACGCGGGGCACTCAAAACATTAGCAACTGAAGAAGGCTATGAATCATTTATCATCCCTGATGACGTCGGCGGACGCTATTCCGTCTTAACAGCAGTTGGTCTATTGCCAATCGCTGTAAGCGGTGCAGACATTGATCAAATGATGGAAGGTGCTGCGAAAGCAAGTGAAGACTTCGCTTCATCTGAGCTCTCAGAAAATGCGGCTTATCAATATGCGGTTGTCCGTAATGTTCTTTACAATAAAGGACGGACAATTGAAATGCTGATTAACTATGAGCCAGGCTTACAGTACTTTGCGGAGTGGTGGAAGCAGTTATTCGGCGAAAGTGAAGGGAAAGATGAAAAAGGAATCTATCCTTCTTCTGCCAACTTCTCAACGGATCTTCATTCACTTGGTCAATATGTACAAGAAGGAAGAAGAGACTTGTTTGAAACCATCGTGAATGTAGACAAGCCACGACATGAACTTGTCATCGAAGCAGAAGAACAAGACCTTGATGGGTTAAACTATCTTGCAGGAAAAACGGTTGATTTCGTCAATAAAAAAGCATTTGAAGGCACAATGCTTGCTCATACGGATGGAAAAGTACCGAACCTGATTGTGACGATTCCTGAAATGGATGCTTATACATTCGGATATCTCGTGTACTTCTTCGAAAAAGCATGTGCGATGTCTGGGTATTTACTAGGCGTCAATCCATTCGACCAGCCTGGAGTAGAAGCGTATAAAGTGAACATGTTTGCTTTATTAGGAAAACCGGGCTTCGAAGAGAAAAAGGCAGAACTTGAGAGCCGTCTCAACCAATCATAAGAATAAAAGGCACATCTTTTCATAAGGTGTGCCTTTTTTTATGTTCTCATGGTGTCAGTGCAAGCCTCCCTAAGCTCTGTACATAGAATAATCAATGGAGGAGGTTGATGAAGCGATGAGAACAAATCATATTTATATCCATGACATTTCAGGGCAGGCCATCGTTAACTTTGGGAATGTTGGGCGGATTTGTCCAATGAGTGCTACGAAAGAAACATCAGGAGCGGGCAGTGCAAACGAGACAAATGCATCATCCAGCCAGGCCTTATTTGATGCTGCTTTTACAAACAATGTGCAAATCACGAAAGGCAAATGTATGAATTCCTCTCTTTAACGAACCCTATACAAAAAGGAGGGTTCTGTATGATTCATGTACCATCTAGGCTAACTGGTGAAAGCTTTTCACTGTACCATTTAGAAGAAAACATGAAGCCGCTCGGATATGTCATTAATGGGAATTGGGATTATGATCATGGATATTTTGATTATAAAATTGACAACCGTGACGGCTATACCTTTCTCAGAGTTCCGTTTACAGCCGAGAAAGGACAGCTGGATCAGCCAGGCGTTGTGGTGAAAATGGGACATCCATTTCTCTTAAAGCATGTCTATCAAGATAAATTAGATGACCATGCGATGGTTGGAAATGTCGGGGCATCTTTTAACCAATTCCAAGAACCGAAAGAGAAAGACGGAGATGTGTCAAAGGCTTATGCCGAAATTGGCTTTTCACTCGTCAAAGAATTAGAAGATGCACTGCTTTAAAAGCTGATCAGCTCATCCTCTGGATGAAGCTCATATCCAAAAGGAGGATTCATCATGGGTCCTTCTTTTTTTTGTACGCCTACAATGATGACATGGTGCTCTAGAAAGTGATGAAGTGCCGTTAAGAATGTCTCTCCAGCTAATGAAGCCGGTACTGGAATGATGGTGATCTGTTTATGGAGGGTCATGTTTCTTTTGATTTTTAACGCCATGAGCTGTTCTTTTAAAAGAAAATGCTCCACCATTAAATGATTCACGGCATCAGAAGTGTGGATGACTTGATTGGCTCCAGCCCGCTCAGCATTTTTCACATAGCGATCGGTTAAAATTTCAATTAAACAATATAACGAAGGATTTAATCCTTTTGCCGCAAGCAAGGTTAAGACACTCTGCATATCAGCCGTCACTTCATTTTCATGCTGGTCGGCGGTAATCATCAATGTATCAGCACTCATAATATTTGCTCTGCGA
The DNA here is from genome assembly GCF_003946835.1 of Bacillus sp. 2B09. Taxonomy (NCBI): domain Bacteria; kingdom Bacillati; phylum Bacillota; class Bacilli; order Caryophanales; family Bacillaceae; genus Bacillus; species Bacillus sp. 2B09. The sequence continues at coordinate 312,994 of NZ_RPSG01000003.1, forward strand.
AGTGTGGCATCCTCTGTACCATGGCCTTTAATAAAATGAACATTCTCTAAAAGAGGTCCTTCCTTTAAGGAATCATCAATGAGTACAATCGGCATGGCGGGATCAATGGTTTGAAACGATTGAAGCAGTTTGTTCGTTTTCTCATTCCAGCCGACAATGATGAGATGTCCCTTCCCCTTGAAAGCCACCTTCCCCTCTACATAATGGTGCTGTTTGCTAAATACAGCGGCAGCAAGCGTGGCAAAATAAGCCGTTACAAAGCTTGCCCCGATCAGAATCAGCGCCATACCTGCGATTTGTCCGGGCATGGTTTGCGGCACAAAATCACCATAGCCTACCGTCGCGACTGTAATGAGAGCCCACCAGATCCCATCAAAGATCGTATGATACTGCTTTGGTTCAAGTATGACGATTAATTGTCCAAAAAAGAGAAGCAAGAAACAGATGATGATCGCAATGCGAACATAAAGAGGCCATCTTAGCCAGGCAATGAAGATACGGTTTGATTTCATCGAACTCGTCCTTTCAGGGAAACTGCTAATGTCAGTATGCCCGATTAGGAAACAATTTTTCATCATCGTCATGTATTGAAACAGAACCCATATCTTAAAATAAGAGAGAAGAAGGAGGGAATGCGAATGTCGTTTGTTCAAAAGACCGTACTTCTTTTTATCGGCGCACACTTTTTATCATCTGCGGTGATTTTACTCGTGTTTGATTTAAATGCGGTGAACCATTTCATGAATGATTTCTCGTGGCTTCGTTTTTTTCAAGACCTATATGGAACGGTGACATTTTATACAGCATGCATCGGAATGTTCTTCTTTTTCATTGGTGTAGTGATTCCCCTTAAAAAGACCTAGTGCTTTTTGCTGTACACGTTACATAAAAGTCATTAAAATTGTAAATAAATATATAAAATAAAAAGGAAGCTGATGAGCATGCTGTTTTTTTATTTTTTAACATTTGCCGCATTGGGATTGTCTTTTTGGGCACAATTTAAAGTAAAGAATAATTTTGAAAAGTATTCAAAGGTTGAAGCTGCCAGTATGAAAACAGGTGCTGAAACCGCTCGATATATTTTAGATCGCAACGGGTTATACGACGTACCCGTTGAACCGGTAAGAGGAACTTTGACTGATCATTACGACCCGACGCAGCGTGTGGTTCGTTTATCTGAACCAGTGTATTATGGCCATTCCATTTCGGCCATTTCAGTCGCATCACACGAGGTTGGACATGCCTTGCAGCATCAGGAATCCTATGGTGCGCTTGTCTTGAGACATAAGATCTTCCCTGTCGTGAACTTTGCATCTGGTGTTGCCCCGCTTCTTTTCCTAGGTGGATTATTGCTCGGCAGCCTTAACTTAATCGGGCTTGGGATCGTTCTGTTCTCAGCTGCTGTGTTCTTTCAGCTAGTGACATTGCCTGTTGAGTTTAACGCAAGTTCTCGTGCAAAGAATATCATTGTTTCAGAAGGAATCATTAGAAGCAGTGAAGAAAGAGGCGTGAACAAGGTGTTAAATGCCGCAGCTCTTACGTACGTAGCAGCGGCCCTTGTCTCCCTGTTTGAATTGCTCCGTTTTGTAATGATCTTCCTAAATGGCCGTAATGATTAATTGACGCCAGAGGAGGTGAGCCCTTACCCGTGTTAGGTAAGGGTTTTTTTGTATATTTTAAACGTATTTTTAGTCCTATTACTCATTGCTGCGACAGCATTTTTTGTTGTCACTGAATTTGCGATTGTGAAAATTAGAGGCTCAAAAATCAATCAGCTGATTGAAAGCGGTGATAAGAGAGCCATTCATGTTCAGAAACTGACAACCAACCTTGATGAATATTTATCTGCCTGTCAGCTTGGCATTACCATCACGGCATTAGGCTTAGGGTGGTTAGGGGAGCCGACAGTGGAACATTTCCTGCATCCGCTTTTTGAAAAGGCAGGCCTTCATTCCGCTTTGACAGACATCATATCGTTTATCATTGCCTTTGTGATCATTACGTTTTTGCATGTTGTCGTTGGGGAACTTGCTCCCAAAACGATTGCCATTCAAAAGGCAGAAGCCGTCAGTCTTGTGACGGCAAAACCTCTTATTTTTTTCTATAAAGTCATGTACCCGTTTATTAAAGCATTAAATGGGGCTGCACGAGGCATTGTGAAATTATTTGGTTTTCATTCTGTCAAAGAACATGAAGTGGCGATCAGTGAGGAAGAATTGCGTCTCATCCTGTCTGAAAGCTACGAAAAGGGCGAGATCAACCAATCTGAATACAAATATGTCAATAAAATATTTGAATTTGATAACCGAGTGGCGAGAGAGATCATGATCCCGCGCACAGAAATCTCTGCCATTGAAATTGAACAGAGCCTGGAAGACGTGACGCATTATATGCTGAACGAAAGGTATACACGTTATCCTGTCATTAAAGAAGACAAAGATCATGTCATTGGTGTGATCAATAGCAAAGACGTATTTAAAGCAAGTTTTCTCAATCAAGAGGTGTCCATTGAAGACTTAATGCGCCCTGTCATTCGTGTCATTGAAAGTACACCAGTTCAAGAACTGCTGATTTTGATGCAAAAGGAACGGATTCATATGTCGGTGCTTGTAGATGAATACGGCGGAACAGCTGGTCTCGTCACAGTTGAAGACATATTAGAAGAAATTGTGGGCGAGATTCGAGATGAATATGATCAAGATGAGACCCCTCATATTGTGAAAAAAGGTGACTTCCACTATGTCATGGATGGAAAAGCCTTGATCGATGAAGTAAATGATTTATTGGATTTAGCGATTGAAAATGATGATGTTGATACAATTGCCGGCTGGATGATGACGCATAAAATTGATTTTGACATTGGAGATATCATTGAAGCAGAAGGCTGTGAATTTAAAATTGTCGATGCAGAAGATCATCATATTCGAACCATAGAAGTAAAAAAGGTTCACTTTTCCTAAAAACCTCGGAGCTATTGACGAGGTTTTTTTGCTTGGTAAACTTTAGGTAAGAAGATTTGTTTCTGCCAACCGGCAGTGATTGATTTCACATAAAAAGGGTATGGTTTTATAGACATGATCAAAAGGAGCCAGTGAAATGAAAAAAATCAACGTACAAACAGACAAACACGATGACATGATAGACATTACCCATGAAGTTCAGCAATATGTCCGGGAAACTGGAATTCAAAACGGAACGGTTATGGTCTATTGTCCACATACGACGGCTGGAATCACCATTAATGAAAATGCCGACCCAGACGTCAAACGAGATATGCTGCGCCGGCTTGACGAAGTCTTTCCATGGGAACATCCAAAAGATCGTCATATGGAAGGCAATACAGCAGCGCATATGAAAGCTAGTTATATGGGAGCATCTCAGCACGTTCTTGTCCATCATGGTGATCTTGTGCTTGGAACGTGGCAGGGAATCTATTTTTGTGAGTTTGACGGACCGAGACATCGTCACTTTTATGTACAGGTGTCATCTAACGAGTAAGGGCGGGGGAGAAGATGGGAGAATTCACAGCGTTACTTCAAATTGAACATGGCATCATTCAAGCACCAATGGCAGGAGGAGCGGTGACGCCGCAGCTTGTCGCTGCTGTTTCACAATATGGCGGTCTCGGCAGCTTAGCAAGTGGTTATGTACAGCCTGAAAAGATGAGGCAGCAAATCAGACAGGTCAAACAGCTGACATCTCGTCCATTTCAAGTGAATGTGTTTGTCCCTGAACCCATTTCAGAAACGAAAACAGAAGATGTATCATTTTGGACAGACCGGCTGCCTGTCATACAAGAAGCACAAATGATCCCTAGAGAAGAAGAATTATGGAAGGACTATGAACAAAAAATCAACATTCTTCAAGATGAAGAAGTCCCAGCTGTGTCGTTTACATTTGCCTGTCCAAACGAACAAACAATTCATCACCTGAAACAAAAGGGGATCTTTCTCATCGGAACAGCTACAACAAAAGAAGAAGCACTGCTTTTAGAAGAAAAAGGAATGGATGCCGTTGTTCTTCAAGGAAGCGAAGCAGGAGGGCACCGAGGTACCTTTTTGCCCTCAAAGGGAGATGCTCTGCAGGGACTTTTCTGCCTGATCAGTGATGTCAGATCCGTCTGTCATATCCCATTGATCGCCGCTGGAGGGATCACAGACCGGACCACTATGAGCGCAGCACTAGCACTTGGAGCAGATGCGGTTCAAATAGGGACACGATTTTTAGCGAGTCAAGAAAGTGCTGCGGCAGATGTGTACAAAAAGGCGCTGTTACAGGCAGAAGGCAGTGAAACAGCGATGACACGGCTTTTCTCTGGAAAAAAAGCCAGAGGTATTGTCAATCAGTGGATGGAGGAAGAAAGACGAAATGAAGACCGGGTTCTTCCCTATCCCATACAGCATGTATGGACAACACCGATGCGAAAAGCGGCAGCTGCTGCAGGAAACCCAGAACAAATGGCTCTTTGGGCAGGTCAGGGGGTTGGCCGCATTCTCTCGATTTTAACCGTTGAAGAAATCATGCATGAACTCACGCAGAAATAATTTGATAATGGGTGGTGTGACAGGATGGAAATCTTAAAACATTCATATCGGAAAAAAGGACAAATTGAATTTCTATTTGATGATTTTCCGCACTCCCCTGCCGTCCTTATCCCCATTCGTCATTACTATTTCGTCCGTTATGTGAAATGGAATCAGCACGACCCTCCAGTCACAAGAAACGATCTAGAAGAAATGGAAATCCTAGCAAACAAAATGCTTGGCACGCTCCACGATTACCGCAAACGCAAGGCATACAAAGGCCCCTTGTCATAACCTATAGACAAGAGGCCTTTTTTAGCTGCCAAACATTTGCCTGAGATAAATAACATCCATCCTAGTAGTCTGCGGCAGTAAATAAGCGGACTGAACCGCCCCTGGCCGTCTTCTGGCATTTAATTTATCAATAATCTCTGCAGCTGTTAAGATCCCAAGCCCATGCCCATAATATTGATCTTCCCCTAAGTAAATCACATTTTCTCCGCGCCATTGAGACTGTTGATAGCTAAACTCTGGATTCTCGAAATATAGGCAATCCCCATAAATAAAATCATTTCCGCGCTCTGTATAAATGGACAATGTATCATAGTGCCAGTCATACAGCGTTAAACTTCTAAGTCTTCGATTGAACTTCTCGTCTCCTACCGTTTGCAGGACTCCCATATAAAACACAATGACAATCGCTGTGGCACATTCAAAGGCATATTTTGAGCCATTTTCAAAGATGTCTTTAATCCCCGTAGATGGCTCGACTTGATAGCGCAGTTCTAACGCTCCGGCCTCTGATACACGCCAATAGGCGTCATTCGCACGGGACCTTTGAAAGATAGCAAATGAGGCACCGCTCTTGTTCAAATCTCTTGCCGCATTCATGATATTCGATCGTAAAGTCACCTCAAATAACAAATCAGATGCCTGCCTATAACGGAACGTATCATTTGAGGCTTGTAACTGCATCAAAATGATCCGCTTTTGTCCTTCTAGCTGAAACGATGCCAGCTGCTCATTTGTTACTGGCTGTCCTGAAAGGATAATCATATGAAAAGCGCCCCCTTTTGTATTAGCGTATGCGGGATGCTTGGGCAAGGAATCAATTTGTGAAAATAAACAAAAAGACATCCTTTTTATTTGAAAAACATGAAAATAATATGAAGCTGTCCGATATAAAACATAACGTTTAAAAGGAGGAAAAACATGAAAAGTATCATAAAATGGTTGAAAAAACCATCGATTTCTAAAAGGCTGATTATTTCATTCACACTTGTTCTCGTCTTGCCTATCATTACACTCAGTACGATTTCATATCAGATTGCTAAAGAAGAATTAGATCATGAAATCATGTACGGAGCCAACGCAAGAGTCAATGAGCTGAATGACATGATCGAGCAAAAGCTTTTGAATAAGGAGAACGCAGTCAAACTGTTTACCGAAACATCCAGTGCTGCAGACTTTAAAAAGAAAAACCAGGACGAACTGTATGAGCATTTCGAGATATACAGTAAAATCAATGAAGATGATGTAGTTGGATTTTATGCAGCAAGTAAAAATCGTGATTTTATTCAGTTCCCTAAAGTGGACATGCCAAAAGGCTATGATCCAACAACTCGTGATTGGTATAAAGCGGCGATGCAGGACGAAAAAGGCGAACCTGTGGTCACCAATCCATACATCTCTGCCACAACAAACGGCATGGTTGTCACAATCGCTCAGCGTCTGAAGGACGGGTCGGGAGCCATTGGGATTGATATTGATGTTCAAGATATCGTCGATAAAATCAAAGATATTAAAATTGGACGAGAAGGATACCCAATTATTGCAAATAAAAACAAACAGATTGTAGCTCACCCAGAAGAAAAATCAGGCTCTGCAGTTACAGAAAATATTTCATCAATCCTTTACAGCGGCAAAGAAGGAACATCAACTTATGAGAATAAAGGAGAGCAAAAACGCCTCGTTTTTGTGACAAATGATTTAACAGGTTGGAAAATTGCTGGAACGATGTTTGTATCAGAAACAGAAGAAGCAGCACAGCCAGTTTGGAATTCTGCCATTATTCTTTTAATTTCTTCTTTTATCCTTGGCGGTATCGCTATCTTCTTTATCGTTCGCTCCATCACAATTGGACTTAGAAGGCTTGTTGATTTCTCAGAAAAGGTGAGTGAAGGGGATCTAACGGAAACCCTCGAAACCAAATCGAAGGATGAAATAGGAGACCTCACAAGAAGCTTTAGTAAGATGAGTGAATCTTTGCGTGAAGTTATTCGAGCGGTCCAGCAATCTGTCGACAATGTGGCTTCAGCTTCAGAAGAGCTGACTGCTAGTGCCAGCCAAACAAGTCAGGCGACAGAGCATATCACAATGTCGATTGAACAATTCTCAAATGGGAATGAAGCACAAAATGAGAAAGTCGAATCTAGCACGAATCAGCTTGTCGCAATGAATGAAGGATTACAAGGTATGTCACAAACTTCATCAGAAGTGACTGCTGTCTCCATTCAATCGACAGAAGCGGCTGGACAAGGCGGACGTATCGTTGAAAGCACAGCGAATCAAATGAAACATATCGACACATCTGTACAAGAAGCAGAACAAGTCATGAAAGAATTAGAATACAAGTCTAAAGATATTACGAGCATTTTAAATGTCATTAATGGCATCGCAGATCAAACGAATTTACTTGCACTCAATGCAGCCATTGAAGCAGCAAGAGCAGGTGAATCAGGGCGCGGCTTCTCTGTCGTAGCAGAGGAAGTCAGAAAACTAGCGGTCCAATCCGCAGATTCAGCGAAAGAAATTGAAAAGCTAATCCAAGAAATTGTGTTGGAAATTTCCAAATCTCAAGAGATGTTCAAAGCTGTTAACCGAGAAGTAAATGCAGGACTTGGGATGACAGAAGAAGCAAAAGAAAGCTTCCAAAACATCTATGAGGCGGCAGAAGGTATGTCGAAAAAGCTCACTCAATTAAATGATACAGCGGTTGACCTATCAAGCGGTTCAAAAATTGTGTCACAAGCCATGCAGGAGATGCGTCAAGTTTCAAGAGAAAGTGCGGCGAACATTCAAGATATTGCGGCATCTGCTGAAGAACAATTGGCATCTATGGAAGAAATTTCGTCCTCTTCTGTCACACTTGCCAATATGGCTGAGGAACTAAAAGAGCTGACAAGTCAATTTAAAATTGATTAAAAAACGATGAAAAAATATCCAGAATTGTCTGGGTATTTTTTTTATTTTTAAACGTCATTTCCAGCCCTCTAAAAATAAACCTTTCATCCGATAATAACTTTAGAGAAGTAAAGGGGGAAAGAGAAAATGGGAAAAATGATCCAATGGTTCAAAAAACCATCCATTTCTAAAAAATTAGTTATTGCCTTTTTGGTAGTCCTCATACTGCCAACCGTCGCACTCACAATCAGTGCATTTTTTACATCAAAAACAGAGTTAGACAAACAGATTATGGGCAGTGCGATGAGTCAGGTCAATGCATTTGATACCTTAATCGATGAGAATATTGGGAACAAGGCAGAGGCTGTGACCCTGTTTACAGATGATCTCAAAGCGACTAATCTTCAAGAAAAAAATAGAAAAGCTACCATTAAAGAATTGCAGCAATACGGAAAAATTAATGAAAAAGATGTCTCAGCCATTTATGCAGGTTCAGAAAAGGGCTTGTTCATGCAATACCCAGTTCAAAAAATGCCTGAAGGCTATGATCCAAGAGAGCGTCCATGGTATCAAGAGGCCATGAGTGCTGATGGTAAACAAGTCATCACGAAGCCATACGTCGCAGCATCTACAGGTAAAATGGTCATCACCATTGCCCAAAAAACGAAAGATGGCTCAGGGGTAATTGGTCTTGATATGGAAATTGACAGCCTCATTCAAAAGCTAAAAGAAATTAAAATAGGTCAAAAAGGATATGCTTTCATCATGGAGAAGGATAAAACCGTGCTAGCAGATCCAACCCAAAAGCCAGGAAGCAAAGTCAATGAGAATTTGGCGAACATTATTTTTAAAAACAAACAAGGAAACGGCAGCTATACACTCAATGGAACAGATAAAAAGGTGGCGTATGTCACCAATGAACTAACCGGCTGGAAAATCGGCGGCACGATGCTCGTATCAGAAGTAGAGGATGCAGCTAAACCCGTTTTCAATACAGCCATTATTGTGTTCAGTGTGACACTGATCGTAGCAGGAACCCTCATCTTCTTTATTGTCCGCTCTATTTCAAGTAGATTATCCAATCTTGCCCGTTTCTCGAAAAAGGTCAGCGATGGTGATTTACGTGATAAACTTCAGATTCAATCAGATGATGAAATAGGACAAGTTGGTAAAGGCTTTAATACGATGATTGACTCATTAAGATCCCTCATTGGTGCCGTCCAAACCTCCGTTGAAAATGTCGCTTCTTCATCAGAAGAACTGACCGCAAGCGCAGGACAAACAAGTAAAGCAACAGAGCATATTACATTAGCCATTGAACAATTCTCTACTGGTAACGAAAGCCAGAATGATAAAGTGGAATCAAGCTCAGAAGAGTTAGAAGAAATGAACAGAGGCCTTCAGCACATGAACGAGTCGGCTGAATCGATTACCGCTTCATCCATCAAATCAACAGAGATTGCAGGAGAAGGCGGACAGCTAGTAGAAAAAACCGCTTCTCAAATGAACGTGATTGATCAATCAGTGAAAAAAGCAGAGAATGTCATCAGTGCGCTGGAAAGCAAATCAAAAGATATTACCCAGATTCTTGGTGTCATTAATGGCATCGCAGATCAAACGAATTTACTTGCGCTGAATGCAGCGATTGAGGCAGCAAGAGCTGGCGAATCTGGTCGAGGCTTCTCCGTTGTAGCAGAAGAAGTAAGAAAACTTGCTGTTCAATCTGCCAACTCAGCGAAAGAAATTGAAAACTTAATCAAAGAAATCGTTCAAGATATTGATGTATCACAAGAAGTATTCACAGCAGTAAATCAAGAAGTTCAATCAGGCTTAAGCTTTACTGAACAAACGAAAGTCAGCTTCCACAATATTTTCGACATGACCAAAGAAATCTCAGATCAGCTCCAAACAATGAATCGAACAGTTGTCCAATTGTCAAAAGGATCTGCACATGTTTCTGAGGCTGTCCGTGAGATTGCAGACGTATCACGTGAGAGCTCCGCCAATATCCAAGACATTGCCGCTTCAGCTGAAGAACAGCTGGCATCAATGGAAGAGATCAGCTCATCCTCTGCCACCCTTTCTTCAATGGCAGAAGAATTACGTGATTTGATTAGCAAATTTAAAGTCGAATAAACCAAATGAAAAGAACCTCCAGCTAGGGGGTTCTTTTTTGAACTGAATAAATCGAAAGGAATAGGTAAATATGCTTATTTTAATGGTTTTTTGAACATTACACCTTGAAAAATAATCCGTATTACCTAAGAATAGAGGGGGATGATCCCAAATCATAAACCAAAAGGAGTAGAGTCATGAAAAAAATCAACTTTTTTAAGCACTTTACGATGTCAAAGAAATTAATTACTGCATTCTTAGCGATTCTCCTAGTGCCCATTCTTGTGTTGGCCGCATTTTCCTATGAAGTGGCGTCTAAGTCTCTCAATGATGAGATTATGTCTAGCGCAGCAAATGGTGTGAATCAATTAAATGAACTGATCAATAAAGATGTACAGCCTAAAATTGATATTGTTTCATATTTATCTAAATCGGTGAAAAAAAAGGAACTGGCCTCTAAAAATAAGGATTTACTTAAGGTGAAATTAGAGCAACTATCGGAAACAGACGACGATGTCGTAGAAGTATTTGTTGCAGATCAGAATGGTAAACTAACTGAATATTCCGAGATTCATAAAGGCAGTGCCAAAAGCGCAAAAAATGAACCATGGTTTCAACAATCAATGGGAGATGACAAACTCATCATTTCAGATCCTTTTACAGATGAGTCATCAGATGACCTGCTCATCACAATATCAGAACAATTAGCAGATGGTTCTGGTGTTATCGGCATAAATGTACGATTGAACACAATTGTGAAAGATACAAACAGCATCAAAATTGGTCAAGAAGGTTATGCGTTTGTCGCTACCTCAGACCAACGTTACATTGCTCATAAAACGGAAAAGGCCGGGACGAAACTGACAGGCGATTTCATCGAAAAAATGTATAACAATAAAAAAGGCAGTTTCGAATATGAATTCAACGGACAGCCGAAGCAAATGTTTTATGACACAAATGAAGCGACAGGCTGGAAGCTCGCGGGAACAATGTATGTCAACGAAGTGAAAGAAGCCGCGCAGCCAGTGCTTGACTTAACCATGATCATCCTAGCTGCTGCGATTGTCATCGGTGGAATCGCGATTTATTTTATTATTAAATCGATCCGAAAACCACTCATAGAGCTCTCTGAATCGGCTGAGAAAATCAGTCAGGGGGATCTTACCCAGCATATTGAGGTGCGCACACATGATGAAATCGGCAAACTTGCACAGAGCTTTAACGATATGTCGGCAAAGCTGAAACAAGTCATTCAAGCCGTCCAGAATTCAATTGAAAATGTTGCTGCCTCATCTGAAGAATTAACGGCTAGCGCAGGACAGACAGCCCAAGCAACTGAGCATATTACCTCATCTATTGAACAGTTCTCAAACAGCAATGAACATCAAAATGAGATGATTGAAAAAAGCTCTGTCCAGCTAAACGACATGGATCGCAGTTTATCACATATGGTCAACACGACTTCTCACATGATGGAATCATCTATCGAGTCTAGCAAAACCGCTCAGGCTGGTGGAGAGCTCGTTCAAAAAACAGCAGGTCAAATGCAAACGATTGAACAAGCAGTGAAAGAAGCAGAGCTTGTGATTGCAGGGCTAGAACAGAAATCTAAGGACATTACAAGCATTCTTGGAGTCATCAACGGCATTGCAGATCAGACGAACCTCCTCGCTTTAAATGCAGCGATAGAAGCCGCGCGTGCAGGTGAGGCAGGAAGAGGCTTCTCTGTGGTCGCAGAAGAAGTCCGCAAGCTGGCAGAGCAATCAGGCAGCTCTTCAAAAGAAATTGAAAGCCTAACGAACGAAATTGTAGATGAAATTGAAAAGTCACAGAAGATGTTTAGACAAGTAGCAGGTGAAGTTCAATCTGGATTAAACATTACAGATGAAACGAAAGTGAGTTTTGAGAAAATCACCCATAAGACATCAGAAATGACAGAACAAATGAAACAAATGAACGGATCAGCCCAAGAACTTTCTCATGGCTCAAACGATATTTCACAAGCAGTCAATCAAATCAAAGAGCTTTCACGTGAAAGTTCCGCAGGGTTCCAAGATATTGCGGCTTCAGCAGAAGAACAGCTGGCATCAATGGAAGAGATCAGCTCATCTTCCGCCACTTTATCTCAAATGGCAGAAGAACTGAGAGAGCTCATCAAACAATTTAAAATATAAGAGTCATATGGAACACCTGACGTTTTGACGTCAGGTGTTTTTCCGTTCTTTGCACATAATTTGGGTATTTTGGACTTATCTAGACTTTAATAAATTAAAAAAGTAAAGAACCTAGTAGTACTTCCGATATATATACTATCTTACTAAAAGGAGTTTTCTTTTTTATGAATTTCATACAGTATTTCAAAAAACCATCTATATCAAAAAAGCTCGTTTTCTCTTTCTTATTTATTCTTTTATGCCCAATTATCGTATTGGCATTCTCTTCATATCATACGGCGAGCACCTCTTTAAATGATCAAATCATGCAAAGTGCAAAGGAAAATGTAGAACAGTTGGACAAAAACATTACGAAGGTTGTAAAAGTAAAAACAGACGCAGCCGATTTCTTTAGCAAATGGATTACGGAGAAAAAGCTGGGGCAAAAAGGAACGACTGATATTCAAGGACGCTTTGAGCAGTTCATGAGCATGAATGATGACACAGAAGGCATCTTTGTTGCTTCAAGTGATGGAAAAGTGTTCTCGAGATATCCTAATCAAAAAATGCCTGCTGATTATGTCGCAACTGAGCGGGATTGGTACAAAGATGGCTGGGCGAAAAACGGTGAGCTGTCTGTTTCCGCTCCATATCCAACCGCATCAACTGGTACGCTTGTTGTGACGATTTCAAAAAAACTAGAGGATGGTTCTGGTGTTATTGCCATGAACCTGGACATTGCGAATCTAGTAAAAGAGTCTAATAGTATCAATATTGGTAAAGAAGGTCATGCTTTTATCGGAAGCCCAGATCGAACATACGTGGCACATCCAACGAAAAAAGCAGGAACAAAATTAACAGGTGATTGGGTAGACAAGCTTTATACACAAGACAAAGGTTCAATGAGTTATATGTTTGAAGGAAAAGAAAAGCAAATGGAGTTCACAACAAACAAAGCGACTGGTTGGAAAATTGCCGGTACAATGTTTGTCAATGAAGTAGAAGAAGCGGCGCAGCCAGTCTTCAACATGGCGGCCATTATATTAGCTGGTGCGCTCATCATTGGCGGTATTCTCATCTTCTTTATCATCCGTTCTATTACAAAACCACTTTCCATGCTTGTCTCATCTTCTAAGAAGATTAGCGAAGGAGATTTAACAGAAAAAATTGATGTTAAATCAAAGGATGAAATTGGTCAGCTCGGTACAAGTTTTAATGAAATGAGTGAGTCACTCAGAGATGTCATTCAAGCTGTACAGACATCTGTTGAGAACGTGGCGTCATCGTCGGAAGAACTGACGGCAAGTGCAGGTCAAACGACAAAAGCAACCGAACACATTACATCATCCATTGAAACATTCTCGAACGGAAACGAAAATCAAAGTGAAATGGTGGAACAAAGTGCAGCCCACTTGAGACAAATGAACGAAGGTCTAAATGAAGTTGCACAAACATCTGATGTCATTACAGAATCATCGGTTCAATCAAAAACAGTCGCAGAAACAGGTGGACAGCTTGTTGAACAGACAGTTGGCCAAATGAAAACGATTGATCATTCAGTGAAAGAAGCTGAAAGTGTGATTAACGGATTAGAGCATAAATCAAAAGATATCACCAACATTTTAGGTGTCATTAACGGTATAGCAGATCAAACGAATTTACTGGCTCTGAATGCAGCCATTGAAGCAGCACGTGCGGGCGAGTCAGGCAGAGGCTTCTCGGTTGTAGCAGAAGAAGTCCGTAAGCTGGCGGTTCAATCATCAGATTCTGCAAAAGAGATTGAAAAACTCGTCAAAGAAATTGTCTCTGAAATAGAAACGTCTCAAAATATGTTCAAATCTGTGAATGAAGAAGTAAAAAATGGCCTATCAATTACAGACCAAACAAAAGAAAGCTTCTCACAAATCAATCAGCAAACGGCAGAAATTGCGACAAGAATCAATGAAATGAATACGACAGTTCGTGAGCTTTCAAAAGGATCTGAGCAAATTTCTAAAGCAGTGAATGAAATTGCAGATGTATCGAGAGAGAGTTCAGCAAGTATTCAAGATATCGCGGCATCAGCAGAAGAACAGCTGGCATCAATGGAAGAGATTAGTTCTTCTTCGACGACGCTTTCCCAAATGGCGGAAGAATTGCGTGACTTAATTAAAAAATTCAAGATCAGTGAATAATGGAAAGTGGTTCTCCTCAAGGGGAACCGCTTTTCTTTTTAAGAGATGATCTCGTACAATAGAGGAAATCCGAAGAAAAGGAGAGATGTTATGCGTTTATCAAATAAGAAGGTCATTGCGTTTGTCAGTGATGATTTTGAAGATTTAGAGCTATGGTATCCCGTTTTGCGATTAAGAGAAGAGGGGGCAACTGTCCATCTCGTAGGCGAAAAAGCAGATCATGAATATATCGGGAAGTACGGAGTGCCAGCTGTATCAGATGCAGACTTCTATTCCATTCAAGCAGATGATTATGATGCGGTTCTCGTTCCTGGGGGATGGGCACCGGATAAACTGCGCCGATATCCAGAAGTATTAGACATCGTTCGTACGTTTGATGCAAAGGGCAAACCGATCGGACAAATCTGTCATGCCGGATGGGTGCTCATTTCAGCTGGTATCCTGAAAGGTAAAAAAGTAACGAGTACACCTGGTATTAAAGATGATATGACGAATGCTGGAGCGGAATGGTTTGATGAAGCCGTTGTGACAGATGGTCATATTGTATCAAGCAGACGCCCGCCGGACCTTCCGCCATATGTGAAAGCATTTGCCGATGTATTAGCGGCAAACTAGATTCACACGAACAAACAAAGGGCTGTAAAACGCCCTTTGTTCATTCAATGCCTCATTACATTTGTCTGTCGGCTGGATAGATAATGCCCATTTGTCTTCTCGCCTCGTCCATGACGGACATGGTTTGAACGGATAAGGCAAATGTATTGACTGGCGACTGTCCCTTTTTTTGCTTGATGCATTGAATGAAGTGATCGATTTCATAATACATAGCCGGTTGATCATCTTTGAGAGAAATATCGGTTTGTTGTCCATTTCGATCATGGATGGTGATACGAGAAGGACGGTGAAATTGATCAATCACCATTGTGGCATCCTCCCCTTGAATTTCAGCAGATACATGAGACGTTGAGATTTTTGAATGAAAAAGCAGTGCTTGATGCCCTTCATATTGTAAAAGTAATGAACCGCTCCCATCTACTCCAGAAGAAAGTGTATAGCCTCTCGCGGTGATTTGATGTGGCAGCCCGAATAAATAAATGATGGGAAAGACAAGATACACGCCGATGTCCATTAAGGAGCCATTGGATAATTCCGGCTTAAAAGCATTTGGAATCTCACCGTTTCGGTAGGCATCGTATCTTGATGAATATTTACAGTAATGAGCGATCACTTGCCGAATGGGGCCTAGTTGATCAAGATGCTGTTTGATTTGAAGAAAATTCGGCAGAAATGTGGTCTTCATCGCTTCCATTAAGCACACCTGATATTTTTTCGCAGCAGCAATCATTTCTTCAGCCTCTTTCCGGTGAGAGGCCAATGGTTTTTCACATAATACATGTTTTTGATGCGCCATCATCAGCATCGCTTGCTCTTTATGAAGGGCGTTTGGACTTGCGATATACACAGCATCAAACGCATCACTTGCCGCCATTTGTTGTAAATTAGTAAAGACAGTATCAATGCCATACTTGTCTGCAAATGCCTGTCCTTTTTCAGCAGACCGAGAATAGACGGCCGTACATGTAAAATCCGCCACTCCTTCACCAGCCTGTAAGAATCGATCTGTAATCCAATTCGTTCCGATGACAGCAAATCGAATCATCACATTCCCTCCTTCTGCTTTTCTCTGATTATACATGCTTTGAAAGCGTTTGTATGAAAGAATCTTCTTTTTTATTGAAAAGCGGATGAAACCTTTACCTTAGCTGATGCGTCTTACATAAAGAATATAAATGTACGAAAAGTGGATAGTTTCCTCCTTCATTCGGGTAATACTTGAGAAGGAGGGAGGAGGAAACGAACATGAAGCGCATCCTACATATAGGAAGTACATACGCATTCGCGCTTTTATTTATAGCAGCCGGTGTTTTTCATGTGATAGAGCCAAGCGGCTTTGCCCGCATGATGTCTGGGTGGCCATTTCCCTATGGCATCATTTATGCCACCGCATGCTTGGAATGGCTGCTGGCCGTTTTACTGCTTCTTCCAAACGTAAGGATTGTGGCAGCAAAAATGATCGCTGTCTATCTGGTGCTCATTTTCCCTGCGAACCTATTTGCTGCGAGAGAAGGGATTCCATTTCCAGGGCAAGAGAGCACAGAACAAGCCTTGTTATGGATGAGATTAATCGGACAACCGATTTTGATTGGATGGGCCATGTCCATTGCGAAACTGGAAGAAAAGCTGAAACAATGATCACAAAATGATGATCAAGTAGTGTACAATTTACTAATAAAATAGCCCGTGTTTGGAGGAAAGATATGAATTCTATGCAAATGTGGAGCAGTCGATTTAGAAAATTTTTTCTTGATAACAAGTTTGTTCTCTTTTTACTCATCCTGCTATTAATAGGGTTGAATATCCTTGTTTTCATGAAAGCATCTTTTATTTTCACACCGCTCATTGTACTCATCAAAACCATTGCCTTACCGATTATTTTAACGGGGGTTGTGTATTATTTATTAAATCCAATTGTGAATTTATTAGAGAGATTTAAGGTCAAACGGATCTTTTCGATTTTGCTTTTATATATCGTCATTATTGGAATCATTACAGTGACCATTGTATCTATTATTCCTTTTTTACAAGCACAAACGATGAGTCTGTTTCATAATCTGCCAAAATACGTTGATACGGTAGAAGAACAGATTCGACAACTAACAGGAAGCAACTTCATTAATCAGGCGCAGAAAACGATGAATTTTAACGTCTCTGAATTGGTGAGTAAAGCGTCAAGTCAAGCGACGAAGATTTTGGAAAGTACTTTTACCGGAGTCGGCACTTTCTTAGGGGCGCTTACTGAAATTATCATCTCGATCGTGACGGTTCCGTTCATTCTGTTTTATCTATTAAAAGACGGCAAAAAACTGCCTGACTATTTCTTGAAATTTATTCCGAATAAGTTTAGAGAGCATACACATATCGTGCTTCACGAAATGAACCATCGCTTAAGCTCTTATATTCTTGGACAGATCATTGTCAGCTTCTGTATCGGTGTTCTTCTTTTAATCGGTTATCTGATTATTGGACTTGACTATGCGCTGCTTCTGGCGATTATTGCGGCATGTACAAGTGTAGTGCCTTACCTTGGGCCAACAATTGCCATTACACCAGCGATTGTGATTGCACTTGTCACATCACCTATTATGCTACTGAAACTGATCATTGTCTGGACAGTGGTTCAACTTATTGAAGGGAAATTCATTTCTCCTCAGGTCATGGGGAAAAACCTTCATATCCATCCGATCACGATTATCTTTGTTCTATTAACAGCAGGTAAATTGTTCAGCGTAGTCGGCATCATTGTCGCGATTCCGACGTATGCCGTTCTGAAAGTGATCACGACCCACCTGTTTGATTGGTTCAAAATGCGATCCAATTTGTATAAAGAAGAAAAGGTTTGATGTCATAATCTTTTTTAGAAAAAAATATAGTATCATAAAGACGAGCTTTCGAAAAAGAAAGCTTGTCTTTATGTGGACATAGATGTTTGCCTTCAAAAGATCAGAATTGAAAGGAAAGAAAATCATGAATCTATGGGATTTATTCGTGGCACTGGTTTTAGGAATTGTCGAAGGATTAACAGAGTATGCACCTGTCTCGTCTACAGGGCATATGATCATTGTTGATGATCTTTGGCTAAAATCAAAAGACATCATTACGCCAGAGGCTGCAAACACATTTAAAGTCGTGATTCAGTTAGGTTCTATTTTAGCTGTCATGATCGTGTTTAAAGATCGTATTTTGAACTTGTTAGGCTTAAAGAAAAATATCACAGAAGAACAAAAACGCAGCGGACATAAGCTGACCATTGCTCAAATTGCTGTTGGACTCGTCCCAGCCGTCATTTTAGGATTCTTATTTGAAGATTATATTGATAAATATTTGTTTGATGTGAGAACGGTCGCTGTCGGTTTAATTTTAGGTGCTGTGCTGATGCTTGTCGCTGATTGGATCAATAAACGTAAAACAGAAACAAGCTCTGTGGATAATATGACGTACAGACAAGCGCTGTATATCGGGCTATTTCAATGTTTAGCACTATGGCCAGGCTTCTCGCGTTCAGGTTCTACAATAGCAGGTGGTGTTATTCTTGGACTGAATCACCGCGCGGCAGCTGACTTTACGTTTATTATGGCCATGCCGATTATGGCGGGAGCAAGCCTCTTAACACTTGTTAAAAATGCCGAATATTTAACAACAGACATGCTTCCATTCTTTATTGTGGGCTTTGTGAGTGCGTTTATTGTGGCTCTCTTTGTTGTTCGATTCTTCCTAAAACTGATTAATAAAATCAAACTTGTGCCTTTTGCGATCTACCGAATCATCCTAGGTCTGATTTTATTCATCCTGTTTATGTAATGAATGGAAAACTACTCTTTTAAAAGAGTAGTTTTTTTGTTGTTTTGCCCTTTTAAACAGTAAAAACAGCCTCTTAATTGGTAGAAAAAGAAGTTTTTTCTTAAATTAGTGTTTAAGTGACAAAGAAAAGGGTAGTACATAGACATACCAATTAAAGGAGGAGTTAGAAATAATGAGGAAAACAAGTAAATTTTTTGTTAGCTCTATGATTGCTACGTCAATGGTTGCTGTCCCTTTATCTCTTACGACTTTTGGTCAAAAGGCTGAAGCTGCTACGACAACAGGTGTCGATGGAAGTGTCTCGATTGATCCAGTAGCCATTGCCGATAAAATTGAACAAGCAGTAAAATCATCTCAAAATCGTGATGGATTTGTAAAAAATGCGGCATACAGTGCATTCTATGAAGCAGGTCAAAATTACAACGTAGTTGTTCAAAACTTAAGCCAAGATCATGACTTTAGCGGACTGAACAATGTTGTCTATTATGATAGTGTTGAATATGACGGCATTACGTTTGGTATTTGGGTATTTGAAGATGGTACGTTTGTCAACAATGGTGACGGCGGCTATATTAACTGGACTTTTGTTGGCAGCTTTGACCGCGAAGAAGGAAGCGGTACTGTCGATTTCCATAAAAGATTCTAATCTCAACGTCAAAAGTCTGCCGATCCATCGGCAGACTTTTTTAAAGCGCACATTCTTCTATTTCAAAACCTAAATCTTCAATGATGTGATGATCGGTTTGAACTTGCTGTCCTTTTGTCGTTAAATAATCGCCTACGAAAATAGAGTTTGCTGCATATAATGCGAGAGGCTGAAGCGTTCGCAAATTAAACTCTCTTCCGCCAGATACTCGAATTTCCTTAGCCGGGTTGATAAATCGCATCAGTGCCAAAACCTTCAACGCTTTAATCGGATGTGTGCGTTCTTGATGTTCAAGAGGCGTTCCTTCAATTGCATGGAGAAAGTTGACGGGAATCGAATCCGCATCAAGGGCTCTCAGCGCAAAAGCCATTTCAACAATTTGTTGATTGGTTTCGCCCATTCCAACAATAACCCCTGAACATGGTGACATCCCTGACTGTTTGACCTTATCAATGGTCGATACGCGGTCATCATACGTATGGGTCGTTGTAATTTGAGCATGATGATCTTGATGTGTATTGAGATTATGATTATACCGATGAACACCCGCTTCCTTCAGCCGCTTCGCTTTTTCTTCATTTAATAACCCAAGGCATGCACACACCTTCAAAGGCATCGTCTCGGTAATTTCCTTTACTGCTGCGGTGACTTCATCTAATTCACGGTGCGAAGGTGCTCTCCCGCTTGCTACAATACAATAAGTCCCTGCTTTTCTTTTTAACGCCTCACGCGCACCGGCCACAATGGTTTTTTGGTCAAGCATTGTATATCTCTCAACAGGAGCTGTTGAAATCACCGATTGTGAACAATACCCGCAGTTTTCAGGACAATATCCGCTTTTGGCGTTAAAGATCATATTTAACTTCACCTTTTTTTGAAAAAAATGAAATCTCACCTGATAAGCTGCATGCATAATAGGTAACAACTCTGCGTCGTCTGCTTCAAGAATATTTAGACCTTCTTCCATCGTAATCGGTTCATGATTGATGGCTTTCTTCACGATCGTTTCCCAAGACAAAGACGTTATTTTTCCCATCATAAGCCCCTCTCAATATGTAAACTTATTTTTATTAAAAGTTAACATAATAGATAGAGATTGGCAAGCACTGGTAAGCGGCTTAATTAAAAAACACAAAAAGGCGATGAACATGTAGTCATCGCCTTTTCATATGAAAAAAATCGCTTAACGAACAGTAATATAGTTAATGACGAGCTCACCTAGTGAGTTATAGTAAGACACTGTAACAGAACCGCGTTGTACAGCACGGATCCAAGTGAAATTTGGAGCAGTTTGGTCTAATTGAATGGCATACGTTGCGCCTGATACAGAAATTTGGCTAGCTGGAAGTGAGACAGCAATTGAAGAACCTACAGTAAGTGTGCGGTTCACTGTAATCACTTTATTCATAATAGGAGCTTTTGCTATAACTGGTTCTTTAGGCTGTGCAGCTGCATGAGCACCTTCAGTTTGGAAGAACGTAAGAGCACCTAAAGCAGCTAAAGACAATGTACAAGCTTTCATTAATTTTTTCATCGGTAACACTCCTTTTTTTGGTATATACATATATTAATAATAATAGAATTATATGTCAATAAAAATAAGTGGAAAAATGAGTACTTTTGGTGAAAATTGTCACATATTATGTAGGGAAAGACGATTTTACCCAAAAAACACATGATTTTTTATTCATATGTCATTCTTTTTTAGGAGGAAAAAGAGACATAAAAAAAGCTGGGTATCTACCCAGCTATGTGATGCTTTATAAAAAGAGATCTTTTATTTGTCGTCTGTCTGTTTTGGCTGACGGCCTTTTTGTTTCTCTTTCTCTCTAATGTAGTTAATAAAGTCGATGGTTTGTCTTCGTGCTTCTTCAGAAAAATCGGAGGCAGCTTTAAACGCAATTTGCAAATCAGGATCATCTGCAAGATCGTCATCAGAGGCGTTTTTGTCTTTACCTGTGAGAAGATAATCTGTTGAGACCCCGTATAACTCGGCGATTTTCACAATCATTTCACCATCTGGCTTTCTCAATCCATACTCCCAGTTAGCATAGGTCGACATCGCCTTTAACCCGAGTTTTTTGGCAACGGTAGACTTACTCCATCCATGTTTCTCTCTTAATTCAGTTAGAATCTTTCCAGTCAAATTATCCATCGGAAACACCTTTTTTTCATATTATGTGTAAATTTTATCATGAATTACACGGAAAAGATAAATAAATACACAAAAAGAATAAAAATATGATTGACTTACTCGTTTTGTGTATATTATCATAATGAATATAACTTACACATAATGAGTAAGAGGTGGAAACATGAAACTTGAAAATTTACGAGAAGAACGAATATTACAAGGAAAAACACAAACGTATATGGCGAAAAAACTTGGATATAAGTACACGAGTGGCTATGCAAATATAGAAATGGGCCGAACAAAGCCCAGCTTAGAAATAGCCAAGCATATTGCAGATTTGCTAAATATCGGTGTTCAAGAGCTTTTTTTTGGTCAAAAGTTACACAAAAAGAGTAATAGTCTTGAGGAAGACCGTTCTTAAAAAGGGGAGACAAACAGAATGAATATCGAACATCCGATGGTGACGCAAATGAATGATTTCGGCTATCCAAAACGTTACTGGCCATATGAAATGTCCCGAAGTGGTTATCGATTAGAGGACGAGGACCGTGAGAAAGGATTTGATGATGATGAGACATCAGATGACATTTGATGCCCGAAAAGAAGCACAGCATTGCCTAGTACAAGCTGGCGGCTGGATCACTTTTCATCAAAAAGAGCCGATTTTTGCTTTCCCCACGGCAGAAGAAAAACGCACATACATGACCCTCATGGCAGAAAAAGCCGTTGATGACAAGAAGAAGGAAAGGAAGAATGCGACATGAATCGATTGAAGCAAATCATGACATTCCTGAAATGTTTGCTCAATGCGGGTCAAAACGAACAAGACATTCGGCAGTGGGCGAAGGATGACGGGAGATCGTAGCATGGTCCTTCATTTTATCATTGAAAAAGAACATTTATGCACAAAAGAGACATTGATAAACAGAATTCAAACAGCCGCTAAAGCGCAATGCAAAAGCAAAATAAAAGGCGCATTATCACTCGACATTCGCTTATTTTACAATATGCCCATTGATCTAGCGAACAGCCAAGACACGCGTACATCTGCTGAAAAAGGCTTGATACGCCCAGTACACATCAGCATTCTTCAACCAAGTTTGCAGTATATACAAGAAGCACTTCATGCCATTGCCGATGACGCCTCTTTACAGATTGTAGAATTAAGAGTTTCACAGTTTTATAGCATGCGTCCTCGAATGGAAATCATCTTAAATACGATGGGTGATGATATGAGATCCTCACCACCAAATAAGGAGACAAGCATATGAACGAGCCAAAACAACTCATGATTCAAGAAAACCAGACATTTGTCGGTGAAATGGAAAAAGGAAAGATTCAAGTCATTGTGTTAGATGGAAACGTAGGAACGGCTTATATGATGGATGTACCTGAGCATGGAAAAACGATTATTCAAACAGCAAAAGGACATTTTGCAAGAGTCGATCACGAGATTGGTTTTAAAATCAGCTAGCCTGATGAACAAGAATAACTGAATAAGTCCAAGACGGAAAGCCTGCGGACACTGATCAAGACCCTATAAAAAGGGGCTGATTGGTGTCCGTTTTTTATTTTCTTAAAAAAGGAGAGAGCACAGATGCAAGATTTACTGATCGAATATAAAAGAAGTTTAAAAGATGCCAGAAAACGATATGAACAATTGAAAGACAAAGAAGAGAAACAGATGTCAGATCAGGACAAACATGATCAAAAAATGATCGCCAGTATGGTCAGCGATCTAGAATACGTGGTGGAATGGCTTCAAATCGGTAGAGAGCCAGGCGCACGCAGAGGATTAGATAGACGGTCTGTGTACCAGCGCACCATTCTTGCTAATCAAGAGGTATTAGAGGCTTTATCACATGAATACACCCTCATTCAAGAGAAAGAAAGAGAGGTAAGTGAGCGGGATAAAAGGCGAATCGATGAAGCTTTGTCTGTTTTAACAGATCGAGAGAAAGACGTGTTTTTTATGCACACAACGCAGGGTCTGTCATTTAGTGAGATTGCGATTATGCTAGATGTAAAAAAAGGAACAGTCCAAAAACATATGGAAAGAGCTCGGACCAAAATGTCCAAAAAAGTACAAGAACGCCTATTCAAAGCTGCTGAATAGGCTTTTTTTCTTTCATCACTCAATCTTCAAAAGCTTGTCTTACAGTTGCCACCTATAGTTAGAAAGACCAAACGAATGTTTGCTAGCCCGGCACAAATGATTCCTCTTCAGGGAATCATTCGAACTAAAAGGAGGCGGCAGGTGAATGTAAATGAAAGATAAACGGATAGAGGCTAAGCAGGATTATATGAAAGGGATGACGTACCAGCAACTAGCGGATCAATACAACGTCTCCATCCATACCGTTAAATCATGGAAAAGACGATACGGCTGGCAAAGACAAAAAACACCGTCAAAGCAGGCGCACTCGATCTTTCATCAATTTCTTTCAGATGAAACGATTGAAATCATGGAAAAAATGGATGGGCGCACATCTCTTGATATCATCTGGGATCAAATTCAAATTCAATACGCAGCCATTATTCGAGCGCAGCGCATCATGCATGTAGCAGATCAAGATGACATGATCAAAGAACTGAAAAAGGCGACGTACTTGCCTTCTTCATTAGAGGAAGAAACAGGCGAAGGCATTCATCCAGAGCCAGAGATCACGGCAGAGGAATTTTCGTTTCAATTTTCATGGGATCGGCATGCCACTTTTTTAAATGCCCAATCTCGTGCAATGGGAGAGCTAAGACGGCTGATTAAACAGTTTGAAGAGCTCGCTCATGCGAAAGATGAACGAAGATTAAGGCTGAAGCAAATTGAGCTGACAATCGAAAAAACAAAAAAAGCAGTTCGTGAGGAAAAAGAAGAAGATCTTCATATCATGATCAAAAGAAAAGAGGACGATTCATGACGCCGTTGATTGAAAAAGAAGTCAATCCTCACTTTGAACACTTTTTGTTCGATTGGAATCAAAAGTTTCAGTTTTTAGTAGGCGGCTATGGCTCATCCAAAAGCTATCACATTGCTTTAAAGCTGATTTTAAAACTGCTTGAGGAAAAACGGACAGCACTTGTCATTCGAGAAGTGTATGATACGCACCGGGAGTCGACCTATTCTCTTTTACAAGAAATCGTCAGCGATCTTGGCATTGATCATCTAGTAAAGTGCCGCAGTTCACCGCTTGCTCTCACTTTTCGCAATGGGAGCAGCATTTTATTTAAAGGACTGGACAAGCCTGAGAAATTGAAGTCGATCAACAACATCTCAATGATTTGGATTGAGGAGTGTTCCGAGGTTTCTTATGAAGGGTTTAAAGAGCTGCTTGGAAGGCTGAGACATCCGGTTTTACCTCTTTATATGATGTTATCGACGAATCCCGTTGGTCAGGATAATTGGACGTACAGACATTTCTTTCGAGATGAACAGCTGAAACGTTTTGTCCTTGATGACGAAACCTTATACAAACAGCGAACCATCGTGATAAAAGATACGTACTATCACCACTCAACAGCAGAAGACAATCTATTTCTTCCTAAAAGCTATGTCAAGCAGCTGGATGAGCTGAAAGAATACGATCCAGATCTTTATCGAATTGCAAGGAAGGGATACTTCGGTATCAATGGCACAAAAGTGTTTCCGCAATTTGAGGTCAGACAGCATGCTGACGTATTAGAAGCGATCGGGCAAATTGAAAGACCGCTGAAACGGGCGGGGATGGATTTTGGATTTGTCGAATCCTACAATGCGCTCATTCGGTTAGCTGTCGATCATGAAAAAAAGTACTTATATATTTATTGGGAATATTACGACCGCGGGAAAACGGATGATGAAACAGCTGTTGATTTGAAAGAATTTGTTGAATCAAAGGAACTGATTAAGGCAGATGCAGCAGAGCCTAAAACGATTCACTATTTTCGGCAGCGTGGATTTCAAATGGTCGCTGCACATAAGTTCCAAGGCTCACGTTTGCAATATACAAAGAAAATCAAACGATTTAAGAAAATCATTTGTTCTGATGCTTGCCCTTATACCATCTATGAACTTCAATCACTAACCTATAAGGCAGATAAGAACGGCCGCTTAGAGGAAGATGAATTTCAAATCGATCCACACACATTATCCGCCATTTGGTATGCGCTAGATGATTATGAGGTGACCGATTTGAAACAGACTGCTTCAGAGCGTGTCCGTCCAAACCGAGAGAGGAGGTCCATACAATGAAACAATTAAAAGCAACGATTATGAAGGCCAACATGTCTGATCATACAAAACAAATGTATGAGGATGAATTTTCATACGAAAAAGACGACATTGTCCCCCCGCCCTACCATATCAATGAATTAAAAAGCATGGCAGAATACTCAACGATTCTTCAGCAATGTATAGATGCGTATCGAACAAACATTTTAGGCTTTGGCTTTGGGGTGGAATACGCCTTTGATTTTAATGCGGAAGATGTGAAACCGGTCAAAAAGAAGACAGCCGAGAAGGAATGGACAAGACTCGAAGAGTTTACGAAATACATGAACTATGATGAGTCTGCTGACGTGATTCTTGGTTATGTCCTAGAAGACCGGGAGAAAACAGGAAATGGCTTTTTAGAGGTGCTGCGGGATGGACAAGGAAAGCCGGCAGGAATCGAGTATTTGGATGCACTCCATATTCGCATTTGCAAGCTGAGTGAGCCAGTCGACGTCGAATTCCGCTACACAGAAAACGGCGAATTAAAGACGATGAATCGCAAGAAACGATTCCGAAAATATGTGCAGGTCATCAATGAGAAGAAAGTCTTTTTCAAGGAGTATGGTGATCCGCGCATATTAAATTATGAAACAGGCAAGTACGATGATGCTACACCAGAACCACTTCAAGCAACAGAAGTCATTCATTTTAAAATTGGCAGTGGGACGTATGGGATTCCCCGCTGGATTGGCAACATCGTCAATATGTATGGCGCACGAAAAGCAGAAGAGCTGAATTATCTTTATTTTAAGCAAGGACGGCATGTACCTGGTGCCATCATTGTTGAAAACGGCATGCTGTCAGAGACTTCTTATCAGCAGCTACAAGATTATATGGATGATATTGAAGGGTCTGATCATGCGCATAAGTTTTTATTGCTTGAAGTAGAAGGACTTCCGACAGAAAAAGGATTAACAGGTGAAGAAGATGTATCAAATGTCAAAGTGAACTTTAAATCCTTGGCGGAAATCCTGCAAGAGGATGCGCTCTTTTTAGAATACGATGAAAAGACGAGAAACAAAATCCGCTCCGCTTTTCGTCTGCCGCCTATTTACACAGGAGAGTCACAAGATTATAACAAGGCCACGGCAGATACCGCGCGAAAAACAACGGAGGAGCAAGTGTTTCAGCCAGAGCGGCATCTTATTACAGGGAAGCTCAATACTCTTTTTCTCCCGGATTTAGATATATGGCATGTCCGCTTTCTATTAAATGGTCCTGACTTTAGAGATCCATTAGAGATAGCGAAGGTTCTGACACCATTTATTCAGGCTGGGGCAGTATCGCCAAATGATTTACGAGATCTTGCGGGGCGTATTCTTGGTAAGACGTTAGAGGAATGGCCGGAAGAATTCTACCACCGACCTTTAGAAAGCCGCATAAAAACAGCTGATGGGCTGTCTCCATCAGAGTCAAACCAGCTGGAGAAATAAAAGGACGTGAGCTTTTTTGAAAGGGGGTGAACATATGCCAAGGGAATTAAAAAACGCAAAAATTACACATGTTTCCTATGTGGACAAGGCCGCCAACCAAAAGAAATTTTTCTTGATGAAAGCAAAGAAAAAGCAGCCTGACTTTCAAAAAGAAGTCAGTGTCCTGACGAAGGCAGATGATGCGCATCGCCTCGTATATGGCGTCGTGTATGAACCGAATACACCTGATGCACATCAAGACTTTATGTCGGCCAAAGAAATTGAAAGAGCAGCACACGGTTTTATGAAAGATGCCCGTCACATTGATAAACAGCATGATTTTCAAGATGGTGTTGGCGAAGTCGTCGAATCATACATTGCCCCAGCGGATTTTGAAGTAGGCGGGGAGCTGATTCAAAAAGGATCTTGGGTACTTGTGACAAAGGCATCACAAGATATTTGGGACCAAATTCAGCAAGGCCATATTACAGGCTACTCAATGGCTGGAACAGCAGACATCATCGCAATAGAGGAACACGATCAGCTCCTATCTCAAGAAACGAACGAGAGAGGGCTTTTTTCTTTGCTGAAAAATTTCTTTTTGAAAGAGGAAGGTGCAAATATGCCACAACAATTTTGGAGCGTTTTAGATCATCTGCTGGAAACGTTGCAGTCAAGTGATGGTGATGAATCTAGCGTAAGAGCGGCACTTGAACAATTGATTCCAATTGTGCAGGATGTGTTGAAAACAAATGATGTCCTCCAAACGATTGGCGAAAGACCAGCATCCGTTCAAAAGCAAGATGCCGGATTAACGACTGATCAAGTACGCGAACTAGAAAAAGCAAAAATGGCCATCGACAACGTTTTACAACAAGCGGATAAACAAGGGACAGATCAAACTGGTGAAGAAGAACCTGTACAAAAAGTGCTGGAGCAAGTGGTTGCGCCAATTCGCCATCAGCTCTCTTCCTTAGAGAAATCAGCAGGCAGAGAAAAAGCAGCGATTCAGGAAGTGCTTCAGCAACAGCTACTGCCTATTTCAGAGCGGATACACATGCTTGAAAAAGCGCGGGGCATTTCTAAACAAACAAATCACGATACACAAAATGATATGACAAAGCCCATATGGGATGGCTTACTATAAGCCTAAATAAGGAGGAAAAAGTGTGAGAAATCAAGAGTTGATTCGCAAGGCTGAAATGACACTTGCCAGCTTAAAAACAGGCGGTCTCATGAACGCAGCCCAATCTAACACATTCATTAGAATGATGCAAAATACACCAACCGTTTTAAATGATGCACGTATCATTCCAATGGAAAGTGATTCACAAAAAATCGAAAAAATCGGCTTCGGTCAGCGCATTTTACGCCCAGCAGAAGAAGGCAAAGCGCTTGATGCAAAAGACCGTGTTGTCCCAGCGACAAGCACTGTTCAGCTCAATGCAAAAGAAGTCATTGCTGAGATTCATATGACGTACGACAGCATTGAAAACAACATTGAAAAAGACGGGATTCAGCAGACCATTATGCAAATGCTGGCGGAACGAGCGGCAGTCGATATTGAAGAACTGATCGTCAACGGTGATACAACATCACAAGATCCATTTTTAGCTCAAATGGATGGCGTACGAAAACAGGCAGTTTCTCATATTGTCGATGCGAATGGAGCGGAAATTAGCCGTCAAATGTTCAAACAAGCCTATAAAGCGATGCCGTCAAAATATTTACGTGTACCTCAGGATTTCCGTTTTTATACATCCCCAAGTTTAGAGGTCGAGTGGAAAGACCAAGTAGCAAACCGTCAGACAGGTCTCGGAGATGCGGCGATTCAAGGCGGACTTTCTTCTGCATTCGGTGTTCCGGTCAAAGGTCTTGCCAATATGCAGCCATATGATGAAGAAGGAACAGACGTATCAGATATTTTACTGACACATCCGAAAAATATTATCGTAGGATTTTCTCGCAATATTCGTATTGAAGTAGAAAAAGATATTCGCAGCCGTAAGTTTATCATTGTTCTGACAGCGAAGCTCGACAGCAAATTTGAGGAAGAGGATGCTGTAGCCAAAGTAATGAAAGTGAAAGAGTAGGTGACAGCAGGCTATGATCATTTCTGCTGAGGAACTACAAGCCTATTCTGTATTTGATCGCGTGAAAAATCGTTCTGTAGAGAGACTAGCGGCAGATATTATTGAAGCAGAAGCAGCGGTATTTCAAATGGTCGGGCACGATTTTACACATGAAAAATATCAGCCCATTCCTGAAAAAGCAAGGATCGCCTTATTAAAAATGGCCCAGTATTTTGCCATGCTGAATGATGACGAATCCATGATGAAAGGCTTGACTTCAGAAAAAATGGGTGATTATTCATATGCAAAGGCAGCGGACAAAGTGAAAGGCAGACCTTATGTGTATGCCCTTCTTGTTGATTATATTGAACCTTCATTAACTGGCGGCAGCGCCAATTTAAAGGTGAGATCATTATGAGCTATGATTCTCTATTAACGGATCGCTGTGATCTTTTTCACTTGGAGAATGAGGAGGCAGTCCGCGGCAAATTTGGTATACCAGCAGGAGATCTGCAGACGGACCTCACTTATCCTGATACACCAAGTATGAGAGATGTGGCTTGCTATGTTGTAGAAAAAAGCCAGTCACTCGTGCAAGAAGAACCGAATACAGTCATCTATCAGTCCTATCTCGTCCATTTCCCTCTAGCAAGCGACATTCGTTTGCATGACAAAATGGTGTGGAACGGCATCTCACTTAAGTTGCAACAGCCAAAAAGAGTGAAAAATCATCACATGGAAGTGATGGCCGTCAGAAAGGAAAACCTATGAAAATTGATGGACTTGACCGGCTGCTATCCCAGCTCCAACAGGCAAATAGTGGCGGCTTAACGGCGCAATATCAAGAGTGGTTACAGGAAATGGGCTTACAGTTTTTAGACATCATTCAAGATGAAATCATCAAAGAAAAGGCTGTTGATACAGGCCGTCTCCTCAATTCCTTTCAAAAAGGTGACAAGGAGAATCACTTTCTCACTTCCCGAGGCGGGCTCACGCTAGAAGTAGGGACACAGCTTGATTATGCCTCTTACGTGAATGATGGACATGCCATTTCTTCAAATGGAGAACGAAGATGGGTGCCTGGCAGATGGAACGGCAGCCGCTTTGAATATGATCCGAATGCCAGTACTGGCATGATGCTTTCATCTCAATGGATTGAAGGAAATGGGTACTGGGATCATGCCGTCATGCTCTATGAACAAATGTTTGAACACTCGCTGGATCGAAAGCTTCAAAGCTGGATCGATCGACATTTTGGGAGGTGATGGAATGAATCAAGAAGTCGGGGCAATCATGCATTATATATACACACACTTTCCTGTGAAAATGTATGATCGTCTTCTGCCAGAGCGTTTCCAAGTGCCATCTGTTTATGTGCCGCCAGTGACTGTCATTAGTGGTCCAGATACAGTGTCTACTTTTATGAAATCTTATTCGCTGCAAGTGAAAGTGTTTCATATGGATACAGAAAAAGCGCATGATGCGGCGGAAACAGTCGTCGATGCATTGCTTGCTGATCGTCAAATCATTCAGATGATCAGTGAAGATGGAGAGGTGCTTGATGATTATGTCCGCATAAAAAGAGTGGAAACAAGAATCATAGATCAAGGTGTAGCAGCGATTGTCCTGACGTGGGATAGCAGCTATTGGTACAACCGAGATAAACAGCCAAGCCTAGAAGATATCAATTTTTCAGATGGGGTGATCAAACGTGAGCAAGACTAAAAAAACACAGCTCGATCAAACAGCGGGCGAAGAAAAAGAATTTGGCTTTTCATTTGAAGCCTTAAAAGAGCACAGCAAGGATCTTTTTGGGGTAAAACCAGAAATCCTTGAAGGTGCTCTTTTTTATATCAAACATCAACCAATTACAAAAACAGAAGCAAAGAAGCACATCGATGCTTTTTTGTCCAAGGAGGTTTAAAGGATGAACGGAGGCACTTTTACACCAGGTACAGAGAAAAAGCGTCCTGGCATTTACTTTAATTTTAAAACAACAGCAGAGCAGCGAATTACTTTAGGCGAGCGAGGAACAGTTGCACTTCCTCTTGTCATGAGCTGGGGAGAACCAAAAACTTTTATTTCCGTTTCCGATATGGAAGACTTAAATAAAAAGGTCGGGCTTAACATTGATGATAAGTCACTTCTTCTTTTCCGTGAAGCGAAGAAAAAAGCGCAAACGGTCTTGCTTTACCGTCTAAACGAAGGAGAGCCAGCCAAAGCGGAAATCGCAGAAAACTTTGTGGTCACAGCCAATTATGGTGGTCAAAAAGGAAATGAGATCACCATTCAAGTGGCAGAAAATGTACTCGACAGCACAAAACGTGACGTCATCACCTATCTTGGAACAGATATTGTCGATAAACAGGTGGTCAAAGATGTCAAAGATCTTGTGAAAAACAAATACGTTCAATTTTCTGGTGAAGGCGAAGCGGTCATTACTGCTGGAGCGGCTTTAAGCGGCGGGAAAAACGGTGTGGCAAGTGTCGCAGATTATACAGCTTTCCTAGAAGCAGCTGAAACGGAATACTTTGATGTCATTGCACTACCAGTCGATAATAGTGAGCAATTAAAAGCGACATTCGCGTCATTTATTGAGCGTTTACGTGATAAGCAAGGACGTAAGGTGCAAGGCGTTGTGGCTAACTATGCAGCTGATCAAGAAGGAATCATCAATGTCACAAGCGGTGTTGTTTTAGAAGACGGAACAGAACTCACGCCTGCTCAAACAACAGCTTGGGTCGCAGGAGCAAGTGCAGGAGCGAATTTTAATCAGTCACTGACCTTTGTTGAATACGAAGGCGCAGTCGATACATTAGAGCGTCTTGATAATGATCAGGTAGAATACCGTTTATCACAAGGAGAGTTTCTTTTCACTTTCGATGCAAGAGACCGCACGGTGAGCGTTGAAAAAGATATTAACTCTTTGACAAGCTTCACGGTTGAAAAGAACCAGCAAATGGCGAAAAACAAAATCATCCGTGTGCTAGATGCAATCAACAATGATTTAACATTTGAACTGAAAAATTTGATTAAATTACGCAAAGCCAATGGCAATGACATTCCAGCATCAGACGATGGTGTGCAGCTTGTGAAAACACTGATTACACAGTATCTCACACAACTTCAAGATGGAAGCGGCATTACAGGCTTTAACTCAGAAACAGACATCGTCATTGGCCTCAATGAAGATCGTGATGGATTTATCATCGATTTAGCCGTACAGCCAGTAGACGCAGCAGAAAAATTCTATTTCAATGTGGAGGTGAAGTAAGATGGCTTTTAAAGCGCAAAATACAATCTCAGGTAAAGAAGGTCGTCTTTTCTTAGAAGGTGAGGAACTTGCCTTTATTAAAACGTTTGAAGCAAACGTGGAGAAAAATAAATCAGAAGTGAACGTAATGGGCCGCCGAATGACTGGCCATAAAACAACTGGGGCAAACGGAACAGGAACGGCAACATTCTATAAAGTTACGTCACGTTTCGTTCAACTCATGCTCAACTATGTGAAAAAAGGGGAAGATCCTTATTTCACTCTTCAAGCGGTAATTGATGATAAATCATCAGGCCGAGGCACAGAGCGTGTGACATTATTCGATGTCAACTTTGATTCAGCTAAAATTGCTGGACTAGATGTCGATTCAGAGGCACTTGAAGAAGAAGTTCCATTTACATTTGAAGACTTTGATCTGCCTGAAAAGCTGAAGAATTCTTTCTAAGAAATGCGGAGGAAATTAGCTAATTAATTAGCTAAATAAAAACCAAATATGCTATAATGCAAATGTAATGAAAAATGAATGCGTTTGTAATGCACATTGCATTCAATAACACACAAAATGATGTTTACATGCAAAGCGATTTGCATACAATAAAAAGAAGCCAGGATGCGCTAACATCCCGGCAATGTACAATGAGGCCCTTCAAGGGGCTGGCTTATCAATTAGATAGTTTTAAGGATAGACTTTCCCTTTCACCTACCAAAGCTCAAGGGGGAGTCTATTTTTTGTTTATATACGTCAACAAAGCAAGGATAAACATCCCGAATAAAAGCATTAGGGAAATCGCTTGGAACGTTGACATGAGCATCACCCCCTTCCTATCGGGGATGAGCCAGACACCCTTGAGCAAGCCGTTCAATTGTACGAGTTATATTATACATGAAAAGATTGGAAAGCACATTCAAAAAATGGATGTGCTTTTTTGCATTCAAAAAACAAACAAAAGGGAGTTTTTAAACATGAGCGAAAAACAAACATTTGATCTTTCATTTTTTATGCCAGGACAAACAGTAGAAGCAGAAGAGGTCAAAGTACCAATTTCTAAGCGTTTTGTTGATAAAAAAGGGAATGTCATTCCTTTTGTCTTCAAAGCGATTACCACGGAACGTATTGATGAACTGGAAAAAGAAAACACCACGTTCAAAAATGTCAAAGGCAGAGGCCGTGTGAAAGACTTAGACAGCCAGCGCTTCTACGCACGAATTGCCATTGAATCGACGATTTATCCAGATTTCCGCTCAAAGGAATTAAGAGAAGCCTACAGCACACAAGATCCAGTTGAAGTTGCAAAACGTGTTTTATCTGTCGGCGGTGAATACGCAAACTGGTTAAACAAAGCCATTGAAATCAACGGATTTGAAGACGAAATTGAAGATTTAGAAGACGCAGCAAAAAACTAATAAAAGATGGGGATAAGGAAGCGGTGTTTTTATATTACGCCATGCATGAGCTTCACTATTCCCCATCAGAACTCCTCGATTTATACGAAGCACCAAGACAATTTAAGGCATTCTTATTCGGACTCATCAGCTACAAACTCGACATGCTAGAAAAAGAAGCAAAGAAAGGAGGGAAATAAACTGGCGAAGCTCACTGCACGATTTGAATTAGAAGACAAAGTATCAAAGAAGCTATTGCGCATTCAAAAACGATTTCAAACGTTTGAGAAGCAGCTCAAACCATTTAGAAAACCGGTGAAAATAAGCCTGGAAATGGATGAAAAGAAGCTAAGGAACCTCAATTTATCGATGAGAAGGTTTTCTGTATTATCCATGAAGCTAGATCAAGGAATCTATCGTGATCTCAAATCATTAACAAACCAGCTGAACATGATACCGAAACAGATGGTCATATCGATTCAAGCAAAAGGACTAGATGTCATTAAATCCAGTATAGATCGCTTGAAACAATCACAAACAAGTCCAATCCTGCTGACGTTCAAACTGAATGATCAGTTGTCAGGAAAAATGTCATCAATCAAAAAATCAATCCTTCAGCTCATGAACAGAACATACTATATGAGATTAAACATGGTTGACCAAGCCACCAATGCCATTCAACGAATCAAAAAGACACTCAAAAGCTTGACAATGGCTAAACATGAGATCAGAGTATCTGTTCAAGACAATGCAAAGAGTAAGTTGAAAAAACGAGATCAGGCAGAGTCAGTTGTGAAAGAAAAGAAAATCAAAAAGAAACCTAAGTCATCAGGAGCTACGAAAACGAATGAAAACAGCCAGAGCTGGTTTGGAAACTTAAAAAACAAAGCAATAAAGGAAATTGAAAAATATGCAGGTGACGTCTCAGATAAATTGAAGGAAAAATTAAGCCCTAGGAAATTCTGGGATGAGAAGGCGCTACCTTGGATTGAAACGAAAATAGACGAATACAAGCAAGAAGTGATTGGACGAATTCGTGAGAAAATTAAAATCAATCCTGAAGAGTATCTAGATAAATGGTTGAACAAAGGATTAGATTTGATCCTTGGTCCGAAAAACCCTTCAAATAACTCGGATGGGTCTAATAATAATACTTCACCAGGTCAATTGGGTAATCAGAACTCAGACCAAACGCAAAACGGAAAAGGTTTATTTAAAATAAGCTGCTGTTCTTGTTGTGCAAAAGGTTTAAATCCAACTGGAACTACCCAAACAGATAATAGAAATGGTCCGAAAAACAAACCGAATAATCCAACTGGAACTACGAGGGTTGAAAAGAATAAAAAACCTCCAACTAAATTAGGCGGTTTAACCAAAAAAATTCCAGGTATTATGGCTATAGCCGGTCTCGCTGGGATATTCAAAGATACCGATAAGCTAAAAGGCTTAGGAGATACATTTAAAAATTTAGGTAAAGGTGCAGGCAAGTTATTAAAAAAAGTACCCATACTTGGGCCTTTACTTAGTGCAACAGAATTAATTGGCACAACAAAAGAAAATGTAGGTGAAAAAGTAGGAGGATTCGGCGGGGGCATTGCTGGTGGTATGGGTGGTGCCGCGATAGGAACAATGATTGCACCAGGTATTGGAACAGCAATCGGCGGAATTTTAGGAAGCATTTTAGGTGAAGGTTTAGGAAAATGGGTCGGAAAGATGTTTGATGACGGAACCTTGAAGAAAAAATGGGATGACATTGTCAAAGGTGCTGAAAATGCAGTTAATTGGATTAAAGATACTTGGAAAGATATTTCTACTTGGTTCAATGACAACGTGGCTGAACCAATTGGTGGTTTTTTTGAAAAAGCATGGACAAAAATTAAAACCACTTGGGAGAAAGTCTCTAACTGGTTCATGGAAAAAGTATTCATACCTATCTATAACTTTGTTGTACCAATCATCAACTTTGTTGTTGGTGTTTTTGTTGTTGCTTGGAACATTATTAAAACTATATGGGGTGTTGCATCAACTTGGTTCATGGAAAAGGTATGGAAACCATATGGTAAATATGCAGTAGAAGCCATTGGATGGGTATGGAATAAACTTGTTGATACATGGAATTGGATCAAGGAGACGTGGGGAGTATTATCGGAGTGGTTTAATGAATATGTGTGGACACCTTTTAAGACATATGCCATTCCGGCCATCATGTTTTTATGGGATCTATTCAAAGGTACATGGAATTGGATTAAAGAGACATGGGGAGTATTATCGGAGTGGTTTAATGAATATGTGTGGACACCTTTTAAGACATATGCCATTCCAGCCATCATGTTTATCTGGAATCTATTCAAAGGTACATGGAACTGGATTAAAACAACATGGGTGATACTTGCAACTTGGTTCGATGAGTATGTGTGGCAGCCATTTAAAACTTACGCTTTGCCAGCCATTATATTCGTTTGGAATCTATTTAAAAACACGTGGAATTGGATTAAAACTACGTGGGAAAAACTCTCTACTTGGTTTGATGAAAATGTATGGCAGCCGTATCAAAAATATGCAAAGCCAGCAATTGAATTCGTGTGGGAAAAATTTAAAGAAGCATGGGAAACGATCAAGGGTATTTGGAAAGAAGTGAGTGCATGGTTCGAAGAGAAAGTATTTAAACCTTTGAAAGGTCATGCTGAAACTTTAAGAAAAACATGGGAAGGTATCTTTGGCGTTGTAGGAAATGTATTTGATACAGCTAAAAAAATTGGCGGGAATTTTCTTAATATCTTTATTAAAAAAGGCGAAGAAAAAACAGGGTTTAAACAGAAAGAGAAAGCAGCAAATAACGCCACAGGTGGTTATATCACAAAGCCAACACTTTCATGGATAGGAGAAGCGGGGAAAGAATTTGTTATCCCGACTGAAAACAACAAAGGTCGAGGAAAGATGCTTCTTGCACAGGCTGCAACACATCTGGGGATGTCTGTTGTGCCAAACGGTGCGTCACCAACTTCTTCGACAGGTTCATCTTCTCCAATGAGGCCGGCAGCTGCTTCATCAGTTTCCAGATCTGCAAGTGGATCTGTATCAATTGGAGAGACCGGCAACGCATCAAAATATGGGGAACAGTTTAGCAATGACTTTGAAAAAGGATTAAACAGCAAAGTCATTTCACTTGAACAGTGGAAACGAGCTAATATCAAGCAACCATTTACTCAAATTCAGGCTGCGACTCCGCTGTATGGTGTGCAAACTGTCACTGGCTTTGCAGCTGGTCAAAACATGACACCAACTGGCACAGGTCAATTCTTAGATCAAAATGTTAGGCAGCCTTTCACTAATGCTCGGCAAGAGGCACCTACTTGGGGTGCCGGACTAATCGACGCCTTCAATAGCGGCATGCGTTCAAAAGCAAGTGAAGTCACACAAGCTGCCAAAGAAATGGCGAAGAAAGTGGAACAGGCGTTTAGAGAAGAACTAGACATTCATTCTCCTTCACGTGTCATGATGAGTCTAGGGAAATTCGCATCGATTGGTGTCGTCAAAGGGCTCGATTCAGTTGATGTGAAAAAGTTTGCTGAAAATCAAGCGGGTTCATTAATCGGAGCGTTCAGCGGTATGGGTGCTTCAGGTCTTAGTGTTCAGCAGTGGCTCATGGCAGCTCTGATGGCGACTGGCACATCGATGAGTTGGCTTCCAGGTCTTATGACAATCGCTCAGCACGAATCAAATGGTAACCCGAAAGCCATCAACTTGTGGGATTCCAACGCCAAGAAGGGAACGCCCTCTAAAGGGTTAATGCAAACCATTGGACCGACCTTCCATTCCAATAAAGGCAAGGGCATGAATGATATTTGGAACCCAATTCATAATGCCGTAGCAGCCATTAACTACATTAAGGGCAGATATGGAACAGTCTTCAATACACCGGGATTACGGAGTATGAGAAGAGGCGGTCCTTATAAAGGCTACGCCAATGGTGGGCTGATTACTCAGGAGCAGGTAGCTAGAGTCGGTGAAGGAAACAAACGCGAATGGATTATTCCAGAAGAAAGAGGCATTCGCGGGAGATATTTATTGACGCAGGCAGCAAAGGCACTTGGGATGCAAGTCTATGATCCATCAAATGCATCTGCTCCTTTACCAGAATCACAGATGCAGCAAGTTACCTCAGCACAGTCAGCTGGGAATACAACAACGTCTAGTAATAAACAAATCACCATCCAGTTCAATGGTGATCAGCATTTCCATAATGGACAGGATCAGCAATCGCTTGTCGAAAAAATTAGACAAATGCTTGTAGACGAACTGGAAGTAGAGCTTCAGACAGGCACGAAAGGGGTCGTGATCGATGGGTAAATCAGTGTATCAATTGTGGATTTCCCAAGGCAAGGAGAAGTTGCGATTCCCTGTGCTTCCATCCGAACTTGAGATCACAAATAATGTACAAAATGAAACAGTGAAGGTCTCCTCCTTTGGAGAACTGACTTTTATTGATGTACCATCAGCTAAACAAGTATCATTCACCTCATTATTTCCTAAGAAATATTCGCCAATTGCAGAATATAAAAGCATTCCATCACCAGAGAATGCAATAGCGAAAATTGAACGAATGATGCGTTCAAAGAAGTCTGTGCGCCTGATTGTGACAGGGACTAAAATCAATATGACGTGCAGCATTGAGAGCTTCACACACAAGGAAGGGTCTTATGACATAGGCGATCGTGAATTTACGATCGAGTTAAAGGAATATAAAACCGCATCGCCTAGGAAAATCAAGCGAAAGAAAAAAGCGAAACAAACGAAAAAGAAAAGACCCTCAAAAACACCACCAAAATTGTACACTGTCAAAAAAGGAGATACTCTTTGGGCCATTTCAGGCCGTTTTTATGGCGATAGTACAAAATGGCGGCGTATTTGGAATGCCAATAAAGCAGCGATGATCAAACGAAGTAAACTCAATATTAAACAGCCGGGATATTGGATTTTTCCAGGGCAAAAATTGAAAATACCACAATAGGGGGGCTGACATTGATTGAGCTTTTTGCCATCAGAAGCGGCACGATGTATGAGCTTGTCACAGAGAGTGTGACACTTCAGGGGCAAAGGTATCAGGCCCCTCGCTCTATTCAGGCGAATATTATCACAAAGCAAGGCAGTCAAACATATTACCGTGTCTCAGAAGGAGACACGGTTCTTTTTAAATGGAAAGGAAAAGAGCTGTTCAGAGGCATCGTGTTTTCTAGGACGCCTGTTGAAGGAAAGCTGACCTTTACCGCATACGATATGCTCCAATATTTAGTGAAAAACCAAGATGTATATGTTTTTTCAAATCAACGGGCAGATCAAATTTTGAGACGGATCGGGGCAGACTTTCAAATTCCTATGACATCCATCGCAAATACAGGACATGTCATGAAGTCTCTCGTCTTTAAAAATGACACGAGTTTATATGACATCATTTTAAAAGCATTGAAGGAAACGAAGCGGCAAACCGGTAGAAATTATCAAATTTATTCTGCTAAAGGCAAGATGGGGCTGAGAGCTTGGCCCGATCCAGAGGACGTGTGGGTCATTGAATCAGGCGTCAACCTCATCGGTTATCAGTACAGCACCTCCATTGAAGAGACAGCAACACGTGTGAAGATGCGCACGTCTGTAGACGAACAGGGGAAGAATAAGAAAAAAGGAAGCAAATCAGATATTGTGGTTATTGAACAGGACAAAGCGGGTCAGAGTAAGTACGGCATTTTACAGCATGTGGAGACGGTCACAGGTCAAATCAACCAGCCGCAGCTTCAAAAAAGAGCGAAAGTACGCCTAGCTGAGAAAAAAGGCGTCAAACAAGAAGTGAAAAGCATACAAGCACTTGGAATCCCTGAACTGCAAAGCGGTCTGCCAATCTATTTGAAAATCCCTGAAATCAACGTCAAAAAAACCTACTGGATCGATCAAGACAAGCATGAATTCAATGGAGTGAAGCACACCATGACAATTGACGTCGTTGAGAAAAATTCCAGGCCAAAGGGTGATCAAGCATGAGATTA
Organism: Bacillus sp. 2B09; assembly: GCF_003946835.1. Lineage (NCBI taxonomy): Bacteria > Bacillati > Bacillota > Bacilli > Caryophanales > Bacillaceae > Bacillus > Bacillus sp. 2B09. The sequence goes on from NZ_RPSG01000003.1 coordinate 352,766, forward strand.
AGTGAAGCAATTAAACGACTCGCTGTCAATGCAGTAGATGCAGCTTCTCCAATTGATCTGGTGATTGGAGAGGTCACAATGGCTTCGCCTCTTCACATCCGATTAAATGAAAACAGTAAGCTGATCATTCCAGAAGAACTGCTTATTTGGCCTAAACGCTTAAATAAGGGTGAGGATGATGAGTTGAAAAGGGGAGACAGCATTATGGTACTCGCAATGGCAGGAGGGCAGTCCTTTTACATCATCGACAAATTGTAAGGGAGGTGATGAACGTGGCACTTTCACCAGAGGAAGAAATCGAGGAAACAGAGGAAGATGAAGAGGTAGAAACCTCGACGACGTATCGCATAGATTTTGAAAATGGCAGGCTGACAAATGAAGCCATTACAGGCATTGAATCGATCCGTCAATTTATTTATATGACATTGCGAACAGAGCGCTATGCACATCCCATTTACAGTCACGATATTGGCACTGAAATTCAGGAGCTATTGACTGATACTGAAGCAACTGATGAATACAAAGAAATGGAGATTCCAAGATTGCTTGAAGAAGCATTGGTCGTTGATGAGCGGATTGATCATATTGAAGAGATAGAGGTCACGAAGCAAAATGATGCCTTTCAAGTCAAAATAACCATTGTCACAGATGAAGGCACATTAGAAATAGAGGAGGTGATGGAGGGAGATGTTTGAGGAGCAAACGTATGAGGCGTTGATGGAAAGAATGCTGGACAGGCTGCCAGATGACATAGATAAAAGAGAAAACAGCGTTATTTGGAATGCCTTGGCACCTGCTGCTGCTGAACTCGCTCAGTCGTATATTTGGCTTGATCAAGTGTTTGAGCTTGTCTTTGCTGATACAGCACAGGGGGAATTTTTAGATCGACGAGCAGCAGAAGTAGGGATTGAACGAAAGCCAGCCACCACAGCGGTGTGGTCCGTAACCATTCAACCAGAGAACGTAAACATTCCAGCAGGATCAAGATTCTTTATTGAAGATGTTTATTTTCAATTTTCAAAGGACGGTACACTAGAATGCGAGACAACAGGTACAGCCGGCAATGGGCAATTAACAGGTCAGCCGCTGCTATCGCTTGATACAATTCCAGGTCTAGAGTCGATGATCATGAAGGAATTGGTGATACCAGGGCAAGAGGAAGAAGATGATGCGTCATTATACGATCGGTATTTAATACGCGCAAGGCGAGAGGCTGTCAGTGCTAACAGAGCCCATTACAAAAAGTGGGCCGAGGAAGTGGGTGGTGTTGGCAGAGCGAAAGTGTTCCCGCTATGGAATGGAGAGGGAACGGTCAAAATTGTCATCACAGACGGCAATCTAGATGTAGCATCTGATCTTCTTGTCGAAAGGGTCCAGGAGTATATCGACCCTGTCCCGGGAGAAGGAGAAGGGCAAGCTCCTATTGGGTCAAAAGCAACCGTGGAAAGCGCCAAGTGGCTGGATATTGATGTAGAAGTGTCCGTCGAACTTCAGATGGACTGGACACTTGAAGGTGCGCAAAAAGAAATAGAAGAAAAGGTCAAAGCACTGTTAAAATCAATCGCATTTGAAAAAAGTACGATTCGAATGTCCGCCTTAAATGATATTTTGTACCATTCAGAGAGCGTGTCCGATTATGCAAACGTCTTATTGAATGGGGAGTCAAAAAACTTAGTATTACAGGACATTGAGATACCACGTCTGAGGCAGGTGAAGGTTATTGAGCAAACTTGATGAAATGAAAAACTACTTGCCGCCATATTTCACAGAGATTTATGATGTGGATCATTTACTAAAAACGGAGGCGCCAGAGTTTGAACAATTGGACGAATCCATTTTTGATGTAACGGATCAGTTCTTCCCTTTAACAGCGACGTGGGGATTGAATCGGTGGGAGAGAATGCTCAAGGTGCAGCGAGAGTCAGATGATTCGATTGAGCTGCGCAGGGCACGATTACTCAATATGATGTCGAACATTCCACCAATTACGTATCTTTCATTAGAGAAATCTGTGAATCGATTTCTTAAAAATCCAAGTGCGACCATCCGACTTACAGTCAATCGTTATCATTTTGCATTGCGTGTCAACCTAGATGACCTGCAAAACACAAGATATATCGTCGAAATACTCGAAACGTTAAAGCCAGCACATTTGGCGTATACGTTCACCGCCAGTCATCATACTGATGTTCATGAAACAAATGATCATCACCAGCGGCTCACACTGCGAAGCAGAGTGGGCTTTTTCGATCATATTCCAATTTTACTCAATGGTGAATTCGTATTAAATGGAACGTTCTATCTCAGCGGGATACGAGGTACTACAGAAGTCCCTGCTCGTTTTCGGCATTCATTAAAGATGAGAATGCCGCTTCAACAAGAGAAAGAAACAGCATATCGTATGAATTATGTCATGACTGGAGCATCGCATGAAACGAAGCAAGCAGCTACGCTGACTTGGCGCGCAAAGAACCAGCTTTCACATCGCATGAAAAAGAGGATGACGTTCCGCTTACCAGTACATGTTCAAAATGAACAAGGCGGCAGTTTACTGATCAAGGAGCATTACTGGATTCTCGATGGATCCGTTCCACTTGATGGATCAAAAATGCTGGCAGCAACTTCTAAAAAAATAGACCTATAAGGAGGATCACAATGGCTGATCAATTAACCGTAACCACACTATATGCACGTCAACAAATGGCAAAGGCACGAGCAGAAGGAACAAAACTCACAAAAGTCGTCAAAATGGCATTCGGAAATGGGGGAACAAAGGATGGAAAACCGATCTCTCTTGACGGAACCGAACAAGCACTTAAAAAAGAACTGATTCAAAAAAATATTGACTCGTTTACCTTCATGGAACCGGCAAAAATCCGCTACACCTGCACCATCGCTGAAGGAGAACTCGCAGGCGAAGTCATCAATGAACTAGCCCTTGTCGACGAAGCCGGCAAATTCACCGCCATCCGCACCATGACAGACAAACAAAAAGACGGTGACATCGAATTTGTTTTTGAGATTGATGATATTTATTAATGGAGGGGAAAAGAAGTGGACATAAAATCACCTTTACCGTTTGAAACCTCTGACAAAGCCCATGCCAACTTATTTAACCGGATGGTCAACACACTTGTGGAGAATGACAATGCGCTCAGTAGACAAATAGAAGGAATCACAAATGAAAGCTTGTTCATTTTAACAGGCGATCAAGCCATTCAAGATGCATCAGTCAGCGGTGAGCAATATCCAAATGGGATTACGTTGATGGCTATAGCGAATGATACCGGATATCCTACAAAATTAGGTTTTGTGAAGAACGAAAAAATGAATGAGTATCGTTTTATACAATATTATTATGGCAACGGTAATGAAACAACTAGTTATTTTACTAGTACTGGTATTTGGTTTAGACAATGGTATATAGCCTCAGGGTGGACAGAGTGGCACAAAATCTCTGGTTTTCTTCATACGAACATTGGTACAACTGGTAAGCAGTTGCTTAATAATGCTGAGCGACAAAAGATCCTTTTTAATCGAAAAATCAAAGATAGTCACAATAATTTTGATATAAAAAATAGTCGTTTTATTTGTCCGGAAAACGGAATGTATCTAGTAAACGCTGGAGTCTATATTGAGACGGTTCAAATGTATGCGAATTTTGAGCTGTCTATCTTTTTAAATGGCAAAAATTATAAAAATATATCTCATTATAGACATCTCCCTGCCACACCCTCTGAATCGGCAAAACTTGATATAGGTTTATATGGGGCTGCGAATGTGCCAGCGAATAAAGGAGATTACATTGAAATTTACATGTATATAGGATATGCGGGAAATTCCGATCGTTATATATCTGACAATTCAGGCTGGTACAACTATTTCGATATTACGGAATTAGGCGGCCGTAATTTCCCGAGAGTGTAGGAGGGTTAAGATGATTTTATATGAAGCCATTAAATATAAATACCCCGATGCGGACCCGCAAAAGGATTTTGAACTAAGAAATGATGGCGACGGTTCGTATATAAACGAGTGGCATCTAGATGTGCCAAAACCAACGGCAGAAGAGTTGAAAAAATGGTGGGAGGAAGCCCAAGCCAACCCGAGGTATCAACCACCTCTTCCACTAGATTATCTAGCACAAGAAGTAGCCAAAGAAAAGCTAGTGAGAAAACAGCTTGAACACCAATGTGACCTTCTAACAAATGAACTAAAGGCGCTAAAAAATGAGATCCTTTTCATTAAAGGAGAGAGTGAAACATGAATTATTGGGTTATGGCATTATATTTCCAATGGGTGACACCTGAATTAGTCAAAGAAGCAGTTGAATTAGGTGATTGTTCGATGGAAGATCTAAATGCAGGATACGAGCAAAGGATGCTCACTTTAGAGCAGCTGCAAGAAATAAAACAAGCATCAAGAGTGAAAACTGAATAGAAATAAAAGGACCATACCTGATTTTTCAATGACATGTTAAAAGCACTACTTGAGAATGATATTGGAATATTAGAGCAGTTCTTAAAACATACAAATGATGCGAGAATACAGCAGCTAATACAGAAAAGCAGAAATGTGATGATTCACAGAGTGATTAGATAACATTATATAGTGGAAGGAAGCGTATAGTGATAATAGATTTGAAAGGAGAATGATCATGGAGATTAAGACACCACGCACTTTTAAAACAACTGATAAAGCCCATGCTGATCTATTTAATGACATGGTTGAGGCCTTTCTTGACAATGATGTGGGTCTATTAGAGGCTATCAATCAACATATGATAGATACAAATCCACATGCTTCTGAAGCAGAAAAGAAAAAATGGAACGATTCTCAGGGCTATAAAATTACAGCGGATAATGGAAGTCATTTAATTAATGTGCGAGCTGATGCTAGGATTTTTGATTCGATAAAAGGGAAAGGAACGTGTACTTTTTATGCAGTTTCTGGAGTCGAAGATTCCCCATCAAATCTTTCATTGAGAGGATTACAGACTGTAGGTCAAGATAACATTGGTACTGGCTTTGCTGTAGATATTGCTGGTAATGCTTATAGTTTTTACTATAATGCTGCACATACTACTATTAACTGGACAAAGCTCCCGTCAAATGCTGAAAGAAATAAATGGAATGATGGGCAATTGTCTAAGATTACTTCAGATAATGGAGGGGTGATTCTATCTGTTTCAGATGGTGAAGATTTACTTGAAAAGATTGTTTTTTTAGGCCCGAAGCATGGTACATTTTATGCCACAGGTAAAGCATTAAACAGCCCAACTACAAGATCATGTCGTGGTATGTATCATTTTACTTCTCAAGATAGTAATGGAAAAGGTACATTTGGATGGGTCATAGCAATAGATTATAACAATTACATGTATACAAATTATCTTGATTTAAATTTGGGGTGGCAAGGCTGGAAACGTGTTTTAACAAAGGAGGATATGGATAATACTTCTTTTGTTGATACGTATGATCTCGATAATTCTTCTGTATCAGCCGTTGAAAATGTTCCAACAAAACTGAATTTTGGTGATACAAGATCAGACGATTTAGGAGAGTATAATCGTTCGCGAGCTGAAATTACACTGAAAAATAATGGTCTGTATTTAATTAGGCTTTATCTTAATAGCAATAACATTCCTGTTGGATCAGATAGCATTTTGTCATGTTATGTGAATGGTACAGAATTTCAACGATTAGGTAATTGGAATCCTGTTATTTCATCAAGTATATGTGTATTGTACCTTCAACAAAAGTTTAAAGCGGGGGATAAGTTAACATTTTATATTACTCCCAAAAACACTGGAAGAACTATTACAGTAAATAGGGCTTATGTTACCTTGTCACAGCTAAGATAGAATTATTTGAAAAATAAAGTGTGTGTGCAAATCGGTGGAAGCTGTCGTTCAAAACTTAATGACGTTCACTTTTACCAGATTCTGTTTTATGTGTTCAATACAACAAAGGAACGAGAACAGAAACTCAATGCACAATACATGTTGTTAAAATTATTGGGTCAAATTGCAGGAAGAAAGAATGAGTTTGACTCTGTTGTTTTTACAATAAAGGAAGGGAATAGACTCATGCAATCGATCCACTTTATTGGAGTGGCGTCAATCATAGGTAAGGGCAGACGTGACTTATAAAAATCGGGATATTTGAAAAAATTTGTGCTTAATATTGTTCTAATGACTTGAATCCTAATGAATTCATCACGTTTGGTTCCAAATCTAAGAACGAAGTGAAATAACTGATTTTTATCATAACATCCCTAATTCGTAATGTTTTTTGAAAGGAGAATAAGATCATAAAAACACCTCAACCTTTTAAGACGAGTGATAAAGCTCATGCAGATCTCTTTAACGATTTAGTGAAAATTTTGATTGAAAATGATCAGGAACTACTAGAACAATTCAACCTTCATACGGGAGATCCAATTCCTCACGTATCTGGTTCGGAAAAGAAAAAATGGAACGAATCACAGCTATATAAACTGACAAATGATAACGGGTCCCAATTGATTAATATCCCTGCTGGTGGCAGTATCTATGAGGGAATTAAAGCGCTAGGGGCTTGCTCATTTTATGCGCCAGGTGGTTCTGGAGTAGTCGATTCTCCAGCTATAGGAAATGCTGCATTAAGAGGCTTTCAGCTAGTAGGTCAAAATAATATCGGTGTAGGAATCGCAATCGACACTTCAGGTAATGCATTTTGTTTTTACTATCATGTGAATGACATTGCGATCAATTGGCTGCAAATGCCTACTCAAAACGAAAAAAATAAATGGGATGCAGGACAATTATCTAAAATTACTGCTGACGATGGAAAAGCTTTTGAAAGAATTAATGCGGATGATCCTAGTATTTTAGATAAGCTGATAAAATTGCCGGGAGTTCATTCATGGTACATTCATGAAGCACATCCAGATCTTCCGACAAGAAGTTCCATGAGGGCTTTGTCTGTTTTTAGTGAGAATACCTATGGATGGGTCATCGGTGCAAACAATACAGGAGATGTCTATATTAACCGTTCAACAACTGATGTAACGGGTACACAACAAGAGTGGAGCGGTTGGAAACGTCTCAATGACCATAACCTATTAAATTCAAAGGGATTAAGACTTTCAATGTCAATAGGAACTGATATTTTAACGCTGCCATCCGGCTTTTACTTTGCAGTAGGATCTAATGTTGTAAATATGCCTGTCGATAATGATTCTTCTTGGTTTAATATTGATATCTTAGAAACGGTAAATGGTAGAAAGACTATTCATGTCATTAGAAGTTATGACAACACTCATTGGTTTGGTACTGTTCATACAGACGGTGTATTTAAAGGTTGGAAAAAATTAGTGACTGATGCTGATTTTGAAAGTGTCAAGTGGCTAGATGTCACACTAGTCAATGGTTCCTCTATTGGAGACAGAGCGGTCCAATATGTTAAATGGGGAAACTTATTATTGTTGAGGGGTCACCTAATAGCAAATAGAGAAGTGATCTGTGGAAGTATTCCAAATACAGGATTACCCGATAAAGGCATAGTAGTATCAGTTCCCGTATCAGGTACAACGGGTCATAGTAAATTATATATCTATAATACAGGAGAGCTAAAACTAACTGGTTTACATGCAGTGAATAACAGTGCAGTAACTGGCTACTATTTAGACATGGTTGTTCCATTAAATTAAGGAAGTGATACAAATGATACAAGCCTATGAATACAATCAGCAAAATGAATTGATCAGACCTATCGAAGTGTTCGAAAGGGATGATGAAGGAAATTATATTATTCCAGAGCAATGCACAACAATTGCACCACCCAATAATCCTTCTTTTTATAAGGCTGCATTTGATGTGAAAAAACAACAATGGTATGAATCAGCGACACAGGAGTATATAGCCAGCCTAAAATCAGCCCCTCTCCCGCCAAGTGATATAGAACTTTTAAAGAAACAAAATGCTTTGTTATCAAAACAATTAACGCAGCTATTAGCTATGCAAAAAGTAGGTGCTTCAGATTGATGTTTCCAACTGTAGCGGATATTAAACAATTCTGGGACTGGCAGTGTTACGGCCCAGAGGACATTGCATTTTATGTAAGCATTGGCTGGATCTCGGCAGAAGACTATCAAAATATAACTGGAGAAATATACAAAGCCTAATGGCTTTATTTTTTTGCCGGAAAGAAGGTGATTCAAATGGAAGTAGATGTCGTTCAAAACTTAATGACACAAGGCCCATTCGCCGTTCTTTTTTGCTGGATTCTGTTTTATGTTCTCAACACAACAAAAGAACGAGAAAACAAACTCAATGAGCAAATCGAGGCGCAAAATGATGTGTTAGCAAAGTTTAGTGAGAAGTATGACGTCGTGATCGACAAGCTCGATAAAATTGAACGGAATTTAAAATAGGAGGAAAACATCATGAAAACATTCGACAAAGGCACTGTGATTCGCACAGTGCTTCTTTTTATTGCGCTTATCAACCAAACGCTTGTCATGTTTGGACAAACGGTGCTGCCGATTAGCGAGGAGCAAGTGCAAACCGCAGGAGAGGCACTATATGTGGCAGGTTCCACAATTTTCACTATGGTCACTGCCGTGATCGCTTGGTTTAAAAATAATTATGTGACCTATAAAGGTCAATTGCAAAAAGATGCCCTGAAACAAAGAGGGTTAACAAAATAATTCTTAAAGGAGAAACAATATGGTGAAGATCATTCAAGCACTCATCCCAAAACAAAATCGCAACAGACCAGGAAACAGGATGAAGCCGCTCTATATTACGGTGCATAATACATCGAACACTGGACGGGGGGCTGATGCGGCAAATCATGCAGCATTTGTTGCTCGGGCAAGTACCGGGGTTAGCTGGCACTACACGGTCGATGATCAGGTCATTTATCAGCATTTACCTTTAAACGAAAATGGCTGGCACGCAGGAGATGGCAGGGGAACCGGCAATATGAAATCAATTGGAATTGAAATTTGTGAAAATGCAGGCGCTAACTTTGAACAGGCTGTTAAAAACGCCCAATGGCTTATTCGGAAACTGATGGGGGATTTAGGAATTCCTTTATCAAACGTGGTGCCACATAAGCATTGGAGCGGGAAAGAGTGTCCGCGTAAGCTGTTAAATCGTTGGGATGGCTTCAAGGCTGGTATTGCATCAGCATCAAGTCAAATGACAACAGCTAAACCGGTGAAAGAAACATCTATCAAAACCATATCAACGAGATCAACATCTAAAACCAACAAGGTCAAAAAAACATACAGTTTGCCCGCAGGTATTTTAAAAGTGACGAAGCCTCTTACAAAAGGGTCAGCTGTAAAAGCCGTACAACAAGCCTTAGCATCGATTTATTTTTATCCTGATAAGGGAGCGATCAATAATGGAATCGATGGGTACTACGGACCCAAGACTGCGAATGCAGTGTCTCGATTTCAAATGATGCATGGGTTAACCCCAGATGGCATATATGGTCCAAAGACCAAAGAAACATTAAGAAAGATCATAGAAAGTTAACACATATGGAATGGATCAACTCTTATTTATTATAAAAAAGTAAAATAAAACCATTTTTGGTGTTATTTGTTGTATAATGGTAAAAATGAATGGAGGGGTTGTATGAAGCGGATATGTGTAATGATGTCTCTTTGTTTCATTGTCATGTTCCATTTTAATATGGAAAAGGTTGCAGCTAAGACCATTTATCGAGAAGTAGAAGTTGATTTCATCATGACGGAACAGGAAAAAGATCTGTGGGTACCAGGAGGTCAAAATAATCCTGAACAATATCCATCTACTTATGGCTACCAATTTTCTATACTAAATGCAGAGGGTTGTACTTTAGAGGTGACACTCTACAGAACATCCTTATCAGGAACGGATTTTCCGTCATCAGTCAAAGAGTATACAGGTAACCAATATGATCTAAGTGCAACAGACCGAATTTTATCAAGTGGGCGCTACATTTATAGACCCCATGGTATTAAACTGACTAAAAAAGAAGGCTGTGGGGATGTTGAGATAAAAGGAGTCTTTGGTTATCAAATTCAAGAACCAGACAAATAAGCTTTTATGAGTAAAATCAAATGAAAAAGCCTATCCATCATTGGATAGGCTTTTGATAATGGAGCATAGCGGGATCGAACCGCTGACCTCTACGCTGCCAGCGTAGCGCTCTCCCAGCTGAGCTAATGCCCCGAAGTATTGCGACATAACTTATGATAATCAATCCTCCTGTAAAATTCAAGCTGTAAAACACAAACACCCCGGCTATTTTTCTTTCTGATCAATCGGAATATAGTCAAAGATTTCTCCCGAATGAACCGAGTGGGCTAATCGTCTAAGCCAGTCATAATAGGCTTTTGAGCTTTCAAGCTGTTCAATGAGCTGTTTCGCTTCCTCTTTTTCATGTTCCTCCGCCTGATCATCACGAGCTACATCTTGAAGGCGTTCTTGCGCTTCTTCAATCGCTGCTAGATTGACCTCAACCTCTCGTTCCCATTTTTGCGGGAAGAAGTTCATGAAAAACTTAAAAAAGTCTTTCTCAGCAACAAAGCTGTGTTTTCTTCGGCCGCGGTGAAAGGTCTTTTTGACAATATTCATGTCTTGCAGTTTTTTCACACCCGTACTCATACTAGGCTTACTCATTTGCAGCTCTTCACGCATTTCATCCAGCGTCATTTCCTCATTTAAATACATCGTTCCATATAGAATACCCGCACTTCTAGTAATGCCATAGAGATCCATTGTTTCAGCGATGGAATCAATGACGAGATCTTTAGCAGCTAAAATGCGTTCTTCTGCTTGTGGCTGTTCCTGCTTTTTCATCTTGTCCCTGCTTTCTATTAAGTGAATTCAATACGTTCAAAAAAATCTTTATGGACTATATGTTAACGAAAGAATGCAAAATGTCAAAATAAAAGAAGCATATCCACCCTTTGACAGAAAAATTTGAACATGTTAAGTTAATTATGTTCAAAACGTTAAATTTTTATTTAACAAACTTACCAAAGAGAATCAGAGGAGGTTCCTTCTATGAGTCAAACACTATTTATCGATGGACAATGGGTTGGCGCTAAGAGTGGCGACACAAGAGATATCATCAATCCATTTAATCAAGAAGTGATCGCGACAGTCAGTGAAGGATCAAGAAATGACGCACAGTTAGCCATTAAGGCAGCAAGAAAAGCCTTCGATCAAGGGGACTGGGCAAACCTGCCTGGACTTGAAAGAGGAAATATTGTGTTCAAAATTGCGGAATTGATTAGACGAGACCTTGATGAATTAGCCAAATTAGAATCACTTGATACGGGTAAAACATTAGAGGAAAGCAAAGCAGATATGGACGATATTGCGAATGTATTTCAATATTATGCAGGTCTTGCTGATAAGGATGGCGGGGAAATCATTGCATCTCCTATTCCAAACTCAAAAAGCGAATTAGTCCGAGAACCTGTCGGTGTATGCGGTCAAATCACTCCTTGGAACTATCCATTGCTTCAAGCGAGCTGGAAAATCGCTCCTGCCCTTGCAGCTGGAAATACAATCGTACTAAAACCAAGTGAAATTACACCATTAACCACGATCAAAGTTTTCAAACTTATGGAAGAAGCGGGTGTTCCAGCAGGCGTTGCCAACTTAGTGCTTGGACCTGGAGCAACTGTTGGCGATGAGCTGGCTGTCAATGACCAAGTCGATTTAATTTCATTCACAGGCGGTATTGAAACAGGTAAGAAAATCATGCAGGGAGCCAGCGGGAATGTGAAGAAAATCGCCCTTGAGCTCGGCGGGAAAAACCCGAATATCGTCTTTCAAGATGCTGATTTAGACGTAGCGGTTGACCAGGCAATGAATGCTGTGTTTTTCCATGCAGGGCAAGTGTGTTCAGCAGGTTCACGCTTGTTAGTGGAAGAATCCATTCACGATGAATTTTTAGAAGAACTGGTGAAGCGTACGAAAAAAATCAAGCTAGGCAACGGCTTTGATGAAGGAACCCAGAGCGGACCGCTCATCTCAGCTGAGCATCGAGAAAAAGTAGAAAAATACGTCAGCATCGGTTTAGACGAAGGCGCAACATTAGAAACAGGTGGGAAACGACCTGTTGCAGAGGAGCTTCAAAAAGGATTCTTCTACTTGCCGACGATTTTCTCAGGCTGTACATCAGAGATGCGAATTGTACAGGAAGAAGTGTTTGGACCAGTCCTCACTGTCGAATCCTTCCGATCAGAGGAAGAAGTCATCGAGCTGGCAAATGACACGATTTATGGTTTAGCAGGAGCGGTGTGGTCTTCTGATATCGGCAAAGCCGAACGAGTGGCTCGTCAATTAAGATTAGGCACGGTATGGATCAACGACTTCCATCCTTATTTTGCCCAAGCACCGTGGGGCGGATATAAACAATCAGGTCTTGGACGTGAATTAGGACGTACGGGCCTTGAAGAATATACGGAACTAAAACATTTATATCGAAATACAAAACCAGAAGCGGTTCATTGGTTTAAATAAATATCACTTATCTGGAGGAGATTCTATATGACGTTAAATATGAAAATTGAAAGCATGCAAAAATTCCATACGTTTGAAATTCCGACTGTCATCAAGCATGGCATTGGGGCAGTGAAACATGTTGGGAAAGAAGTGAAAGCATACGGCGTTTCAAAGGTATTGCTTGTGACAGATCCTGGTATTTATCAAGCAGGTGTTGTAGATCCAGTGATTGCTTCATTAAATGAAGCACAAGTTGATGTGGTTCTATTTAATAAAGTAGAGCCAAACCCGCCAGTCCGTTTAGTGAATGAAGGATCTGCGTTATATGAAAAAGAAGGCTGTAATGGTTTAGTCGCAGTAGGCGGCGGCAGTTCAATGGATACAGCAAAGGCAATCGGAGTAGAGGCAACTCATGAAGGCTCAGTCCTTGATTACGAAGCGGCTGAGGGGAAAAAACCGCTTGAAAATAGAATCCCTCCGTTAACCACAATTCCGACAACGGCTGGTACAGGTTCAGAGGTCACGCAGTGGGCAGTGATCACTGACGAAGAAAGGGAATTCAAATTCAACACAGGTGGACCGCTCATTGCAGCTCACCTAACAGTGATTGATCCTGAGCTTCATGTATCTATGCCGCCGCATGTGACGGCAATGACGGGTATCGATGCGCTTGCGCACGCGATCGAATGCTATACGATGAAGTTTGCTCAGCCAATTACAGATGCGGTAGCACTCATGGCCATTGAATATGCTGCTCATTATATTCGCCGTGCCTTTGCCGATGGAGAGGATTTGGAAGCAAGATATGGCATGGCACAAGCTGCGATGCTTGCCGGACTTTCCTATGGCAGTGAATCAGCTGGCGCAGCCCATGCGATGAGCCAAACGCTTGGAGGCATTATTCCAGTCGCACATGGTCAATGTGTAGCGGCAATGATGGGACCTGTCATGGAATATAACTGGAAAGGGTACCCAGAGAAATTCGCTCGAATTGCGCAAGCATTCGGGATTGATACAAGCAGAATGACAACAGAGGAAGCTGCAAAAGCAGCAGTGAATTGGATGTATGATTTAGTGGAAGACCTAGAAGTTCCTTCATTAGAAGAACAAGGTGTACCAAAAGATATGATCGACCGTTTATCTAAAGAAGCAATGAAAGATCCGCAAACAGTTGGAAACCCAAGAGACCTCAACGAAAAAGCATACAACTGGATTTACGCTCGCTGCTTTGATTTAACACCTAAAACAGTGTAACAATGAAAAAAGGCTCCCAAAAGGGAGTCTTTTTTACATCTTATAGCTGTTCTTTAATTTCTTTAATTTGATGAATATGGCGCTTTTCATGTGCGCCGATAAAATCAAGGTATTGCTTTAATGAAAGTTCTTCAAACACAGGATGTGCAATCACGCGTTTGAAATCTTCCTCTGTAAACGTTGATAAAATTTGATTTAATTTCTCACGAGCTGTATCAAGCTCATCTTTTAAATGTGTAGGTGTCACATGCTTGCGCTCTGGTTCAACAATACTAGGCGCGGTGGCTTTTCTTGAACGATCCTCTGCCATTTCCACCGGCTTTGGCTTATATTCTTTAATCGGTGCTTTTTTCCCCTCGGCAGCTAGATGTTTTGCTGCAACTAGGTCCATCTTCTTTAAATGATCTGCAACTTCTTGAATACTCCAAGTATCATCAGATAATTTTTGATTTAATTGTTCTTCGCTCAATCCTTGCAGCTCCTGCCACAATTCTTGTCTTGCTTCATGTAATAAACTCATTTCTCTCACCTCAAGATCAAATTTTATCATACTGGTACAAGACAATCATTCTTTAGCTATCCGAGAAATCCTTTAATGAATTGTGATGAAAAATGAAACCTTTACAAAAGTGGTTCGTATTACCTGTTAGAAGGAATACACTTGGATGTGAGCATGGTCTAAATGAATGAAAGGCTGCTCATTTCATAAAGAAAGGGTGAGGAAGATGGATGTGTTTGGGCTACCTCTTCAGACGCTGTACTTATACATATTGATGGTATCAGGAATCCTGACGCTTGTTTTCGTCTTTTTTGGCGATGTATTTGATGGATTGTTTGAAGCGATTCCTGTCCCGTTCCTTCAACCAACATTGATCCTCGCATTTCTTACCTTTTTCTCGGCTGGAGGATTTATCTCTGAAAAAACAGCAATTGTAGGAAGTGGACTTGGCGCCGTATTATCTGCCATCCTCGCAGTGGTTCTCGTTACTTGTTTAAATGTATTTGTCTTAGTCCCGCTTTCCTCTGCTGAAGAATCTCTTTCATATACGGAGGCCGACCTAAAAGGAAGAACTGGGGAGATCATTGTATCTGTACCAAAAGATGGGTTTGGAGAAGTGCTGTTAATTAGTAACAGCGGAAAAATCTCAAAGCCTGCCGTCAGTTTCGACGAAGAGGAGATTCCATATGGAACCCGGGTGCTGGTCGTCGAAGTGAACAAAGGCGTGTTATCTGTTATACCAAATGAAGAAATCTAGGAGGGAATGCTATGCCAGGAACAACCATATTAATTATTATTGGAATTGTGCTTGTGATTCTCATTGCACTTATTGGTGTATTTGTTTCGAAATACCGGACAGCTGGTCCAGATGAAGCATTAATCGTCACAGGAAGTTACCTCGGAAGTAAAAATGTCCACGTGGATGAAGGTGGAAACAAGATTAAGATTGTAAGAGGTGGAGGTACCTTTGTACTCCCTGTTTTTCAACAAGCAGAGCCGCTCAGCTTACTATCTAGCAAGCTAGATGTTTCAACGCCTGAAGTCTATACTGAACAAGGTGTACCGGTCATGGCGGATGGAACGGCCATCATTAAAATTGGCGGATCAATTGAAGAAATCGCCACTGCTGCAGAGCAGTTTTTAGGGAAAACAAAAGAAGATCGTGAAAATGAAGCAAGAGAAGTACTAGAAGGACACCTTCGCTCCATTTTAGGGTCAATGACAGTTGAAGAGATTTATAAAAACAGAGAGAAATTTTCTCAAGAAGTACAGCGTGTCGCTTCTCAAGATCTAGCGAAAATGGGTCTTGTCATTGTATCGTTTACCATCAAAGATGTCCGTGATAAAAATGGCTATTTAGAATCACTAGGTAAACCTAGAATTGCTCAAGTGAAACGCGATGCAGATATTGCGACAGCAGAAGCAGATAAAGAAACACGTATCAAACGTGCAGAAGCAGATAAAGATGCGAAGAAATCTGAGCTTGAGCGTGCCACTGAAATCGCTGAAGCAGAAAAAATCAATGAGCTGAAAAGAGCAGAATTCAGACGTGAACAAGATACAGCAAAAGCAAGCGCTGACCAAGCGTACGATCTTGAAACAGCTCGTAATCGTCAGCACGTAACTGAACAAGAAATGCAAGTCAAAATCATTGAACGTCAGAAGCAAATTGAATTAGAAGAAAAAGAGATCCAGCGTCGTGAGCGTCAATACGATTCTGAAGTGAAAAAGAAAGCAGATGCGGACCGTTATGCTGTTGAGCAGTCGGCTGCGGCGGAAAAAGCGAAGCGTCTTGCAGAAGCAGATGCGAAGAAATACAGCATTGAAGCAATGGCAAAAGCAGAAGCAGAGAAAGTTCGGATTGACGGGCTTGCCAAAGCGGAAGCCGATCGTGCAAAAGGGGAAACAGAAGCAGAAGTCATTAGGTTGAAAGGACTTGCGGAAGCAGAAGCAAAAGAGAAAATTGCAGAAGCATTCGAACAGTATGGTCAAGCGGCGATTCTTGATATGATTGTGAAAATGCTACCTGAATATGCGAAACAAGTATCTGCTCCACTTTCTAACATTGATAAAATTACAGTTGTTGATACAGGTGGTAACGGGGAAGGCAGCGGCGCCAACAAAGTGACCGGCTATGCGACAAACCTTATGTCCAGTCTTCAAGAAAGTCTGAAAGCTTCCTCTGGAATTGATGTTAAAGAAATTATTGAGAATTTCTCTGGCAAAGGCAATGTGAAACAAAGCATCCAAGAACTGACGAATGAAATCAAACAGCCAAGAAAAAAAGAAATCGCTGATCGTCAAATAGAAGAATAAAAATCAAAAGACACCTTCTGATAGAGGGTGTCTATTTTACTTGGGGCACATGCCGGTGTCTTTTGATAGATGAAGAGAGATTCACAAGAATGCCTGCAGATATCATCATGAACACCAATGAAGATCCGCCGTAGCTAATAAAGGGAAGAGGAATGCCTGTAATGGGGAGAAGCCCAAAGACAGCTCCGAGATTAAAGGCTGCTTGAATCATAATTTGAAAAGTAAGCCCGATCGTTAATAGTTTTCCAAATGGATCTTGTAAACCTTGAACGATTCGAACGGCGCGATACATGATGAGTAGGTAGGCACCCATCACAAACAACAGCCCCATGATTCCCAGCTCTTCACTAATGATGGCCATAATAAAATCTGTATGGGCTTCAGGAAGAAACCCTAGTTTTTGAATGCTTCCGCCTAAACCATTCCCGGTAAGCCCTCCTGAATTCATGGCGAGATAAGAATGGATCAGCTGATAACCATCTCCATCCTCATACATGAAAGGATCACGAAAAGAAGTGATTCGTTTCAAACGATAAGGAGCGGTCACAGCAAAAAAAGTGATTCCTGCCGCAGCCGTCGAACCTAGTAGAATGAGGTGGAGTGTTTTAAGTCCAGCACATAATAAGACGATACCGCAGCTCAATAAAATAGAAACTGCTGTACCTAAATCTGGCTGTTTTAAAATCAATAAAAAAGCTAGACTTAAAAGAAGAAGTGGGGGCAGTACTCCTTTTTTAAAGGATGTGATGTACGCTTGTTTCCTTGCATATACATAGGCGAAATAGATGATCATCACTAATTTCACAGCCTCAGACGGCTGGATGATCAGAGAGCCTAATTGAATCCATCGTTGTGAATTGTTTTTGACAACACCGATTCCTGGAAGCAGGACAAGGAGAAGACATAGCAGTGACAGCATCACAAGCCACCGAATCCATTTACGGTAAGCTTGATATGGAACCAGGGCCGCAGCGATGAAAAAGAAGAACCCAATCAAAAGCCATTGCCACTGTTTCATGAAGAAGTAGCTGCCCTGTCCATATTTTATTTCGCCTAAAGGATAACTCGCACTGTACACCATCAGCAATCCAAAGAAACAAAGACAAACAATCGTCCCAGCAAGAATGTAGTCGATTTTTTTTAGGTGAGAAAGAATCAATGACATCACCTTCAATCCCAGTTACGTCCAAACATGTAGGATGAGGACCTCAAATTGACACTAAAGACAAGGCCAATGGCGATCATATTGGTTAAAAGCGCACTGCCCCCATAGCTGATAAAAGGAAGGGCAAGACCAGTCACAGGCATTAGCCCTACTGTCATCCCAACGTTTTGGAAGACTTGAAAGACGATCAGCCCAACCACCCCAGCACATATATAAAGCCCATAAAGGGTATTCGCATGCATAGCCACATGAATCATTCGATAGACCATCATAAGATATAAACAGATCAATAGGGAGGCGCCGATAAAACCAAACTCCTCGCCAATGACTGCAAATATAAAATCTGTATGGGCTTCAGGGATATTTCCCCCTTGTACTTGATTTCCTTTTGTATACCCGCTTCCTGATAATTGTCCTGACCCAATGCCAAGCATTGCTTGTTTCAGTTGATACCCATATGTCGAATCAAATTCATCAGGGGAGAGCCACCCATAAATGCGATCAAGCTGATGAGGTTTAATCACTTTTGTAAAGTGCTCAAAATGTTCATTGTGCAAGTAGGTCAAAAATGCAAGAAGCGCGAGAAAAGAAGCGATTAATGCAGCGATCATCTTACTTGAAATGCCTGACACAAGCATCAGTGTAAAAGCGATAGACAAGATCACAAGTGCCGTCCCCAAATCTGGCTGAATTAAAATCAGGAAAAAAGGAACAGCGGTCCAGCATATAATTTTCATTGTGGGAATCATGCTTTCTTTAAATGCAAAGCGCTGATGTTTGTATCGATTTAAAATAGCCGCTAACAGAAGAATGACAAAAATTTTCATGAATTCTGATGGTTGTACTTTCATGGGTCCCAAGCTGATCCACCTTTGAGAGCCATTTTGATTCGTGCCAAAAAAATGAACGAGAATGATGAGAAAGAGACCACCTGCAAATAATCGAAAAGATAACCGCTCAAGCAGTTCATAATCAAAGTAAGCAACTGCCGCCATAAGGCCAAAGCCGACGATATACCAGAAAACTTGTCTTTTGACGAAATAAAACATATCTTGCGTTTCATACTGTCCCGATCCGCTATACACAGCTAGTAGGCTGATCACAAAGAAGCAAATGACAGTGAATAATAATGCGAAGTCAATGCTGTTCTGTTTTTTCATGTCTCCGTCACCTGCTATGACCTATTTGTCAGCTGGTTTAATACGACCTGCACCGCTGCAGCGTCATCAATATAGCCGATCGGAAAAATATAATCTGGTATTAAATCAACGGGCATAATGAAGTAAAGTAATGCGCCTCCCATCAACATCAATTCTCGAGAAGTCCCCCGTCCGCTCATGAACGAGCAGTACATGCTTTTCAATTGATCAAGAAATGGCCCAACACCACTTATCGTATCTATCTTTTTTTCAAACTTTGCTGAGATTGTTTCTTTTCCCTCATCTGATTGACTATAGATTTCATATTCATTTAACTTCTGTTTCAATTCATTCTCGCTGAACGTTCCGTCATAGACATCATGATCTTTCAGCGTTCGCTCAATCTCTTCTACCGCTTGAATGAACGTATCACCGTGAACTCTTTCGTTTTTAATTGAAAATCCAGCCGTGATCAATAGATGATCTAAAGAAATGTGTAGAGCATCTGAAAGCCGCTGTAAATGGTTCAAAGTCGGTTTTCTTTTTCCGTTCATGATTCTAGACAGTGTCGCTTTATCAATTTCTGTTTGTGTACTGAGTTCTCTTAATGAAAGAGAACGTATTTGCAGTTGTTCTTTTAAAAACTGCCGAAGCTCAGTTGTTTTAAATTCCATCTCTTTCTTCACCCTTTCCATAAAGTTCAACTCTTCAATAGAAGAAGTCGTACCCAATATATAAGGGTGTTGACAAAATGTCAACGAATATCCATTAGGGATTGAATTTTATAAAATAGCAACTTATCATATGAAACATAGAGTAGGAAATGGCTAAAAGGGGTGTGCAGATGAAGGTTAGACATGCAGTACATAATGATATTCCTAAAATTGCCGAAATTCATGTGAAGAGCTGGCAAACGACTTATCACGGCATTATTTCACAAGAGTATTTAGATGCTTTGAATGTAGAGGAGCGGGAAGAGAGCTGGAGAAGCAGGTCGCTTGAAGGCACGTTTGTCGCAGAGGATGCTGACGGAGTATTTGGTTTTGCTTCCTTCGGAAAACAGCGTGATGAGAGATATTCAATATATGATGGTGAGCTTTATGCCATCTATTTGTTGCAGAGAAAACAGAAATCAGGAGCGGGGATGGCTTTGATTGCAAAAGGTGTGGATTATTTAATAGAGAAAGGCTATCAGAATATGCTGCTCTGGGTATTTGAGCAAAATTCAGCGAAGCAATTTTATCAAAAACTTCAACCTAGTTTTGCCGTCACCAGCCAGTTCGAGCTGGCTGGTGAGAACCATGAAGAAATAGGGTATGGATGGGAACTGTCTGTCCTAAGCGATCATGTTCAACAAATTATATCGTCAGCTTCCAGTAATAATGAGAGAAAAAAGTAAAAAGGGTGGCGAGTAAAATATAAGATATAAAAGGAGAAGCCTCTACTTTTCCTTTCACACCTGCTATTTTTAATGCCTCATAGAAACTTGCCAAAAAGTAGGCGATACTGAGGATGTAACAGCACAGCATAATGGAGTAAGGATTCATTGTCGTACCTCCAGCATGAAATCTTCTACTATTAATAGATTCAATAGAGCAGCAAATTATGCATAAAAAATAACCCGCTGAAACAGCTGGGTTATTTTTGTCGAGGAAAAACCAAACGAGACGCACTAGGAATGAGTAAACAAAGAACAATACTACAAATGATAAATGAAGGAATCATATATGTGCTGTTATAAACTAATGAATACACCCATCCTGGTGTTCCTTTTGGTGCATAATGAGAAAAGAAAACTACACCTGAAATAAAGAACGTCAGCAGTCTGAAGAAACTGGCGACAAATACAGCTAGGATAATATAGAAGAATTGTTTCTTTCGCTTTTTATCCTGAATGGCTTTTTTAATTGATCCTGAGAATAGCCCGCTTAAACAAATCACAACAGATGCGACAAAGTAATCGAGAAATCCTTGTACAGGTGTAGCAATAATAGGATTGTTCATCAGCTGCAGTCCTGCGATTAACACACCGATGATAAATCCAGCAGACACGCCCCATCTAATGGACATGAGAATGACAGGAATCATGATCAGTGCAATTGACCCGCCGTTCGGCATTCTTAAAAAGAGACCTGATAAATAATCTAAAACAAGTGCAAGAGAAGTCATGATGGCGATCTCCATCAGTCGTACTAATTGATTTGATTGCTGCATAAAAAAATCCCCTTTTCACGAATTGTGCAAGGAGAGACCATGTCAGGATGAGTATGTGATTCATAGAAAAACATATCGGCTTGAATACAATGCATGTATGCAAGTGATTCCACATTCCTACTTCAGTATTAACTGACAGGTTCAAAGGGTCAGAACAACGAATTGTTCACTCTCAGCACAAAGCTCCCCCTGCGGTTATTTAATTTCAATCTATTATAAATATACTAAAGACCTACAGGATCAACAATAGTGAATTACGGAGTTAAGCCCTTTTTGTACGAATATATAGGAAGAGATCAAGAAAAATAAATTATTTAGAAAAAATACTTGTTTCTTCTTTTAAAAGGTGTTATATTTGTATTCGCCGCTGAAACAGCGCGGTTGAGAAATAACATTCAAGAAAAAAGTTGTTGACTTCATCTTGATAGAATGTTATATTAATAAAGTCGCCTCTGAGCGAAAATGAAGATGATCTTTGAAAACTAAACAAGACAAAACGTACCTGTTAATTCGAGTTTTTACAAAAAAATCCTATGATACTTCATAGGTAGTCAGTCAAACGCTGACGAGGCAGGAAATGATCACATGCTAAGTTCGCTACATCGTGTAGCAACGCATGTGTGATATGCATCCTGCATACCTCGGAGAGTTTGATCCTGGCTCAGGACGAACGCTGGCGGCGTGCCTAATACATGCAAGTCGAGCGGACAGAAGGGAGCTTGCTCCCGGATGTTAGCGGCGGACGGGTGAGTAACACGTGGGTAACCT
>NZ_RPSG01000025.1:0-386 GCF_003946835.1 Bacillus sp. 2B09
AGGTTACCCACGTGTTACTCACCCGTCCGCCGCTAACATCTGGGAGCAAGCTCCCTTCTGTCCGCTCGACTTGCATGTATTAGGCACGCCGCCAGCGTTCGTCCTGAGCCAGGATCAAACTCTCCGAAAAAGTACAAAACCGAAGTTTTGTTTTTCGTCAGCGTTTGACTGACTACCTATGAAGTATCATAGGATTTTTTTATAAAAACTCGAATTAACAGGTACGTTTTGTCTTGTTTAGTTTTCAAAGATCATATTGGTGGAGCCTAGCGGGATCGAACCGCTGACCTCCTGCGTGCAAGGCAGGCGCTCTCCCAGCTGAGCTAAGGCCCCATAAAAGATGGTCGGGAAGACAGGATTCGAACCTGCGACCCCTTGGTCCCAAA
>NZ_RPSG01000026.1:0-289 GCF_003946835.1 Bacillus sp. 2B09
GGCATCCACCGTGCGCCCTTTCTAACTTAACCATTTCTTACTTTAGAAAGAATCACTATGTGTGATGAACTTTGCATTGCATTCAATGTGAATGTATTACTTATTGTTATCTAGTTTTCAAAGAACAATCCTGTCTCGCTAGAGACATGTTTGAAGGAATGATCCTTCAAAACTAAACAAGACGAAAAACGTACGCTGCTCCATATATCCTTAGAAAGGAGGTGATCCAGCCGCACCTTCCGATACGGCTACCTTGTTACGACTTCACCCCAATCATCTGCCCCACCTT
>NZ_RPSG01000022.1:0-843 GCF_003946835.1 Bacillus sp. 2B09
GTGGAGCCTAGCGGGATCGAACCGCTGACCTCCTGCGTGCAAGGCAGGCGCTCTCCCAGCTGAGCTAAGGCCCCATAAAAGATGGTCGGGAAGACAGGATTCGAACCTGCGACCCCTTGGTCCCAAACCAAGTGCTCTACCAAGCTGAGCTACTTCCCGATCTTAATGGCGCGCCCGAGAGGAGTCGAACCCCTAACCTTTTGATCCGTAGTCAAACGCTCTATCCAATTGAGCTACGGGCGCTTATTTTATAATGCCGAGGGCCGGACTTGAACCGGCACGGTAGTCACCTACCGCAGGATTTTAAGTCCTGTGTGTCTGCCAATTCCACCACCCCGGCGTGGATGGTATAAGCGGAAGACGGGATTCGAACCCGCGACCCCCACCTTGGCAAGGTGGTGTTCTACCACTGAACTACTTCCGCATTACAGGATTTCTTTATGTTGTTTGGCAATGCGGGTGAAGGGACTTGAACCCCCACGTCATAAAGACACTAGATCCTAAGTCTAGCGCGTCTGCCAATTCCGCCACACCCGCATGAAAATGGTGAGCCATGAAGGACTCGAACCTTCGACCCTCTGATTAAAAGTCAGATGCTCTACCAACTGAGCTAATGGCTCGCTTTTAAAGCGACTTGTCTATCTTACCATATGAAAGTGGTGCCGGCAAGAGGACTTGAACCCCCAACCTACTGATTACAAGTCAGTTGCTCTACCAGTTGAGCTACACCGGCTTTATCTATCCTAACATTATGTAAGAATAAATATGGTGGAGGATGACGGGCTCGAACCGCCGACCCTCTGCTTGTAAGGCAGATGCTCTCCCAGCTGAGCTAATCCTCCA
>NZ_RPSG01000023.1:0-808 GCF_003946835.1 Bacillus sp. 2B09
AGTTGAGCTACACCGGCTTTATCTATCCTAACATTATGTAAGAATAAATATGGTGGAGGATGACGGGCTCGAACCGCCGACCCTCTGCTTGTAAGGCAGATGCTCTCCCAGCTGAGCTAATCCTCCACTATGTAGGAATCTCTCGATCCGACAAAGATTATTATATACAGGTTTTACTCATTTGTAAAGGCTATATTAAAAAAATTTTATTTCATTTTTCATAACGTATTTCTTTTAACAGATGATGTTGATGTTACCAGTCAAAACGGCTTCAATTCAACGATTAACAGCTGTATTCTCTTCTCTATATTCTCTTTAAAAACGAGTAAATCCTTTAAAAATATCAGCAGCCTTTCAATTTTTATACTTTAATGATATAGATATTTCTTTATTTCAACTGTTAAACGCAATGAATGTTTTGATTTCAATAAAATAGACTTATACAACTCCATTTAAATGAATGAATTTGTATCAGGCATCTATACACCTGCTATTCTTTCTCTCTATTACTTTTCTCCATACTTAAAAGTGAACATGCTTCACAGACTTTCACGTTGATTTAGAGCATCTCCACGCTTATAGTGACTTAAAACAACCTGATTTATACCACATATGTATCAAGGTGATCTTCTTTCAAACAGCACAAAAAAGACCAGTTCCGACTGGAACTGATCCTTTGAAAAGCTTGGCGGCGTCCTACTCTCACAGGGGGAAACCCCCAACTACCATCGGCGCTGAAGAGCTTAACTTCCGTGTTCGGTATGGGAACGGGTGTGACCTCTTCGCTATCGCCACCAAACCTGATGGA